>DASZQM010000221.1:0-21500 GCA_035549645.1 Solirubrobacterales bacterium | reverse complement strand
CGACCGCATCGTCCTCGTCACCGGCGCCGGCGGCTCGATCGGCTCCGAGCTCTGCCGCCAGATCGCCCAGGTCAAGCCGCGCCTGCTGGTGATGCTCGACCACGCCGAGGACAACCTCTTCCAGATCGACCGCGAGATGGTCGAGGAGCGCCACTGCACCAACGTCGAGTCGGTGCTCGCCGACTGCAAGGAGCCGGGGCGGATGCTCGAGGTGATGCAGCGCTTCAAGCCCAGCGTCGTCTTCCACGCCGCCGCCTACAAGCACGTGCCGCTGATGGAGGCCAACCCGCTGGAGGCGGTCCGCAACAACGCGATCGCGACGCGGATCACCGCCGAGAGCGCCGCCGCCTCCGACGTCGAGCGCTTCGTCCTGATCTCGACCGACAAGGCGGTCAACCCGAAAACCGTGATGGGCGCCTCGAAGGCGATGGCCGAGTGGATCGTCGAGTCGGCCGGGCGAAAGCATCCCGGCACCCGCTTCGCCAGCGTCCGCTTCGGCAACGTGCTCGCCTCCTCGGGCAGCGTCGTGCCGATCTTCCGCAGCCAGATCGAGCGCGGCGGCCCGGTCACCGTCACCCACCCCGAGATGACCCGCTACTTCATGACCATCCCCGAGGCGGTGCAGATGGTGATCCGCGCGGGCGACATCGGCGCCGGCAAGGGCGAGGTCTTCGTGCTCGACATGGGCGAGCCGGTGCGAATCGTCGACCTCGCCCGCAACATGATCCGCCTCGCCGGCTATGAGCCGGAGACCGACATCGCGATCGAGTTCACCAAACCGCGGCCGGGGGAGAAGCTGCACGAGGAGCTCTTCGGCCTCGCCGAGAGCGGCCAGCCGACCGCGGCGCGGCGGATCCAGCGGGCGGTGCGGGAGACGCCGCTCGACCCCGAGTGGGTCGAGTCGACCCTGAATTCGCTCGAGCACCTGGTGATGGCCGGGGACGAGGCTAATCTGGCGCAGCGAGTCGTCGAGATGATCACCGCTCCCGGCGGTGACGCGGCGGCAGTCGCTTACGACGAGTAGCCTCTCGCAGCCATTAAGTGGAGTTGATCAAGGAAATCGGCGCCTTCGCAGGCCTGGCTGCATTCCTCGGCCTCGCCGTACTGGCCATGCTCGCCTTCTCGCAGGGGCGGGACATCCGTCGCCTGCGCGAGTGGGCCGGCTCGGCGCCGGAGCGCGAAGGCGAGCGCAAGGACGCGACCTCGGCCGCCGCCGCCAAGCGCGCCGAGGAGCTGCGGGCGCTGGAGGAAGCGCGCACGGCCGAGCACGCGGCGATCGAGGAGCGTGAGGTACGACGCCGGCGGCGCGAGGAAGGCCTGCCCGAGCAGACCCGCGGCGAGCGTCTACGCGGGGGTCTCTCCAGCTTCGGCGCCCGACTCGCCGAACCGCGCTACCTGGTGCTGATCTTCGTCCTCGTTCTGGTCGTTGCCGGCGGTGTCGCCTACCTGGTCACGCAGAGCTCCGACTCCACTGCCGACGGCAAGGGCGGCAAGGCCAAGTCGGCTAAGGCGACGAAGCCGGGAGAAATCGAAGTGACCGTGCTCAACGGCACCGCGGTGCCGGGCCTCGCCGCCGAATTCGGCGACAAAGTCGAGAGCAAGGGCTTCCAGCTCGGCGCCGTCACCAACAGCAGCACCAGCTTCGAAAGCAGCGTCGTCATGTTCGAGCGCGGCCACAAGCCGGAAGCGCGCAAGGTCGCCAAGGCGCTCGGCATCTCCGAAGTGCAGCTGATGACGCCGGACATCGAATCGGTCTCCGGTGGCTCGCCGGTATCGGTGATCGTCGGTGAAGACAATGCCGCCACGGGCTGAGTTGGTGTGAAGACCCCTTCCGGCCGTTGGGCCGGCCTGGTCTTCGCCCTTCTAGCCCTTGCCACACTCGCCGCCTTCGCCTGGTCCCAGCGCCTCAAGCGCGACCCCCTGGTCATCGACCGGGTCACCTTCGTCGCCGTCCCCAACCTCCACCCGAAGCACCCGGTCCACAGCTTCACCCCCAACGACGACTGCCGCTACGACGCGATGCGAATTCGCTTCCGCACGACCACGACCGACCACGGCACGGTGCAGGTGGTGAAGCCAGGCGGCCGCGTGGTGATCACGCTGGCCCGCGACACCTATCTCAAGCGCTACCACTTCCACACCTACCACTGGGACGGCCGCACCCGCAACGACGGCACCGCCTCGCCCGGCCGCTACAAGCTGCGGGTCAAGCTGCTCGGCCAGGAACGGGTGCTGGTGCCCCCGGGCTCGATGAAACTGCACCGGGCGGCCGCCGTCCCGACTCAGTTCTGCGCCCGCTCCCGCAGAGGTCCGGGTAATGGCGCTAACTCAGCAGGAGCCAAGCCGTGAGCGACGTCCTCGCCGCCCTGGGTCTCCTCGCCGCAGCCGCCGGCGCAGCGGGCGCGATCCTGCTTCCCGCCGGCCGCCTCCGCTCCCTGGCGATGCTCGCCGCCCTCATCCTCTTCCCGATCCTGATCCTCGGCGATCAGTGGCATTCCCACCAAATCGCCGACCTCCGCCACAGCCCGTCCCGCCTCGTCCTCCTGGGAGCTCTGGCAGTCATCGCGAGCGCCACCCTCGCCTACGTCTTTCACCGCTGGCCGATTCTTCTCCCTCTCGCGATCGTCGCGGCTCTGCCTTTTCGGGTTCCCCTCCATGCAGGGGGTGACACAGCCAACCTTTTGGTGCCCCTCTACCTCGTGATCGCCGGCGGGGTACTCGCGCGGCTCCTGCCGGGGGGTGGCACCGTAGGGGGGCCCGCCCCCGAGGACGCTTCAGCGACCGGAGGGGGTGGCGGGTCCCCTACGGTGACAGGACCCGCCGGCCCAGCGACGTGGGTCCCCCGCCTCCTTGCCGCAGTCGTAGTGCTGTACGCGTTCCAGACGCTGTATTCCGCGGACTTCTCGAAGGGATTGCAAAACGCCTGTTTCTTCTTCGTCCCGTTTTCGCTGGTGTACGCACTGCTGCGTGACATCACCTGGGATAAGAAACTGCTGACCTCGACCCTTTGGGTGATCGGCATCTCGGCCGCCTGCTTCGTCCTCGTCGGCACCGTCGAGTGGGCGACCCGCAGCCTCTTCTGGAACGACCAGGTGATCCGCTCGAACGAATTCCACACCTACTTCCGGGTCAACTCCGTCTTCTGGGACCCGAACATCTACGGCCGCTACCTGGCGCTGGTCGCCGTGATCGCGATGTCGGCCCTGCTCTGGGCGCGCGAGCGGAAGTCCTTGGCGCTGCTCACGGGGTTGATCGCGATCGTCTGGTTCGGCCTGGTCCCGACCTTCTCCCAGTCGAGCTACGCGGCCCTGCTCGCCGGCATGGTCGTCCTCGCCGCCCTGCGCTGGAGCGTCAAGTGGACCGCGATCGCCGCCGTTGCCGGCGTCCTCGGGACGATGCTGATCGTCACCGTCGCCGGCAGCTTCAGCTTCGACCGGATCAACATCGACACCAGCGGTCGCGCCAACCTGGTTTCCGGTGGCATCCACCTCTTCGCCCAGCGCCCCGTCTACGGCTACGGCTCGGGCAGCTTCCCCAAGGCCTATCGCCAGCACGTCGAGACCCACAAAGCCCCGGTCTCCGTCTCCCACACCGAGCCGATCACGGTCGCCGCCGAGCAGGGGCTGGTCGGACTGATCGCCTATGGCGCCCTTCTCTTCACGGCGCTCTGGACGATGGGACGCGGCCTCCTACGGCGGCTCTCGGTCGCCCGCGCCGCCGTACTTGCCACCTTCGTCGCCCTGCTCGTCCACACGATGGCCTACGCCGGCTTCTTCGAGGACCCGATCACCTGGGTGCTGCTGGCTGTCGCGGTGTCGCTCGCGGCCGCCGATCAACGTAGGGTCAGCGCGTGTCGGGATACCTGCGCCGCCTAGCGACGACCGGCGCCGCCTACACGGCGGCCAGCATCGTCTCGAAGCTGATCGCGGTCGCGCTGCTGCCGCTCTACACGCGTTATCTGACTCCAACCGACTACGGCTTGGCGGAGGTGATGTTCGCTGCCGTCGTCTCGGCGAGCATCGTCATCCGCTTCGGCATGCTCGAGGCGCTACTGCGTTTCTATTACAAGGAGGACGAGATTCCGGATCGGGTCGTCGCCAGCACTTTCGCGGCGCTCTTCTGGTGCGCCACGCTGGCGGCGCTTCTCGCCCTGCCGTTCGCGGAACCGATCTCCGAAGCCCTGCTCAATCGTTCGGCGCCCGACCTGGCGCGGATCTCGATCGGCGGTCTCTGGGTGCTGACGATGATGGAGTACCTGCTGACCCTGTTCCGCCTCGAGGAGCGGGCCCGCGCCTTCTTCCTCACCACGATCCTCAACGTCTTCGCCGCAATCGGGCTCACGGTCGTCCTCGTCGTCGGTGCCGGCGAGGGAGCGCGGGGTCTGCTGATCGGCAGCTACGGCAGCGGCGCGATCTTCGTCTTCGCCCTGATCTTCATCCATCGCCGCCGGCTCTCGCTGCGTTTCGAAAGGCCCCTTCTGCGGCGCCTGCTGCGCTTCGGCCTGCCGACCATGCCGGCCGAGCTCTCTCTCTACGCGCTCAACTTCGCCGACCGGCTCATCATCCTCCGCTCCGCCGGCGCCGCGGAGGCGGGCCTCTACTCGCTCGCGGTCAAGTTCGCCCAGGGGGTCAATGTGCTCGTCCGCGGCTTCCAGCTCGCCTGGCCGCCGCTCGCTTACTCGATCCGCAACGACGAGGAGGCCCGACGCTTCTACGCCACGGTGGTCTCGCTCTTCGTCGCCGGCTGCGCCTTCGTCGTCACCGGGATGTGGCTGCTCTCGCGCTGGATCGTCCGCGCTCTCGCCGCGCCGGAATTCTTCGGCTCCTACAAGGCGATCGGCTTGGTCGCCACCGGCGTCACCCTCTACGCGCTCTACATGGTCCTCGTGGTCATTCTCGGCAGAACGGGCCGCACCGAGTTCAACTTCCCCGCCACCGCGGCCGCTCTCGTCGCCAACATCGCCCTCAACCTCCTGCTGGTGCCGCCGCTCGGCATCGTCGGCGCCGGCCTCGCCCTCGTCGCCTCCTACCTCGTCGTGCTGGCGCTGATGTACGTCTTCACCCAGCGCCTCTTCCCGGTCCCCTACGAATGGGGGCGCCTGTTCCGGGTCCTCGCCGTGTCCGCCGTCCTGGTCGGCCTGGGCGAACTGCTGCTGCCCACCGACGGCTTCGAGGGATTCGTCCTGCGCGGCCTGCTCTGGGTCGCCTACCCGCTCGCCCTGCTTACGATCGGTTTCTTCACCCCCGGCGAGCGGCGCTGGCTGGCCCGCCTGCGCCGGCCCGCCGAGGTCGCCGCCGGTCTTCGCGCCCTGCGCCCCACCGGGGAGGGCGTCGAAGGCGCCATCCCCGAGGTCTATGAGGCCGAGCGAATCGACGAGGACGCGCGCCTGTAGCTCGCCGGCGGCCGGCTCGGGTCAGTACTGATCTCGTCCGCCCGTGAGGTTCAACTCGAAGGTGTCGGCTGTGCCCATCAGGAGGTGGAACGGCCGCTCGAACTCGTTCACGTCGAGGTTTTCGAGTGGGACGGCATGTCGCAGGACGAGGATCTCCGGGTCCCCAAACGCAGCCCCCAGCCCGCCGCAGACCAAGTGACCCGCCTCGTGGATGGCGCGCGGCAGGTCGACCTCGGCGATCCGGCCGACGGGCGACTCGATGGTCACCCAGTCCTCAGTCCCGTCCATCAGCTGCTGATGGGTCACGAAGACCATCTGCGTGCGGCCATTGTCACCGGAGAATTCGAGCTTCACCCCGACCTCGATGTCCTGACTCACCGTGTACTTCTCGTAGATGTACTGCTTGAGCTGCTGCCAACTCGCCACTTTGCCCTCCTGTCACTCGAATTTAAAAGAGCAAAATAACTTGATTTATCAATCTAGATATATAGATGGTGCTTATTTCAACCTCTGAGCAGCCCGATCGCTAATACCGTGGCCCACGCCCGGCAGCAGCGCCTGGCGGGCGTGGGCCAGGTAGACCCTTGCCGGTTGACCTGGCAGGAGCGTGGCGGCGAGTGCCCGTACCCCATACGACCATGCAGTGAGAACGCGCACCGCGAGTGCCGCCGCGCGCCCGTGGTGCTTGCGCATGTAGAGGTCGCGGTTGCGGTGGAATTCGACGATGCGGGGGAGGCCCTTGGCGAGGTCGGTGGAGAGTTGGTCGTGGTGGACCGCCTCGGCGCCGGGGACGAAGAGACTGTGCCAGCCGTGGTCGGCGAGGCGCTTGGCGAAGTCGCACTCGTCGTAGTAGACGAAGAAGGCGGGGTCCATGTAGCCGACCCCGGCGGCCGCTTCGCGGCGGACGAGCAGCGCGCTCGACTGCGCCCAGTCGACGCGGCGGGTCACGTTGCCGCGGCTCTGCACGGTCAGCCACCGATGCAGGAAGAGCGCGCCGGCGAGGGCGGTTCCGACCCCGGGGAAGCGCCAGGCACAGGGAGTCGGCGAACCGGTGGAGTCGAGCAGTTGCGGCGTCGCGGCGGCGGCCTCGGGATCGGCCTCGAGCGCGGCGAGCAGCGCAGCCGCCGCCCCCGGCCGCAGCTCGGAGTCCTCGTTGAGCAGCAGGCAGTAGGTGCCCCCCGCCTCGCGCATCAGGGTCGAGTCGTTCTCGGCCTTGCCGGCGCGCCGCTTCAGCTCGATCAGCCGAACGTCTTCGCCGCGCCCGCGCACCGCCTCGGCCGAGCCGTCGCTGGAGGCGTTGTCGAGGACGAGGATCTCGCGCTCCACGCCCTGCGGGTGAGTGCGCTCGATCGCCTCGAGGCAGGCGAGCAGGTACTCGCGGCCGTTCGTGTTCACGACGCAGTAGGACAGCGTGGGGGGCACGGCGGCCACGATAATCGCCGTTTGCCGCTGAACAAGCACTCGACATACCGCCGGGCATGAAGGTCCAGCTCCTCGACCCCTCGGCTTTCACGCCGCCCTACGACCGCGCGCTGGCCGCGGCGCTCGCCGCCCGCGGCGCCGAGGTCGAGCTGCTGACCAGTCGCTTCCTCTACGGGCCGGTGGCCGAGCCGCGCGGCTACGCAGTCCGCGAGCGCTTCTACCGGCGGACCGCGGCGCGCGGCCTCGACGCTCCCGCCCGCCGCGCCTTCAAGGCCGCCGAGCACCTGCCCGACATGCTGCGCCTCCGCCACCTGCTCGATGCCGACGTCGTCCACTACCAATGGCTCACCATGCCGTCCCTGGATGCCCATCTACTGCCACCGCGGCGCCCGCGGGTGATGACCGCTCACTACGTCCTGCCCCCAACGGCGAGCCACCGCCAGATCGCCACCGCCCGCCGTACCTTCGGTGCCATGGACGCTGTGATCGCCCATTCCGAGCACGGAGCCCGCAGCCTGCGCGAGCGGGTCGGCCTCGACCCCGCTCGCGTCCACGTCATCCCCCATGGCGCCTTCGACTACCTGACCAAGCTGCCGGAGGAGAAGTCGCTGCCGCCGGAGCTGGAGGGCGCCGAGGGCCCGGCGATCCTCTTCTTCGGCCTGTTGCGCCCATACAAGGGCCTCGAGGTCCTGCTGGATGCCTTCGCCCAGGTCAGCGGCGCCGAGCTCTGGATCGTCGGCAACCCGCGCATGGACATCGAGCCGCTGCGCCGTGCAGCATCAGCTGCCTCCGGCCGCGTCCGCTTCGTCACCCGCTTCATCGACGATGCCGAGATCCCGGCGATCTTCCGCGCCGCCGACGTCGTCGCCCTCCCCTACCTCGACGCCGAGCACTCCGGCGTTCTCTACACCGGCCTCGCCTTCGGCAAGCCGTTGGTGCTGAGCGAAGTCGGCGGCTTCCCCGAGGTCGCCGCCACCGGCGCGGCCCGCCTCGTGCCGCCGGGAGACGCCAATGCATTGGCTACGGCATTGAACGAGCTGGTATCCGACGATGCGGCCCGTAGCCAGCTCGCCGCCGCAGCTCGGGAGGCCGCCACCGGCCCCTACGCCTGGGACGCGATCGCGGCTC
Organism: Solirubrobacterales bacterium; assembly: GCA_035549645.1. GTDB lineage: Bacteria > Actinomycetota > Thermoleophilia > Solirubrobacterales > 70-9 > VRUE01. The sequence continues at coordinate 13,558 of DASZQM010000221.1, read as the reverse complement.
AGACCCTGGCCCTCTACGAAGAGCTCCTGAGCTGATGCAGTTCGTCGCGCTCCTCTTCTGGCTCAGCGCCGCCGGGATCGTCTACACGCACCTCGGCTATCCGCTGCTCTTGCGGCTCCTGGTCGCCCTGCGCCGCGCGCCCGAGACGCCGCCGGCGGTTGAGGACCTGCCCCGGGTCTCCTTGATCGTCGCCGCCTACGACGAGGAGGAGGTGATCGCCGCGAAGGTCGCCGACGCGCTCGCGCTCGACTACCCGCGCGAGCGGCTCGAGGTCATCGTCGCCTCCGACGGCTCGGCCGACGCCACGGCGGAGCGCGCCCGTGAGGCCGGCGCCGACCTCGTGCTCGAGCTGCCTCGCGGCGGCAAGCTCGCCACCCAGAACGCCGCCGCCGAGCGCGCCTCGGGCGAGGTCCTCGCCTTCTCCGACGCCAACAGCAGCTGGCAGCCCGACGCCCTGCGCCGGCTCGTCGCCCCCTTTGCCGACCCGGCGGTCGCCTATGTCTGCGGCCAGGTCCGCTTCCTCGACGCCGCCGGCGACAATCTCGAGGGCGCCTACTGGCGCTACGAGATGGCGGTGCGGCGGATGGAGTCCTCGCTCGCCGGCGTCACCGCCGGCAATGGCGCGATCTACGCCGTGCGCGCCGCCGACTACCTGCCGCTCGACCCGTCGGGCAGCCACGACCTCTCCTTCCCCTTCGCCCTGGCCAAGCGCCGCAAGCGCTCGCTCTACGCCCCGGCGGCGCGGGCGGAGGAGAAGATGGTGCCGACGATGGAGGGCGAGTTCGCGCGCAAACGGCGGATGATGCGCGGCCTCTGGGACATCGTCGTCGGCGAGCGGATGATCTCGCTCCGCGGCTACTCCGCCCTCTACGCGCTCGAGCTCTTCTCGCACCGCCTGCTGCGCTACCTGACGCCTTTCCTCCACGCGCTCGCCTTCCTCACCAACCTCGCCCTGCTCGGCAGTGGCACCGTCTACGTCGTCACCTACGCGATCCAGGTGGCGGCGATCGCCGCCGGCCTGCTCGGCGGCAGCTTCCCGGTCGGGCCGCTGAGAATCGCCCGCTACTACTGGATGACCACGCTCTCGATCGCCGCCGGCCTCTGGGACCGCTTCCGCCAGGGACCTCCCGCCGCTTGGGAGAAGGCGCCGGGGACGCGCTAGCCATGCCGAGATTCGTCGACGTCGCGATCGCCTCGATCGCCCTGCTGATCCTCTCGCCGGTCCTGCTGCTCGCCGCGATCGCGATCAGGCTCGGCAGCCGGGGCCCTGTCGTCTACCGCCAACGACGGGTCGGCCTGCACGGCGCCGAGTTCGAGATGCTGAAGCTGCGCACGATGGTCGAGGGTTCCGACCCGGTCGGGGTCGGGACCGCGGTCGGCCGAGACGACCCCCGCGTGACCGGGGCCGGTCGCGTCCTGCGCCGCACCTCGCTCGACGAGATCCCCAACCTGGTCAACGTCCTGCGCGGCGAGATGGCGATCGTCGGCCCCCGTCCGACCATCCCCGCCCAGGTCGCCGACTACACCCCGCACCAGCACCGCCGCCACGAGGTCCGCCCCGGGATCACGGGCTGGGCCCAGGTCCAGGGCCGCGCCGGCATCCCCTGGGAGGAGCGAATCGAGCTCGACGTCTGGTACGTCGAGCACCGCAGCGCCCTGCTTGACGCCCGCATCCTGGCGAAGACGCTCTGGCTCCTGGTCACCGGCCACGGCCTCGCGCCGGACTGAGGGCTTAGGGTTTTCGCGATGAGCGATCGCCCCGCCGTTTCCCTGCGCCGCTTCGAGCCCGGCGACGCCGTGGCCGTGCACCGCTGGTTCAACAACCCGGCGGCGATCGCTTCGCTGATGGAGCAGCGCGACTCGTTCTCGCTCGAGGAAGCCGAGGCCTGGGTGGGGCGGGCGATGGACGACTCGGGCGAGGACCGCAAGTACGCGGTCGTGGTCGAGGGCCGCGAGGAGCCGGTCGGTTTCACCGCCCTCTACGGCCTCTTCCGCCAGACCGCGCCGGAGCTCGGCGCCCTGATCGGCGACGAAGTGCGCGGCGCCGGCGTCGGCCGCCGGGCCGAGGCGCTCACCCTCGCCAAGGCCTTCGACGAGTTCGGCGCCCACCGCGTCTACGGGCGCATCCCCGCCCGCAACGAGATCGCCAAGAAGACCGTCGCCGGACTCGGCTGGAAGCACGAGGGCACGATGCGCGCCCACCTTCGCCGCGACGGCGCCCCGGCCGACGACTGCGAGGTCTGGGGCGTGCTGCCGGACGAGTTCCGCGCCGCCGCGGCCGACCTGCTCTCGTGAGCGCCGCGGCAGAGCTGATCGAGGACGGTGGAGCCGCCGCGTCCAGCGACGAGTTCTTCCGCTCGCTCCAGTTCCTCGACGCCGAAGGCGCCACCCACACACTGCGGATCGAAAGCGAGGACAGCGAGCTCTTCGCCCCGCTGATCGTGCGCGAGATTGGCTCCGGCCCCGAGCGCGACGCAATCTCCCCTTACGGATATCCGGGCCTGACCGAGGGGAGTCCCACGCTCGACCCTGAATCCGTGGATTTCGCCGCCACCGGACTCGTCTCGATCTTCCTGCGCCACACCCTTGGCGATCCCCCGCTCAGTGGCTCAAGCGAGCGCAACGTGGTGCTCGTCGCTGATCCGGCCCTGCCGCCGAAGAGCCGCGGCAGCGACCGCAACCAGATCAACAAGAACCTCAGGCGGGGCTACGAGCTGAGCCTCGTTCCGGGCCCCGAGACCGAACGCGCCGAACGCGCCGGCTTCCTCTCCGCCTACGAGCAGACGATGCACCGCACCGGCGCCGCCGAGCGCTACTTCTTCGGTGCCGCCTACTTCGACCGCATCCTCGAATCGCCGCGCACCTGGCTCGCGCTCGCCCGCGCCCCCGAGGGAACCATCGCCGCCGCCTCGATCGCCGCCGCCAGCGACGGCTACCTCCACTACTACCTCAGCGGCAGCGCCGACTCCCATCTGCGCGACTCGCCGATGAAGAACGTCGTCGCCTCGCTGGTCGCGCACGCCGCCGAGCTGGGCCTGCCGCTCAACCTCGGCGGCGGCATCTCCCCGGGGGATCGCCTCGAGGAGTTCAAGCGCGGCTTCGCCAATCGCGAGCTGGCCTGGCACACCTCGGAGCTGATCGCCGACCCGGCAGCGTACGCCCGTCTCAGCGGCACCCGCGACGCGGGCGGCTTCTTCCCCGCCTACCGCGCTTCGGAGGTCTAGCCGACGGTCGGTTCGACCGGCGTCGGGCCGGTGAAGGGGAAGCCTTCGGCGGGCTCGCGCCCGTGGCCCCAGGTCTGCTTGCCGAAGTCGCGAATCGCGTCGAGCGTGATCGCGCCCTTGTATTCGTTGCAGCCGAGCAGGTTGCGCCAGGTCGTCGCCGCCACTTCGTAGGGCATGTTGTCGTTCGGGAAGAGCAGCGTCGCGCCGTAGAGCGAGTCGTAGAGCCCGATCAGTTCCAACTGGGCGCTTTCGGGAAGGTCGGGCGAGTACTGGATCTCCAGCCGGCCGTGCTCCATCGAGTGGACCATGTCGATTTCCTGCGGCATTTCCTTGTAGGCGCCGTCAGCCTGCTGGTAGGGCGGTTCGACGTGGTTGCCCGAGGTCGGCGGGTTGGTTTTGTATTCGGGAGTGGCCGCGGTCGGCGGGATGTGTTCGTGTCCCTCTTCGGGGAGGTGGAGGCGAAGGTCGCAGCCCGCCTTCTTCGCCGCCTCTTTGAGGTTGGTGACTTTGACCGCGGCGACCTTGGTGCCGCTGCGCGTGTCCGGCTGAACGCCGTTGGTCGAGCCCGACTGCTGGTCGATGTGGGCGTTGCCGCTGTCGTTCTTGTTCGCCGCCGAGACGATCACGGCGACGATGCCGACGAGGACGAGGATGCCGACGACCCCGGCCACGCCGTAGCCGATCATCAGGCGGCGTTTCTCGGAGCCGGCCTGTTTCTTCTCGCTGGCCTGACGGGCCTGGCGAAGCCGCTCCCTCTCTTCCTCCCTGCGGTTAGCCATGAGGACGCTCCAGTTTACTCAGAGCGACCTGGCCAAGTCGCCGCTGTCGTCGCGGTGGCGCTCCCAGGGGCGCGCCGCCTGCAGCGCGCCGAGCACAGCCCGGGTCGCCGGCGCACGGTTGAGCGCGTAGAAGTGGATGCCCGGCACGCCCGCGAGCAACAGCTCCGAGCACTGCTGCGCGGCGAAGGCGACCCCGAGCTCGAACTCGGCCTTCTCGTCGCCGCCGGCCGCCGCGAAGGCCGCCTCCAGCCGCGGCGGGATCGAGGCGTCGCAGAGCGCGCAGATGCGCTTGGTCTGGGCGAAGCTGGCGACCGGAATCACGCCGGCAAGGATCGGCACCTCGATCCCCGCCGCCCGCGCCGCGGCGACGAAGTCGAAGTAGACCTGGTTGTCGAAGAAGAGCTGGGTGATCAGAAAGGACGCGCCGGACTCGACCTTGGTCTTCAGGTAGGCGAGGTCGGTGGCGAGGTCGGGCGCCTCGGGGTGGACCTCCGGGAAGCAGGCGCCGCCGACCGTGAACTGCCAGCGGCTGCCGATGAACGCAGCCAGCTCGGCGGCGCTCCCCAGCCCGCCCTCGGGCTGGACGAAGTCCTCCTGCCCGCGCGGCGGGTCGCCGCGCAGGGCGAAGACGTTCTCGATCCCGGCCGCGGCGATCTGGTCCAGCGTCTCGGCCAGCCCCTCGGTGGTCTCGCCGACGCAGCTGAGGTGGGCCATCGCCTCGTAGCCGAGGCCCTTGAGCTCGCGCGTGATCTCGACCGTGCCGTCCCGGTTCGCGCCGCCGGCGCCGTAGGTGACCGAAGCGAAATCGAGCCCCAGCTCGCCCAGCGAGCGCGCGGTCGCGAGCAATTCCTCGCGCCCCTCCGCGGTCTTCGGCGGGAAGAACTCGACCGAGAAGGTCGGCGCTTTGCTCGCGATGATCTCGTCTATACGCACGAGAAGAGGGTAGCCGCCCTCTCGCTCAGCGGTGTTCCACGCGGGCCTGAAAGTAGGCCTGGATGTCCTCCAGCCGCTTGCCCTTGGTCTCCGGCACCAGCTTCCAGCAGAAGATCAGCGTGAGGATGCCGATCGCGCCGTAGAACCAGAAGGCGCCCGTCCGTCCCAGCGCTTCGATCAGCAGCAGGAAGGTCAGCGAGACGATGAAGTTGAAGGTCCAGTTCGCCATCGTCCCGATCCCGGCCGCCTTGCTGCGCACGCTGAGCGGATAGATCTCGGCGTTGAGCAGCCAGAAGATCGGCCCGAGGCTGATCGCGAAGGAGGCGACGTAGGTCATCAGGCTGACGATCGCGACGACCGAGCCGAGCGTGCTGCCACCCCCGCCGCCGGCGAAGGCGAGCCCGAGCGTGAAGAGCGAGATCACCATGCCGCTGACGCCGATCATCAGCAGGGTCCGCCGACCAGCCCGGTCGAGCAGGCGCAGGGCGACGACGGTCATGCCGACGTTGATCACGCCGACCCCGACCGCGGCGAGGATCGAGCCGGCCGAGGAGTCGACCCCGGTGAATTCGACGATCGTCGGCGCGTAGTAGATGACCGTGTTGATCCCCGTCACCTGCTGCAGGATCGCCAGGCCGACCCCGACCACCAGCGCCGCCTTGACCACCGGCTGCAGCAGCTCGCTCCAGGCGCCCGGCTTCTCGTCGAGGCTCTCCTTGATCTCCTCCAGCTCGCGGTCGATCGTGTCGGGGTCGTCGACCCGGATCTTCGCCAGGGTCGCCCGCGCGGTGAAGTCGTCGCCGCTCATCACCAGCCAGCGTGGGCTCTGTGGCATCCGCACCATGCCGAAGGCGAGGGCGAGCGCCGGCACGCAGCCGAGGCCGAGCATCCAGCGCCAGCCTTCGATCCCGTCGAAGGCGAGCCCGACCAGGTAGGCGACGAGGATGCCGATCGTCACCGCCAGCTGGAAGAAGCTGACCAGCCGGCCGCGGCTCTCCGGCGGCGCCACCTCGGAGATGTAGACGGGCGCGGCGGCGGAGGCGAGCCCGATCGCCACCCCGATCACGATGCGGGCGATCACCAGCACCTCGACCCCCGGCGCGGCGGCGCTGGCCAGGGCGCCGAGGATGAAGACGCCGGCGGCGACGAGGATCATCAGCCGCCGCCCGTACTTGTCCGCCGCCGGCCCGGCGATCGCGGCACCGCCGACGGCGCCGATCGGCACCGCGGCGACGACCAGGCCCTGGGCGAAGCTGCCGAGGCCGAAGTCGCCCTTGATGAAGAGCAGTGCCCCGGCGATGACGCCGGTGTCGTAGCCGAAGAGCAGGCCGCCGAGGCCGGCGATCGCCGCGGTCAGCACGACGTTGCGCCGCGCCCTCCTCCTCGAAGCCTCGAGACCGTCGCTCATCCCCGAACCGGACCGTATTCGCCCCCTCGGACGCGGGCAATTCCCGGACTTTGCGGGAACGTTTTCGTCGCCCCCCTAGCGCCGCTCGCGAGGGCGCGCTAAGTTCGAATTGCGACTGGGAGAGACGGAGTCCGCGGAAGCCCACCGGACACCGCCTCGGAGGTGGCGCGACGAGCTTCAGCGTGTGAAGGCTACGCACGCGGCAGGCAACCGAGCGCCACCACCGGTCGCTTTTTCGTGTCCGGAGGAGCACCTAGCTTGGGGGCACGGCGTTGATTGCCTGCCATGACGCCACCCGCGCGCCGGGGCGCGCCGTGGGAGCTGGCGTCGCCGCGTGATCCCGGAATGGCCGCTGCGACTAGCCCGCCCGCTCCTGCCCCTCTGGGACCTGTGGGAGGATCACGTCGATGAGCGAGGAGCTCCGTTACGAGCGGGTCGGCGCGGCGGCGCTGCTGACGATCGACCGCCCCGAGCGTCGCAACGCGATCGACCGCGCCGCAGCCGAGGCCTTTCGCCAGGGACTGACCGAGTTCGAGGCGGACGAGGGCGCCCGCGTCCTGGTGCTGACCGGGGCCGGCGGGCAGGCGTTCTGCGCCGGCGCCGACCTGAAGGCGATGGACCTCGAAGTCGACCACCCCGATGGGCCGATGGGGCCGACCCGCCTCACCCCGTCGAAGCCGGCGATCGCCGCAATCGACGGCTGGTGCCTGGCCGGTGGGGTCGAGTTGGCGCTCTGGTGCGACCTGCGCATCGCAACCCCGCAGACGACCTTTGGCCTCTTCGAGCGGCGCTGGGGCGTGCCGCTGGTCGACGGTGGCACCCAGCGGCTGCCGCGGGTGATCGGCATGGGCCGCGCGCTCGAGCTGATCCTCACCGGCCGCCCGGTCGAGGCCGAGGAGGCCCACCGGATCGGGCTCGTCAACGAGGTCGTCGACCCCGGCAAGCACCTCGAGCGCGCGCTCGAGCTGGCCGAGCGGATCGCCGCCTTCCCCCAGGAGACGATGCTGGCCGACCGCCGCGCCGCGATCGAGGGCTTCGGCCTGCCGCTCGCCGAGGGCATCGCCCTCGAGCACAAACTCGGTCGCGAGACCCTTCACGTTGCGGTGGAAGGGGCCCAGCGCTTCGCCGGCGGCGCCGGCCGCCACGGCGAGGGCGTCTAGCTTCAGGCGCCCGGCAGGTCCGGGTGCTCGCGGATCACCCGGCGCATCTCGTCTTCGGCGCCCTCTGGCCCCAGGTAGGGCATCAGCACGGCGAAGACGAGGTCGGGGAGGATGCGGCGCAGCTCGGGGCCGCGACCGGCGCGGATCTCGTCGAAGATCATCGAGGTGGCGCCGCCGATCGCGAAGCGAGCGGTGTCGGCGGGCAGGTCTTCGCCCCCGGTCGCGTAGTCGCGGCCTTCCTCCAGGAACGGGGTGAAGCGCGCCAGCGCCGAGCGGTAGCGCGCCCGCGCGTCGTCGCCGGCGGCCGTCACCTCGACCATCGAGAGCCGGGCGATCCCGGCCTCGACCGAGAGCAGGCCGACGAGGGCGCCGAGCGCGGCCGTGACCCGCTCCGGCCAGGGCTCTCCGGCGGCGGCTTCGAAGGCGCTGGTCATGTGGGCGATCAGCACGTCGAAGACGGCGTCATATGCCTCGAGGAAGCAGGCCTCCTTGCCGTCGAACATCGAGTCGAAGGACTCGCGCGAGACGCCGGCGACCTCGATCACGTCTCCGACGGTGGTCGCTTCGTAGCCCTTGGCCGCCGCGACCCGCAGCATCGCCTCCAGCAAACGCTCTCTCTCGGAGCGCACCAGATAGGCGCGAGGAAGGCTTTGCGTACCGGATTGTGTTTGCTCGGCGCTCGAGGCCGAGGGCGAATCCATGCCCTCAGAGTAGGGCAGTGTTCTCAGACTGTCTACCGCGCGGCCTTCATCTCGGCGTCCGCGACGTCGGGGCCGAAGTAGGGCAGCGTGGCGAAGTACATGAAGTCGGAGAGGAGGTCGTGGAAGCCGGAGTCCTCCCCGGCGGCGAGCTTGGCGTGGACGACCGCGTGCATGCCGGCGACGATTCCCTCGGCGGCGATCGGCGGCGGTGCCTCGCCGCTCGCCTCGTCCCGGGCGGAGTCGATGAAGGCCGTCAGCCGCTTCATCGCCTCGGTGCGGACGGCGAGCGCCTCGGGCCCGGCGGCATGGACCTCGACGATCAGCGCCCGCCCGGCGTCCGGGTCGGCTTCGAGCGTGGCGAGAACGGCGCTGAGGCCGGCCCGCAGCTGCGCCCGCCACTCGCCCTCGTCGGCCGCGGCCTCGACCGCGATCGCCTCCAGTTTGGCCGCGCCGAAGCGCAGCGCCTCCAGGTAGCAGGCGTCCTTGTCGGCGAACTCGTCGTAGAAGGCCTGGCGGTAGAGGCCGGTGCTGTCGAGCACCATTCGCACCGAGGCAGCGTCGTAGCCATTGCTGCCGACGACCTCGAGCATCCCTTCGAGGATGCGCTGACGCTTCGGTGAACTCACCAGTCTGAGTGTGGGAGCCGCGGAGAATTCCTTCTCCGCTGCGCCGGTCCCCTCAGCCCCTGCCCGGACCTTGGTTGCGGCCTGCTTGCCCATCCGACCTTCCTCTGTCGATCAAGGGAACGGGTTGTCTGGAATAAGGAACAGTAGCGGTATTTGGTCAATCCGTCTAGCTTGGAAACGGATTCCTATAGAGGTACCCTGGCGTTCGTGCCCGATCGAGCTCCGCAAGCAACGAGGATGCCACCGGGTAGGCATCAGTTGCCGCGGGAGTTCATCGCCCAGCACCAGCGGGCTCGCATAATCGCCGCCCTGGCAGAGGAGACGGTGGAGAAGGGTTACCGAGCCGTAACCGTCGCCGACATCGTCCGCCGCGCCGGCATCGCCCGCAACACCTTCTACGAGAACTTCTCCTCCAAGGAGGACTGTTTCCTGGCCGCATCTGAGTTTGCGGTGAAGGAGGCGCTGCGCCGCGTCGTCGACGCCGCCAGCAAGGTCGACAGCTGGCCCGCCCGGGTCAATGCCGGCCTCGCCGCCTTCCTCCACTACGTCGCCTCGGAGCCGGCGCTCGCCCGCACCTGCATCGTCGAGGCGCTCTCCGCCGGCCCGGCCGCGGTCGATCGCTACGAGCGCTCGATCCAGGCCTTCGTGCCGCTCTTCCGCATGGGCCGCAAGGTCTCCGCGAAGGGCGAGGAGCTGCCGGCGACGCTGGAGGAGACGATCGTCGGCGGGATCTTCTGGATCCTCTACCAGCGCATCATCATGGGGCAGGCGGAGCAGATCGAGGAGCTGCTTCCGGAGCTGGTCGAGTTCTCCCTCACGCCTTACCTCGGCGCCGAATCCGCCAAGCGGATCGCGGCCGAGGAAGCGCCGACACCCAGCAAGGGTTAGCCAGGGCAGGGATGGGGGGTCCCATGCGCTAGTGCCGGTCCTGGAAACTCGCGAGCGCGCAGCCAGTCCCGAGCGCGAGCGCATCGTCGAGGCCCTGATCGAGATCGCCGCCGAGCGCGGCTACGCCGAGACCACGATCGAGCTGATCACCGAACGGGCGGGCGTCGACCGCCCCTCGTTCGATCGCCACTTCCGCGGCAAGTACGACTGCTTCCTCTCCGCCTGGCAGGAGATGAACGAGAACTGCATGCGGGAGATGCTTGAGGCCTACAACAGCCAGGAGAGCTGGCCCGACCGCCTGCGCGCCGTCGCCTGCGAGATCGTCGAGGGCCTGCGCAACGACCCCAGCCGCGCCTGCTTCGCGGTCGAGGTGCTCGCGGCGGGCGACGCGGCCCGGGCGCGGCGCGACATGACGATGCGGGTGATCGCCTCGCTGATCGATGCCGGCCGCAACGAGATGGACGATCCGGAGTCGGTGCCGCACACCACGGCCGAGGCCCTCGCCGGGTCCGCCTACGGCCAAGTCTACGCGAAAGTGGTCGGTGGCAGCACCGAGGAGCTGCCCGAGCTGGTGCCGCAATTGATGTCTGCGGCAGTAATGCCGTATCTAGGAATCGAGGCTGGTTTGGCCGAGTTGTCGAGGAGTTTTGACCCGCCCGCGCGATATCGTCGGGGTGTGGCCAAGAAAAAGTCCTCTTCCGGGAAAACGGGTGACCCGGGAGTGTCAGCGGAGGGATACCCGCCGGAGCTAGCGCGCCTGCCCCCGGGCAGGCACGGGCTGCCGCGCGAGTTCGTGATCCACAACCAGCGCGAGCGGCTGATCGCCGGGCTGGCCGAGGCGATTGCCGAAAACGGCTACTCGGGGACGACGATCGCCCACATCACCCGCCACGCGGCCGTCTCTCGCCGCACCTTCTACGAGCACTTCTCGAGCAAGGACGAGTGCTTCGTCGCCGCTTACGACACGGTGATGGAAGAGCTGGTCGAACGCGTCTCCACCGCCTTCGATGCCGAGGACGATTGGCCGCACGCGGTCAAAGCCGGGATCGGCGCGATGCTCGAGTTCCTCGCCGCCGAGCCGCACCTGGCCCGCCTCTGCATGGTCGAGGCGCTGGTCGCCGGCCCGGTCGTGGTCGAGCGCTACGACGCCGCGATCCAGAGCTTCGTCCCCTACTTCCAGACCGGCCGCGAGGGCCGCTCGCCCGAGGTCCTCTCCCGCCTCTCGCCGACCACCGAGGAGGCCCTGGTCGGCGGCATGGTCTCGCTGATCTCCCGCCGCATCATCGCCGGCAAAGCCGAGCAGCTCGAGGAGCTGCTGCCCGACCTGGTCGAGTTCACTCTCACCCCGTATCTGGGGAGCGCGGAGGCGGCTGCTCTGGCTCACGAGTAGCCCTCCAACCGGGGGAGAGTCCGTTACCGCGGCGACTTATCGAGGCCGTGCCTCTGCCTCTCGCATATGACCATGGTACGGTGACCATGGTCATGACAAATCAGCCCACAAGGATCACGGCGACTCAGTTCAAGGCGAAGTGCCTGCGTTTGCTCGATCAGGTCGCCGAAACCGGCGAGACCTTGGTCATCACCAAGCACGGGCAGCCCGTCGCTCGGGTCGAGCCACCCCTGCGGCCCGATGATCTCCGCGGCAGCGTCGAGTTCAACATCTCCGACGACGAGCTGATCCACTTCTCGATGGGACCCTGGGACATGGAGCAGGAATGATCCTGCTCGACACCCACGTCCTGGTCTGGCTTGCCAGTGCTCGGGAGCGCTTGAGCGCCACCGCCGAGGAAGCGATCGACTCAGACCAGAAGCTCGCGATAAGCACCGCCTCGGTGCAGGAGATCGCGTATTTGGTCGCCCGGGGGCGCCTCTCGATGGATCGACCTGTGGAGACTTGGGTTCGGGACGCGCTGAATGTGCATGAGGTGCGCGCTCTGGCAGCCACGGTTTCGGCTGCCATCCGTGCCGGCTCACTCGACCCGATCGAGTTCCACGGCGATCCCGTCAATCGCCTCATCTACGCGACCGCGGTCGAGCATGACGCCCGGCTCATCAGCGCCGACGGCCGCCTGCGTCGCTCCGATCCGGCTCGCGTCGTCTGGTAGCGAGCTACTCCGCTTCCTCGACCGGAGCGAGCTCCGGCGAGCCCAGCTCGAGCCAGGCCTCGTCCTCGCCGAAGTAATTGAGCACCGCAAGGTGGGCGAGGTCGGGGAGCAGGCGCTCGACCGTCGCCGCCCGGCCGGCGCCGATCTCGGTGACGATCGATTCCTCGATCGCGCCGACGACGAACTGGGCGGTGAGCCCTGTGGTCGGGCAGGCGCCCGGCTCCTGCTTGGCGACGTCGACCGCGTCGACGAAGCGTTCGACCATCTGCTGGTGCTTGGCCCAGGCCTCGCCACGGGCGGCGCGGACCTCGATCAGGAGTGCCTTCGCCAGCAGCGGCTGCTCGGCGACGTTCCTCAGCAGCCGGACGAGGGCGGCGCGGAAGCCCGCCCGCCAGCTCTCGGCCCTTCGGCCCGCCTCGAGCACTTCCGCGCAGAGTCTCTCTGCCGCCACCTCGTAGGCCTCCGCGAAGCAGGCCTGCTTGCCGCCGAACCGCCGCTGGAAGCGATCGCGCGACATGCCGCTGCGCTCCAGCACCTCCTGCACCGTGGCCTTGTCGTAGCCGTGGGCGCCGACGCTGAGCAGCATCGCTTCCATCGCCCCCTCGTCGGAGGGGTGCTGCGGAATCGCCTCGTCCCACGATCTGACTGCTCGTAGTGTGGGTGGAGCGTCCACTCGGGGTACCTTAGCCCATTTTTGGGAACTATCAACACTTCATATACTTACTTCGTACCTATAGGAACGCGCGCTATCCTGACTCCGTGCGTGCATTGCCTGGAAAGGCTTCCCGGCAGCCGCCCGGCCCCGAGCCGGTCAGTCGCGCGGCGTCCGCGGACGACCAGCGCCGCCGGATCCTCGAGGCGACCGCCGACCTGGTCGCCGAGCAGGGCTTCGCGGAGACGACGATCGAGCAGATCGTGCGCCGGGCCAAGGTCGGCTACGCGACCTTCTACAAGCACTTCGAGGACAAGGAGCAGGCCTTCCTGGCGCTGCTCGACGCGGCGCTCGAGCGCACCGCTTATGTGGTCGAGGAAGCGTATGACCGCGAAGACGGGCCTTGGCCGGACAAAGTCGGCGCAGGGCTGGGCGCTCTGCTGAAGATCGCCGCCGAGCACCCCGGGGTGGCGCGGGCCTGCCTGGTCGAGGCTCCGACCGCCGGACCCGAGGCGGCGGCTCGCCACGAGGCGATGCTGAAGCGCTTCGCGCCGCTGCTGCGACCGGGCCGGGAGCTCAACCCGCGCGCCGACAAGCTGCCCGAGAGCCTCGAGGAGACCCTCGCCGGCGGCGTGCTCTGGGTGATCAACCAGCGCCTGATCGCCGGCGAAGCCGAGAAGCTGCGGGCGCTGTTGCCCGAGGCGCTGGAGTTCCTGCTCCGCCCCTACGTCGGCGAGGATGCCGCCGCGCGCGAGGCCGGCGGCGCCGAGGCCATAGGTGGCTGAGGAGGAACTCGGCCCGCTTCCCGCCGGTCGCCACGGCTTCACCCGCGAGCAGGTCGCCCACAACCAGCGCGAGCGCTTGATCGCCGGGCTTGCCACCGCGGTGAGCGAGAAGGGCTACCGCGCGGTGACGATCACCGACATCACCAAGACCGCGCGGGTCTCGCGCCGCGTCTTCTACGAGAACTTCGAGGGCAAGGAGGAGTGTTTCCTGGCCGCCTTCGATGTGGTCGTCGGCCACATCCAGGAGTTGGCGATGGAGGCCGGCGCTCCTTCGGAGGAGTGGCCCGAGCGAGCTGT
>DASZQM010000220.1:0-9013 GCA_035549645.1 Solirubrobacterales bacterium | reverse complement strand
GCGGCCGGCGGCGACGAAGAGCTCGGCGCCGGCGAGCGAGTCACCGGCGTGGTCGCCGGCCCGCCCCTCCGGGTAATAGAGCCGTGCGAAGGGTTGCCGGGAAACGCGGCGGCGGCGCATGTAGGCGGCCGCCTCGTCGGCGTAGCCGGAGACGCGATCGAGCAGTACCCGATGCGGCTTAGGCGGCATCGGTCTCCCTCTCGCCGTCGCGCCCCTTGCCGTCGCCGCCCTCCGCCAGGTCACGCAGGATCGCCCGCATGTCGAAGAGCAGCAGCGAGGCGAGGGCGAAGCGCTCGGTGACGGCCAGCGCCACGAGCCCTGACTGGCGCACGGCGAAGACCTCCCCCTGCTCGCTGCCGATGTGAAGCTGCTCGACCGGCTCCTCGCCGGCCTTATCGGCTGCCGCGAGCAGAGCCGCGGCGTCGTCACGCCAGCGCTCCGGTCGCCCGCTGGCGGCAAGCACACCGCCGTCGCCATCGAGGATCGCGCCCCCGCGCAGGTCAGGCGACATCTCGGTCAAGTAGGCGAGGGCGCTGGCCGCCGCCTCGCCGAATACCGCCTCGCTCGTCTGACCGTCGGCCATCTCGGCCAAAATAGCGACCCGTGTCCCTGGCCCGAGCTTCCTGGATCACAGTCGTCTCGATCTGCGCGATCGCCGTCGTCCTCTTCGCGATCAGTGGCTACACCGGCTACTCGATCACCGTCGGGGCCGTCGGCCTGGCCGCCGCAGTGAACCTGTTGCCCAGTCCCTAGCGCTGAAGCACCCAGCTCTTGACTTTTGTGGGGTTATTCCGGACAAAGGTCAAATGCGCTCGCTCCCCCAGCGCAGGGCCAGCACTCAGCCTGCGCGAAAGGGGCCGGAGCGGGCTCGCTCGGGGTCGCGCAGGGAGGTCTCGGGCTCGACGTGGATGAGGACTTCGGCGCGGGGGATGGTCGCCTCGATCTCGTCGCGCATCGCGTGGGCCAGCTCGTGGGCGCGCTCGAGGCTGGTGCCGGAGCGGTACTGGACGTGGAGGTCGATGTAGCGGCGGCTGCCGGCGCGGCGGGCACGCAGCTTGTGGTAGCCGGCGACCTCGGGGGTGCGGGCGGCGGCGATCGCCGCCTCGATCCGGTCCATCTCCTCGTTCGGCAGCGCTTCGTCGACGAGGATGCCGGAGGACCGCCTGACGATGCGGATGCCCGCCGAGACGATCGCAGCGGCGACCACCAGGGCCGTGATCGAGTCGAAGGCCGCGTTGCCGGTGATCTTGACGATCGCCAGGCCGACCAGAACGCCGGCGGAGGTGAGCGCGTCGGTGCGCAGGTGCGCGGCGTCCCCTTCCAGCGCCGGCGATTCGTGCAGCCTCGCCTGCCGCGAGAGCACGGTCGAGACGACGAGGTTGGCGAGGACCGAGAAGGCCATCACGGCGATGCCGACGCCGAGCATTTCGACGCTGGCGCCGACGACCAGCCGGTGCGTCGCCTCGTAGACGATGATCGCCGCGCCGAGCAGGATCAGCAGGCCCTCGATCGTCGCCGCCAGGCTCTCGACCTTCTCGTGGCCGTAAGGGTGGTCGGCGTCGGCCGGCTCGCCCGCCTTGCGAACCGAGACGAAGGCGACGATCGAGGCGACCAGGTCGATCAGCGAGTGAACGGCCTCGGTGAGGATCGCGATCGACCCGGTGAGCGCGCCGGCCACCAGCTTGATCACGATCAGCAGCGCGTTGGAGGCGATCGAAAGAGCCGCCGCGCCGCTCTTGGTGTGAATCATCGCGCTCCGGACGTCGCCTCACCAGCGGCGAGGTGCGCTGCCAGCATCCGCGCCGCCCGTCCCCGGTGGCTGATCTCGTTCTTCTCGGCCTGGCTCAGCTCCGACATCGTCCGCTGATCATCGGGACCGGTGTCATCGGGGACGAAGGCGGGGTCATAGCCGAAGCCTCCCTCGCCGCGCGGTCGCTCGATCAGCGTCCCCTCACAGCGCGCCTCGAAGATCTGCGCCGAGCCGTCGTCCTCGACCAGGGCCAGGGCGCAGTGATAGGCCGCGCGCCGGTCCTCGCCGGCCGCCCCCACCTCGCGCAACAGCTTTTCGAGGTTCTCCTCGTCGGTCGCCTCGGGGCCGCCGTAGCGGGCCGAGTGGATTCCAGGGCGACCGCCAAGGCCCATCGCCTCGATGCCGGAGTCGTCGCCGATCGCCGCCTCGCCGCTGGCGGCGTGAGCCGCGCGCGCCTTCTCCAGTGCGATCCCGGCGAAGGAGTCGCCGTCCTCGGGCGGCAGCTCGACCCCTTCGGGAAGAGCCTCGAGCTCCAGCGCGGGAAGCAGTTCACGCATCTCGCGCAGCTTGTGCTTGTTGGCGGTGGCGAAGATCACGGGCAGCTATCCACTGCCGGTTACCCGCTCCTGCACCCCTCGCAAGCGGGAGATCCCCATCTCGGCGAGGCCGAGCAGCTCGTCGAGCGAGGCGCGGGAGAGCGGCGTCCGCTCCGCCGTCGCCTGCACCTCGACCAGACCGCCCTCGCCGGTCATCACCACGTTGGCATCGACCTCGGCGGTCGAGTCCTCGGAGTAGTCGAGGTCGCAGAGGGCGCGGCCGTCGACGACGCCGACGCTGACCGCCGCCACCGAGCCGGTCAGCGGCATCGACTCGAGCTCACCGGAGTCGACGAGCTTTTGCAGCGCCAGCCTCAACGCCACGTAGCCGCCGGTGATCGCCGCGCAGCGAGTGCCGCCATCGGCCTGCAGCACGTCGCAGTCGACGTAGACGCTGCGCTCGCCGAGCGCCCGCGGGTCGAGAACGACTCGCAGGGAGCGACCGATCAGGCGCTGGATCTCGACGCTGCGGCCATCCTGTTTGCCCTTGGAGATGTCGCGCGTCTTGCGGTCGCCGGTCGAGGCCGGCAGCATCGCGTACTCCGCCGTGACCCAGCCCTTGCCCCGGCCCTGCATCCAGCGTGGCACCGAGGTGTTGATCGAGGCGGTGCAGATCACCCTGGTCCTGCCCAGGGTGATCAGGGCCGAGCCGTCTGCGGTATCGACGTAACCGGGGTCGATCGAGATCGGTCGGATGTCGGCAGGGGCGCGGTCGTAGCTTCGGGAGGCTGGCATGGCGCGAGTCTAAGAAAGAAATGGCGGAGGGGCCGCGCTCGGGCACGGCCCCTCCTTTCCCACTGGGGTGGCCCACCGGCGTCTGCGGGGGCCGCAGTTGCCCCTCGACGCCACGAGCCTGCTGAGAGCATAGGTCGGTACGCCCTGAGCAGTCAATAGAAATCTAGGAGTATCAACCTAGGATCATTACTTGAAGGCGACCTTGTCGACCGCCTCCTTGATCTTGTTGACGATCACGTCGGCCAGCTCGGTGCCCTGCTTGCCGTTGAACCCTTTCATCGCAGCCACCATGCCGACCATCAGAAGCGAGACCAGCAGGATCAGCCCGACATACTCGACCGTCCCCTGTCCCTCCTCGTCACCAACGAGGGCGCGGATCGCCCGCACCCGCCGCTCGATCAGAGCGTGCACGTACCCCATCGCCATGTAGAACATCGACGCCTCCTTTCGCGTTGCAAGGGGGTCGATGCTGAGGACCGGCGACGCACCGATCTAGACCTGAACGCAAAGCCTTCGTGACGAATCCCTCACCGAGGCCGCAACGGGCTCGGCACCCGGCGCCCCGGATACGCTCAGCCGCGTGCGCGTGCTGGTCGTCACCAACTTCGTGCCGGATGCCGGGGCGCCCCAGCGCGGTCGCTGGGTGCACGACCAGATCGACGAGCTGCGCGCGCTCGGGGTCGAGGTCGAGAGCTTCGAGTTCCCGCCCGGCCGGGGCGAGTACCTGCCTGCCACGCGCCGCTTGCGGCGCCTGCTGAGCGAGCAGAAATTCGACCTCGTGCACGCGCACTACGGCCTCGCCGGCTGGGTGGCTCGCCTTGCCGGGGCGCGTCCCCTACTGGTCAGCTTCCACGGCACCGACGTTCGCCACTGGCTGGTCGGGCCGCTGTCCCGCCGCCTCGCCTGGCGCGCTGATCTCGTCGCCGCCGTCTCGCGCTCGCTCTTCGCGCCCGAGGACGATCGTGCGGGCCTGCCGCCCGTTCCGGGCTCGGCGGTCCTCCCCTGCGGGCCGGACCTGCGCCGCTTCGCACCCCTGCCGCGCGCGCAGGCGCGCCGCCGGCTCAACCTCGACGCCGGCGGTCGCTACCTCCTCTTCCCCGCCAACCCGGCCCGAGCGGAGAAGCGGCATGACCGCGCCGCCGCGCTCGCCGCCGCCTGCGAAGCCGAGCTGCTGACCGGCGGCTCGATCGACCCCGACCAGATGCCGCTCTGGGTCAATGCCGCCAATGCGGTCCTCGTCACCTCCGATTACGAGGGCTTTGGCATGGCGACCGTCGAGGCCCTCGCCTGCGACGTGCCCGTCCTCTCCACCCCGGTCGGGATCGCCCCCTTCGCCCTGAGCGGCGTCGCGGGCACGCTCTGCGCCGAGTTCGACCGCGAGACCTGGGCGGCGGCCGCGCGGCCCCTGCTCGACTCCGCCGACCCGCGCGTCGCCGGTGCCGCTCGTGCCGCCTCGCTCTCCGCCGCCCGCATGGCAGAGCGGACGATGGTCGCCTATCGCGAGCTGATCGACGGTGCCCGGCAAAACGCCGCCAGCGAGTAATAGATTGAGCGCAATGGGAGATCCGGGCCAACCGAAAGGCGAGGACCTCAGCGCCCAGGTCGAGATGGCAAAGCGCCGGCTCGAGGAGGCGGCCGCTGCAGCGAGCACCGCCGAGAAGCGGGTCGCCGCTGAGATCGAAGCGCTCGAGACCGACCTCGAGCAGGAGCGGGCCCGGGCCTCCGAGGCGCTCGAGGCCTTGCGCGCCGCCCACGCCGAGGAGCTGCGACGCGAGCGCGAGGCCAAGGACCGCGTCATCGCCGAGGCCGAGGGCCGCCTGGCGGAGATCGAGACTCAGACAGCCGACGCGGAGAGGCGAATCGAGGCGGCCGAGCAGCGTGCCGCCGACGCCGAGCGGTCGATCGAGGACGAGCGGGCGCGGGCGCGCGAGGCCGCGGCCGCCTGGCTGCGCGGTCAGGTCGAGGCGATCCGCCGAGAGGCCGGGCAGCGATAACCGCGGACAGGGAGTGCGACGTCGCCATCGTCGGTGGCGGCGCGGCTGGCCTCTGGACCGCCCTGCGGGCCGCCGAGCATGGCGGGCGGGTCTGTCTCGTCTCGCGCACGCAGCTCTCCCAAAGCGCCAGCTACTGGGCCCAGGGGGGTCTTGCCGCGGCGCTGGAGCCGGGCGACTCGCCGGCCCAGCACGCCGCCGACACCCTCGCCGCCGGTCGCGGCCTGAGCCGGCCGAGCGCCGTTCAGGTCCTGGTCGAGGAGGCCCCCGCCGCCGTACAGGATCTGCGTTCACGTGGCGTCGACTTCGACCTCGACCCCGGGGGCGAGCTCTCGCTCGGCCTCGAGGGCGGCCACACCCGCCGTCGCATCGTCCACTCCGGCGGCAGTGCCACCGGCCACGAGATCACCTCCAAGCTCGCCGCGATGGTCGCCGCGGAGGAGCGCATCCACGTGCGCGAGCGGGCCTCGATGACCGCACTTTGGAGCGACGGCGAGCGCTGCTACGGCGTGCTCACCGACGACGAACCGATCGCCGCCGCGGCAACCGTGCTCGCGACCGGCGGCGCCGCGGCGCTCTGGCAGCGCACCTCCAACCCCTGGGGGGCGATCGGCGCCGGCCCGACCATGGCCGCCGCGGCCGGGGCGGATCTCGCCGATATGGAGTTCTGCCAGTTCCATCCGACCGCGCTCTTCCAGCCCGGCTCGCGCTTCGACGGGCTGCTGATTACCGAGGCGGTCCGCGGCGAGGGCGCGACCCTGCTCGACGCAGCCGGCCGTCGCTTCACCGACGAGCTGGCGCCCCGCGACGCGGTCACGGCGGCGATCCTCGACCGGCTCGAGGCCGATCGGGTCGAAGCGGTCCACCTCGACCTGCGCGAGCTCGACCCCGCGCGCTTCCCCAACGTCTTCGCCTCGCTGCGCGAGGCCGGGATCGACCCGAGCGCCGAGCTCGTCCCCGTCTCCCCCGCGTCCCACTACACGATGGGTGGCATCGCGGTCGACCTCGACGGGCGCTCCTCGCTGCCGGGCCTCTTCGCCGTCGGCGAGTGCTCCTGCACGGGCCTGCACGGCGCCAACCGGCTCGCCTCGAACTCACTCAGCGAGTGCTTCGTCTTCGGCTCGCGGGCGGGGCGTGCGGCCCTGGAGGAACGCGCCACGGCCCAGCCTCCCGAGCCCGGCGAGTGGCGCTTCCAGCCGCCCCACGAGGCGACGCGGGAAGCGGTCTGGCAGCTGGCCGGCCCCCGGCGCGACCCCGAGCGCCTGCGGCGCCTGCTCGACGACCCCTACCCGCTCGCACGGGCGATCGCAAAGTCGGCACTGGAGCGCCGCGAGTCCCGCGGTGGCCACCTGCGCAGCGACTTCCCCGGCATCGACCCGGCGCTGGACGGGATCCACTTCGTGCTCGGCGCCGACGGCGAGATCCGCCGCGAGAGCTGGCGCTGAGCTAGCTTCGGGGCGTGCTGCTCGGTGTCGACGTAGGCGGGACCTTCACCGACGCCGTCCTCTTCGACGGCGAGGAGCTGTACACGGCGAAGCTCCCGACCACCCCGGAGGACCAGTCGCGCGCGGTAATCGCCGCGGTCGAGGAGGTGCTGCGACGGGCGGGACGGGATGGAGCTGAGGTCGAGGCGTTCGCCCACGGGATGACGGTCGGGACCAACGCCCTGCTCGAGGAACGCGGCGCCCGCACGGCGCTGATCGCCACCGCTGGCTTCGCCGACGTGATCGAGATCGGCCGCCAGGACCGACCCAGCCTCTACCGCCTCTGCGAGCCGAAGCCGACCCCGCTCGTCCCCGCCGAGCTGCGCTTCGAGGCCACCGAGCGGGTCGGCCCCGAGGGCGTGATCGACCCGCTCGGCGAGGGGGATCCAGAGCGACTCGCCGAGCGGGTGCGCGAGTGCGGAGCAGAAGCGGTCGCCGTCTGCCTGCTCTTCTCCTACCTCGACCCCTCGCACGAGCGCCGCATCTGCGAGCGCCTGCGGGAGCTCCTCCCGGAGGTCCACGTCTCCGGCTCGCACGAGGTGCTGCCGCGCACCCGCGAGTACGAGCGCAGCTCGACCACCGTGATCGACGCCTACCTCTCGCCCCTCCTCGGTCGCTACCTCGGCCGTCTCGGCGAGGCCGCAGCGGCCGCCGGGCTGCCGGAGCCGCTGGTGATGCGATCCTCGGGTGGCGTCGCTCCCGCCAAGGAGGCGGCGCGGACCGGCGCCTGGAGCGTGCTCTCGGGCCCCGCCGGCGGTGCCGTCGGGGCAGGCTTGGTCACCTCCCTCGCCGGCGACGGCAACGCGCTCGGTCTCGACATGGGCGGCACCTCCTGCGACGTCTGCGTCGTCGAGGCGGGCGAGGTGAAGCGAACCGACTCGCGCACGATCGGCGGGCGCGTGATCCAGCTGCCGATGGTGGACGTCCACACCGTCGGGGCCGGCGGCGGGTCGATTGGCTGGCGCGACAGCGGCGGCGCCCTGCGCGTCGGCCCGCGCTCGGCCGGAGCGGTGCCCGGCCCTGCCTGTTACGGGCACGGCGGCAGTGAGCCGACCGTGACCGACGCCAACCTGCTGCTCGGCCGACTCGCCGCCGATTCCGAGCTCGCCGGTGGGGTGCCGCTCGACGCCGACGCGGCCCACGCCGCGATCGGCTCGCTCGCGCACGAGCTCGGCATCGGTGAGCTGGCGACGGCCGAGGGCATCGTCCGGATCGCCAACCAGGAGATGGTCCGGGCGCTGCGCGTCGTCACCGTCGAGCGAGGGATCGATCCGCGCCGCTTCGCCCTGCTCCCCTTTGGCGGCGCCGGCCCGATGCACGCCGCCGAGATCGCCGCCGAGCTCGAGATCGACCGGGTCCTCTGTCCGCGCGCCGGTGGCGTCCTCTCGGCCCTCGGGCTCTGTGCCTCCGACCGCCGCCGCGATACCACCCGCACCGTGATGCTCGCCGCTGAGGAGCTGACTGCCGAGCGCATCGCCGCCGAGGTCGAGGAGCTGATCGCCTCGCTCGGCGCCGAGGAGGGCGCGGAGCCCGAAGTCATCTACGAGATGCGTTACGCCGGCCAGGCTTTCGAGTTGCCGATCGAGGGCCCACCCCGGCCTGATCCCGCCGATCTGAGCGAGCGCTTCGCCGCCGCCCACGAGGAGCGCTACGGGCACCGGGACCCCGAGGGCGAAGTCGTGCTCGTCCACATCCGCCTGGCGATGGTCGTCAGCGGCTCCCGACCCCAACCGACCGCCGTCGCTGAGGGCTCGCTCGCGCCGAGCGAGCGCCGGGTGCGCTTCGACGGCGAGTGGGTCGAGACGCCGGTCCTGCGCGGCGAGCCGGCGGCGGGGACCGTGGTCAGCGGACCCGTCGTCTTCGAGCTCCCAGAGACCACCTTCGTCGTCCCTCCCGAATGGGCCGCGACGGTCGATGAAGCCGGCACGATCCGCGCCGAAAGAGGCGGTGCAACGCGTTGAGGTGCCCACACAACCGAAAAACGTTGCACTGGACTCAGAGGAGCACACGTTGGACCCGGTGACGCTGCAGGTGATGATCGGCGGCCTGCACGCCGCTTGCGAAGAGATGGGCGCGGCGCTGATCCGCTCCGCCTACTCGGCCAACATCAAGGAGCGCCACGACTGCTCGACCGCGCTGTTCGACGCCGCCGGCGAGCTCGTGATGCAGGCCGAGCACATCCCCGTCCACCTCGGCTCGATGCCCGACGCCGTCGCCGCCGTCCTCGGCGAGCGCCACGAGCCGGAGGTCGAATGGATCCTCAACGACCCCTACCGCGGCGGCACC
Source organism: Solirubrobacterales bacterium (assembly GCA_035549645.1). GTDB lineage: Bacteria > Actinomycetota > Thermoleophilia > Solirubrobacterales > 70-9 > VRUE01. The sequence goes on along the minus strand of DASZQM010000220.1, from coordinate 171 downwards.
CACCTCCCCGACATCACGCTGATCTCCCCCGTCTTCGTCGGTGGCGATCTGCTCGGATTCGCCGCCAGCCGCGCTCACCATGCCGACATCGGCGGGCCGACGCCGGGGGGGATGCCGGCCTTCTCCCACACGCTCGAGGAGGAGGGCGTGGTGATCCCGCCGACCCGGGCC
>DASZQM010000219.1:0-1756 GCA_035549645.1 Solirubrobacterales bacterium | reverse complement strand
GCGCTGCGGGTGGCCGAGGGCGTGTCGCTCAGCGAGGGCCTCGCGGCCGGCCTCGACGCCGCCCGTGCCGAGCTGCGCAGCGCCGGGATCGAGCCCGAGTACCTCGAGGCGCGCGACCCCGAAGACCTTTCACCCGTCACCGAGCTGGCTGACCGGCCGGTGCTGATTGCGGTCGCCGCCCACCTCGGCGGCGCTCGCCTGATCGACAACGTCCTGCTAGAGCCGTGAACACGACTTCAATGCAAATGAGCTGAGGGGAGAACCGATGCAGAGGCAGATGCTCAAGTCAAAGATCCACCGCGCGACCGTGACCGATTGCGACGTCGATTACATCGGCAGCATCACGATCGACACCGAGCTGATGGCGGCGTCGGACCTGATCACCAACGAGCAGGTCCACGTCTGGGACGTCGACAACGGCGCCCGCTTCGTCACCTACGTGATCGACGGCGAGGCCGGCTCGGGCACGATGCAGGTCAACGGTGCCGCCGCTCACCTGACCCGCCCCGGTCACAAGATCATCGTCGGCACCTTCGGCGCCTACGACGAGAAGGACCTCGAGACCTACTCGCCGGTCGTCGTCCACGTCGGTGAGGACAACGAGATCGTCGCCGTCGACAGCCACCCGGAGGTGTTGCTCGCCGAGCCGGCCCACGCCTCCGACGCGGAGATGGCCTGATGAGCTCCGGCGCTCGCTCGCACACCGCGCCGCCGTCGGCCGACCGTCCCCCGGTCAGCTTGCCACGGCTGATGGAGATGAAGGCCAAGGGCGAACCGATCGCGATGGTCACCGCCTACGACTTCCCCTCCGCCAAGGTCGCCGAGGAGGCCGGTGCCGACGTCGTCCTGGTCGGCGATTCCGCCGCCAACGTCGTGCTCGGCCATGCCGGCACCGAGGCGGTGACGATGGAGGAGATGCTGGTGCTCGGCAAAGCCGTGCGCCGTGGCCTGAAGACGCCGCTGATGGTCGGCGACATGCCCAAGGGCAGCTATGAGGCGAGCAACGAGTCGGCGGTCGAAAACGCGATGCGCCTGGTCAAGGAGACCGGCTGCCAGACGGTCAAGCTGGAGGCGGGCGGGATCTCGGTCGAGCGCGCCCGCGCGATCGTCCGCGCCGGCATCCCGGTGATGGGCCACGTCGGCCTGACGCCGCAGACCGCCACCGCGCTCGGCGGCTACAAGGCCCAGGGCAAGACCGCCCAGAGCGCGATCAAGCTCTCGGAGGAGGCTCTGGCGCTGGAGGCGGCCGGCTGCTTCGCGATCGTCTTCGAGGCCGTCCCCGCCGCCGTCACCGAGGCGATCGTCGAGAAGCTCGAGGTGCCGGTGATCGGCATCGGCGCCGGCCCCGCCGCCGACGGCCAGGTTCTCGTCTTCCACGACCTGCTCGGCATCACCACCGGCCGCATGGCCAAATTCGTCAAGCAGTACGCCGACATCCACAACCAGATGGTCGCCGGCATGAACCAGTACGTCGCCGAGGTCCGCAGCGCCCACTTCCCCGAACCCGACCACGTCTACGGCATCGACCCCAGTGAGCTGACCGTGCTCAAGCACTACCTGGAGCAGGAGAGCCTGACTTCGGCAAAAGCGTGGGACTGGGAGCCACTGCCGTAACTACGATGGGCGCAGATGCCCATCTATGAGTTCGAGTGCGAGCAGTGCGGTCGCCGCTTCGAGGAGCTGACCGGTAGCGAGACGCACGTCCTGCCCTGCCCCGAGTGCGGCTCGGAGCGGACCAGGCGGCTGCTCTCGCGTG
>DASZQM010000218.1:0-11456 GCA_035549645.1 Solirubrobacterales bacterium | reverse complement strand
CGCGCTCGATCGCGATCGAGCGACCCGACCTCTACGTCCTCGCCGAACATGAGCGGCACGAGGGGCACCGGCTGACGCTGGTCGCCGAGGGAGAGCTGCGGATCTGGTCGGTCAGCTTTGCTGCGGGGCTGCCCTGAGCTCCTCGCGGATCTCCTTGGGCAGCATGAAGCGCACGTCCTCGTGAACCGTGCGCAGCTCTGAGACGTCCTCGGCGCCGCGCTCGCGGAAGAGGTCGACGAGCTGGGAGACCAGCTCCTCGGGGGCGGAGGCACCGGAGGTGATGCCGACCGTCTCGACTCCCTCGAGCCACTCCTCCCGCACCTGGGTGTGGTTGTCGATCAGGTAGGAGTCGGCGCCGTGTTCGCGGGCGACCTCGACCAAGCGGTTGGAGTTGGAGGAGTTGGTCGAGCCGATCACCAGCACCAGCTCGCACTCGCGGGCGAGCTGCTTGACCGCGATCTGGCGGTTGGTCGTGGCGTAACAGATGTCGTCTGACTTGGAGCTGACGATGCCGGGGAACTTGGCGCGGAGGGCGGCGATCACCTCGGCCGTCTCGTCGACCGAGAGCGTGGTCTGGGTGATGAAGGCGACCTTGGCCGGGTCGGCGACCTCGAGGCTCTCGACTTCGTCGGCGGTTTCGATCAGGACGATGCTCTCGGGCGCCTCGCCCGTGGTCCCTTCGACCTCCTCGTGGCCCTCGTGGCCGATCATGATGATCGTGTAGCCCTCGGCGGCGAAGCGGCGGGCGGAGACGTGGACCTTGGTCACCAGCGGGCAGGTGGCGTCGATCGTGCGCAGCCGGCGGGAGGCGGCGTTCTCGTGCACCGCGGGGGCAACGCCGTGGGCGGAGAAGACGACCATCTCCCCCTCCGGCACCTCGGTCTCCTCCTCGACGAAGATCGCTCCCCGCTTGGCCAGCTCCTGGACCACGTGCTTGTTGTGGACGATCTCCTTGCGGACGTAGACCGGGGCGCCGTAGAGCTCGAGCGCGCGCTCGACCGTCTGCACGGCGCGGTCGACGCCGGCGCAGTAGCCGCGCGGAGCGGCCAGCAAGACCCGCTTCGGGGCCTCCGTGGCGAGGGGAGACATAGACGCAGAGTAGCTAGCCTAGGGCGATGGCAACGCAAGGACGCCACTTGGACCGGCTGACGGCGGTCGACGCCTCGTTCCTCACCAACGAGACCTCGGCCAGCCACATGCACGTGGGCGCGATCCTCGTCTTCGAGGGGCCGCCGCCCAAATACGTCGATCTGGTCGAGCACGTGCGCGGCCGCCTCGACCAGGTGCCGCGCTTCCGCCAGCGGCTGGTGACGCCGCCGCTGGAGGCGGGTCGCCCGCTCTGGGCCGACGACATCAACTTCAACCTGACCTACCACATCCGCCACACCGCGCTGCCTGCTCCGGGCGGCGAACAGCAGCTGAAGCGACTGGCCGCGCGCGTCTTCTCGCAGCAGCTGGATCGCTCGAAGCCGCTCTGGGAGCTCTGGCTGGTGCAGAACCTCGAGCGCGACCGCTTCGCCCTGCTGACCAAGACCCACCACGCGATGGTCGACGGCATCTCCGGCGTCGACATCGGCACGGTGCTCTTCGACCTCGAGCCGATCCCCGAGCCTGCGGCAAGCGACGACGGCTGGGTGCCCGAGCCAGAGCCGAGCACGATCGACCTGGTCGCCCGCGGCGCCGTCGACGCCGCGGCGGCGCCGGTGAAGGTGATCGAGCGAGCGGTGGAGGCGGTGCGCCATCCGGAGTACGCGGCGCGGCGGATCGGCGAGGCGCTGGAGGGCGTCGGCGAGGTTCTCGGCGCTTTCGCCGATCCTGCCCCGGACGTGCCGCTGAACCAGCCGATCGGCCCGCACCGCCGCTTCACCTGGGCCAGCTCGGAGCTGGCGACCTTCAAGCGGATCAAGGACGCGCTCGGCGGCACCGTCAACGACGTCGTGCTGGCGGTGGTCACCGGGGCGCTGCGCGAGTGGCTGCACGACCGCGGCGTGCGGACCGAGGGGCTGGAGCTGCGCGCCCTCGTGCCGGTCTCGATCCGCACCCAAGACGAGCGCGGCGACCTCGGCAACCGCATCGCCGCGATGCGCGGGCCACTTCCGGTCTACGTCGAGGATCCGGTGCGCCGCCTGCGCGTGGTCAGCGAGCAGATGGAGGGGCTGAAGCGCTCCAAGCAGGCGCTGGGCGCGGAAGTGATCTCCCGCTTCAACGACTTCGCGCCGCCGACGCTGCTGGCCCAGGCCTCGCGGATCAACTTCTCGACCCGCCTCTTCAACCTGATCGTCACCAACGTGCCCGGCCCGCAGATCCCGCTCTATGTGCTGGGTCGCGAACTGGAGCAGGTCTTCCCGGTCGCCTTCCTGCCGCAGAACCACGCCCTGGCGGTGGCGGTGATGAGCTATAACGGCCACGTCGGCTTCGGCCTGCTCGCCGATTACGACGAGATGGAGGACGTGGAAACGATCGCCGAGGGCCTCAACCGCTCGCTCGCCGAGCTCGAGGAGGCCGCGGCGGCGGCCGCTCCCGCCTAGCCGGCACCCCGCGCCGTCTAGGCTCTCCACATGGCCATTCTGGTCGCCCTTTTCATCGTCGTCCCGATCGTCGAGCTCTACGTGATCATCCAGATCGGCTCGCTGATCGGCGTCTGGCCGACGATCGCCCTCCTGCTCGCCGACGCCGTCCTCGGCTCGATGCTGCTCCGCCACCAGGGCCGCGGCGCCTGGCGCCGCTTCAACGCCGCCCTCGCCGAGCGTCGCTTCCCCGGCAAGGAGGTAGCCGACGGCCTCCTGATCGCAATCGGCGGCACCCTCCTCCTCACCCCCGGCTTCGTCACCGACATCCTCGGCGCCATCTTCCTCATCCCACCGACCCGGGCGATAGTGAGGCGACTGATGCGCGGCTACGTGGGCCGCCGCTTCGTCGTCATGGGGACGCCGGGAGGGTTTGGGGCTGCCGGCCCGGGACCCAGCACCTCGCCCCCGCGCCGCGGCTACGACTACGAGGGAACCGCGGAAGAGATCGACGCGGACGATCCGCGGCTAACGGGCTGACCGGCCGAAAAGACCCACCAGTTCTCCGGCTGGGCCGTTGCAGCCCTTGAGCAGGACTCCTTCGGCGCAGAATTCCGGGCCGGCCAGGCTCACCGTTCCTAGGCCCGGAAAGTCGCCGGCGAGTGTGCCCGCCCACGTTTCCGACCTCTTGGCAACAGCGCGTCGGTAGGTCGCGCTGCCCGAAAACGGCGCGGGCGGCGTCACCGTGGCTTCATCGACGTGACCGTGAGACTTCTTGACGATACTGAACGCGCTGGAATCTTCTGCCGTGGCCTGAATAGACCGGGTCACCAAGAGCCCAGGTGAAGATTCCTCAACCATTGCGTCGAAGCTGGTTGCGCTGCGTCCGGGCTTCGCGCTGGGCTCGATCTTGAACGCGTTGAAGGAAGACCCATCTTCGTCGTCGGAAGCGTTCAGGAAGGTCAAGTCGAGGGACGAGGGAAGCCCTTCTTCTCCGCGTTCTCCCTCTTCGCTCCCGCCGTTCTTGCATACCTGCCTTTTCGTGTGGGTCACGGTCCCCTTGATCCGATTTGTGTGGATAGCCGTGTAGTCCTGCTCGCCTTCGAAGTCGAGCTTGCCCACGAATACCCCCGACTGAACCAGGGAGCCTCCTCCGCGGCAGTTACTTTCCGGGTTCTTGTGCAGGCGAGCTTTGCCGCGGGGGTGAAAACGCAGAGCCACACGGCCGAGGTTGCCGAACTTCGCCTTGAACGTCCCTTTACCCGCCACCCCTTTCGTGAGGTATTGGACCGTGGCGTGGTGTCCTTTGGCGGCAAGGAATACGAAGCCAATGCCTCCAGAGAGGGAGATCACGTATCCATCGGACCCCCGAATTTGCGCCTGAATGCTGCTGCTGGGATCGGTTACAAAGTAGCCCCGCTTCGCCACCGCGGAAACCGGCATAGTCACGGCGAAAATAAGCCCAACCGCCATCACCGGGATCAGGATCTTCATCCTCAAGTCAGAAACCTACTTTCACGTTCGGAGTATCGCTGCGGGTGAAGTGGGCATGAACGAGGCTTGCATGCACGCCGGCGCCAGCGAGCGGAACGTTCGCGTGACCCGGAAAATCAAGGCGTAGGTCGCCGGTCCAAAGAGGTGAGAACGAGTCTCGGCTTCGAGCGAGCAAGGCTGAACCCGAAAATGGAGCAGGCAGCCGCAGCTTGGCGGTACGAAGGAGTCGATCAAAGCGAAACGCACCGGCCCGAGCGGTTCCACTCAACGCCCTGTAGATCTTGATCCCGTCGCGTCGTTCCTTGATAGAGGCTGTGAATACAGCGCGCGCCCTCCGGCTGTTCTTGTTCACCTGAAATGAGAGGCTGCGGCCTCCGGCGAACGAAATGGCGCGGAGTCTTGCTCCAGGCTCACCCGGTCCACTCGATTCTCCATAGCCCGAACCGCAAGAGCCGTGATCCGAGTAGATGAACCAGGCTGGAAGCTGCGCCGCGCGACTCTCCTTCACCCGCGTATAGCCTTCCTCGCCGTTGAACTCGATGACGCCTTCGTAGGTGGCGGGTTCGTATGTCTGCTCGCCTCCCAGGCACTTGAGATGCACGGTCTTCTCTAGTCCGGAAGGACGGCGAATAGCGTTTATTTCTCCCAAGCGCCCAAGGTCAGCTCGCAGCGCCTCAGCAGTGACCGTCGCGGGGAACCGATAGGAAGCGACCGCATGCCTACCGGAAGCCGTGATTTCGACGACGCCCTTGCCGCTGCTACCCGGCGAGTAGGCAATCGCCGAGATCAGAAAGCCGTGGCTGCCACGAACTCGGAAGCCGGCTTCCACTCCTTCGGGTTCCAACGGGGACGATGCTTGGGCTGCATTGGCGCCCAAGACCCAAACGATGCCCACCAGCCCCAAACAGAAGATTCGACTCAGCCGGATCACCCGGCACACCCTATGGGATTGGTTCGACTATTTGTCTGTAATTCGTAGGGTTTTTAGTGGGTTTGATCCCACCAATCGCGGCTCCGAGGGTGAACTAAAGACCGTTGCGTCGGTCTTTGCGCGGCTCCTTCCAGCTTGAGCCGTCCCAGAAAACGAGGGCGAACAGATCTTCGACTCGATCGCTCAGCTTTCTGATTAGGCGCCGGACCATCGGCCTAGAACCCAAGTGCGAACTTGGCGTCCTCGGTCATCATCTCCGGGCTCCAGGGGGGGTCGAAGACCATCTTGGGGTGGACGGCGGAGACGCCGGGGAGGTCGCCGACGAACTCCTTCATCTGCTCGGAGACCTGGGGGCCGATTGGGCAGGCGGGGGTGGTGAGGGTGAAGGTGACGAAGACTTCGTCTTTCTCGATCTCGACGTCGTAGACGAGGCCGAGGGAGACGAAGTCGAGGCCGAGCTCGGGGTCGATTACTTCCTCGAGGGCCTCGAGGACGTCGTCCTCTGTCAGGACTGCAGTCTCGTTATCGCTCATCTGGCAATGGTAGCCGGGAGCTACGTCGTGCCCGGCGGCAAGGGCTCGGCGGGCTCCCCCATCTCCGGGCTCAGGTCAAGCTGCCACCAACCGACGTCGTGCCAGCCTCCCGCCTTCCAGCCGATGTTGCGATAGACCCCCACCGCGACGAAGCCGAGGCTTTCGTGCAGAGCGACGCTCGCCTCGTTGGGAAGGGTGATCCCGCCACAGGCGACCCGAAACCCCTGACTGCGCAAGCGCCCGAGCAGCTCTTCGTAGAGGCGACGGCCGACCCCCTGCCGCCGGTTGCGCTCGTCTACGTAAACCGAGACGTCAGTAGACCAGCGATAGGCGGGCCGGGCACGGTGGCCGCATGCGTACGCGTAGCCCGCCAAGCCTCCGTCCCACTCGGCGACGAGCCAGGGGTGGGCGGTCGTGAGGCGCGCGATTCGGGCCGCCATCTCGCCTTCGTCCGGCGCCTGCTCCTCGAAAGAAGTGGGGCCCTCGAGCACGAACGGCGCGTAGATCGCGGCGCAGGCAGCAGCGTCCCGCACGGGATCGACATCGCGGATGACGAGCTCCCCCATCGCGCCGACTCTAATCGGCTCACAGCACGACTCAATTTGTCGCCAATAGTCTTCGCCGCCGATGAGCTCGGAGGGACAGATCGTGCGGCGCTCGATTGGCGTCGTCTTTGCCGACGGCGGGCTGTTGGCGCTTAGCGCGGCGCGGCCGGCCGGAGGGCGCGGGCACGGTGAGGAGAGCGTGGCGGCGGTGCTCTGTGGGGCCGACGGGGCGCCGGTCGACGTCTCCGAGGCGCTGCTCTCGACCGAGTACGGGCCTGACGGGGTGCAGCGGCGGGCGACGCTCGAGCTCTGGCTCGACGGCGACGATGCGCACCCGGTGCGCGGCGCCGGCTCGCTGATCAGCGCCAGCGAGGTCAGCCACCCTGGGGCGACCGGCACGATCGCCTTCTTCCGCTGGGCGCTGGAAGGCCGCGAGGGGCTTGGCCACTACGAGATCCTGCGCGACGATGGCTGAGATCAAGGCGATCGTCTCGGACTTCGGCGGCGTGCTGACCACGCCGCTGGTGGAGTCCTTCATGGCCTTCCAGGACCAGACCGGGATCACCGCCGAAACCCTGGGCAAGGCGATACAGGCCGCCGCCGAGGCGAACGGCGAAAACCCGCTCTTCGAAATGGAGCGGGGCGAAATCACCGAGGACGCCTTCCTCGCCCTGCTCACCGAGCACCTGGAACCGCTGCTCGGGCACCACCCGGAGATGCACCGCTTCCGCGAGATCTACTTCGAGGCTCTGCAGCCGAACCCGGAGATGATCGAGCTGATGCGGAAGCTGAAGGGCGAGGGCTACCGGATGGCGATGCTGACCAACAACGTGCGCGAGTGGGAGCCGCTCTGGCGCTCGATGCTGCCGGTCGACGAGATCTTCGAGACCGTCGTCGACTCGGGCTTCGTCGGCTGCCGCAAGCCAGAATCGAAGATCTACGCGCTGACCCTCGAACGCCTGAACGAACCCGCCGATGCCTGCCTCTTCGTCGACGATGTGCTGGTCAACTGCGAAGGAGCCCGCAAGGCCGGCCTCCACGCCGTCCACTTCCAGGACAACGCGCAGGCAATCCCAGAGATCCGCGCCACGCTCGCCAGCTAGAGCAGCTGCCGCCGCAGGAAGTCGAGCTGGTCGGCGAGGAAGGCCTCGTGGACGGGGCCGTCGTAGATGTCAAAGTGATCGACTCCGGGGTAGGTGCGCAGCTCTCCCTTGGGGGCGCGGCGCGCTGCGGCAATCGCCGGACCTGGCCTGGCGACGCGATCGGCCTCACCGACACAGACCAACCAGGGACAGTGGAGCTTGGCAGCGTGACGAGCGGGCCGAAAGGGGCGGCCGAGCAGCCAACGAGAGGAGACCCGGTTGCGCCATTGCGAGTCCTCGCCGATCGCAACCACCCGACGCCAACCCTCCTCCCCACCGGGCGCGTTGATCATCGCCGCTTCGTGCGGTCGGCCGACGGCGGGCAGGTAAGCGCCGCGGATCGCGGCGACGATCATCTGGGCGCGTACGCGCGGTGAGGAGCGATAGGCCTGCCGGATGATGTCCAGGAATGGAACCTGACTGATCGCGGCGGCGACGGCCGGGTCCATGGCTGCCGCGGCGAGCGCGTTGCCACCGCCCATCGAGGAGCCGAAGGTGACGACTCGTCCCGGATCGATCTCCGGCAACGAGCGGACAAAAGCGATCGCCGCCGCCCAATCTTCGAGCTGCCCAGCGGGGTCGAAGATGTCAGGCTCACCCCCGCTCTCGCCGAATCCACGGTGATCGAAGGCGAGCGCGGCGAATCCAGCCGCGGCGAAGCGCTCTGCAAAGGGGCCCAAGCGGTCCCGCCGGGTTCCGGAGAGTCCGTGCGCCATGACGACGACCGGCGTCTCGGACAACGCGCCTATGGGGCTATAGAGCCAGGCGGCACAGCTATCGCCGTCTACGGCAAAGGTGAGGTCGTGGCGATCCATCACCCGACAAACGCTGATCCCGACGGAAACGTGAGCTCGGGAAAACCCTAAGCCTCGAGAAGTTCCTCCGCCACGTCAACAGCCCGATCGGTTTCTTTCAATGCCTCGTCCATGTCATGGAGGACCCGCCCAAGAGCTTGATCGAGCTCCTCGAGCGTTCGCACCTGCTCCTGGCTTTGCTCCTCCGGGCTCACAGACTCGCTCCCATTGTCCGATCTCGAATTGCCGTTTTCAGTTCCAGGACCATCCATAGATCTCGACCTTAAACAGATGAAGTTTTAATTAAAAACTAGAAGGTCACTCTGCGGGAAGATTATACGCTCCGACCTCAGTCACTTCCAGTGCCTTTGGATTTCCCGTTGGCTGAAGAATCGACGCTCTCCACCGTCTCTGCCCGCTCTTCCAGCCTGCCCAAGCGCTCGTCGTGCGACTCCAACGTCTTGGCAACGCTTTGAAGCACCGCGCGCAGGTCCGCGAGGCCAGTCAGAGCGAGGCGATTCGTGCGAGCCAAGCCGCGAACGGCAAGGTTCTGTTGGCGGTCAACGACCTGATCTGTAGCGACGCCTTTGGTCCCGAACTGCGCAAAGCCCCGACCCCCCAGGGCGAGGACGAAGGCCATCACTCCCAAGTAAAAGACGACGAAGGAAGCGGCCCCAATCTCGAGTCGATATATCGACTCCGCCTGAAGGGCAAAATCAGGCACATCGTGGGGCACCTTTACGGTCTTGGCCAGATATGTCGCGCCGACCAGCGACGCCAGCACCAAGACCGCGAAGCCGTACTGGCGGACCAAGCGCCCGACGGCCCGACGCCGGCGCACGAGGCATCTCCACAGCCACGCCACCCCCCCACGAATCTTCTGTGTTGACCTTCTGGCTCTCTCCAACGCCGCCCCGCCTCTCCAAAGGTGCTAATCCAAGCAAGGCAGAGTAGAGGTCTGAGGGCTCTCGGTACAAGCCCGTATTTGTCACGAAACTGTGACGTTCAATCGGCTAGTTGTCCGAGCCGGCGCGGTCCCAGATGTAGAGCTCGACGGCCTCGAGGGCGAGCTCCATCTGGCGCGGTGAGGAGAGGAGGCTGAGGACCAGCTCCAGGGCGTCCTCCTCGGTGACGCCGGCGTCGACGGCCTCCTCGCCGCGGAAGCCGGCGGCGAGCTTGAGCGCCTCGCGGCGGTTGTCGCCAAGCGAGCCGAATGCGCCCATGAGGAAGTCGCGGTTGGGGACCGGGTGGCCGACCTCGAGCGAGCCGTGCCAGGCGGCGAGCATCGAGAGGTCGTGCTCGTCGAGCTCGGCAAGGGCCTTTGCGTAGTGGGTCTCGAGCTCGTCGTCGGGAATCTCGTCGACCCAGGCGCGGACCGCCTCGCCGAGCAGCTGGCGACGGGCCTCACGGCCGATCGAGTCCGAGATCGCCCGGATAGCGTCGGCGGGATCCACGAAGCAGAGAGCCATCGGGAAATGAATTTAGAGGGGGCGGAAGACGGCAAAGCGGTGGGGGTTTTTGCCGCGTTTGCGGGATTCGGGGGGCGCCGCGGGCAAACCTATGCTGGACAGTTCGCCCGATGCCACTGAAGCTGATCCACGGACCACCCAACTCAGGCCGCGCCGGCAGGGTCCGGCGCGGGTTGCTCGAGGTGCTCGAGCGCGACCCCGTGCTCGTCGTCCCGACCCTGGATGACGTCTACGCCTTCGAGCGGGAGCTCTGCGCCGGCGGAGCCGTCCTCGGCGCCGACGTGATGACCTTCGGCGCCCTCTTCGGCACCGTGGCCACGGCGGGCGGCGCACCCCCGGGCGCGATCCTCACTCCGGCACAGCGCCTCGGCGCCGTCGCGGCCGCGGCAAGCACGCGACGAGCGGAGATGGGACCGCTGCGCGGCTCCGTCGCCCAGCCGGGCTTCCCCCCCGCCCTCGAGCGCCTCTTCGACGAGCTGCAGGGGGCGGGCCTCGAGCCGGCCAACGTCGAAGCCGCGACCGGGACGCTGGAGGGCTCGGCCTACCTCGGCGACGTCGCCACCCTCTTCGCCGGCTACGCGGCGGTCCGCGACGGCCTCGGCACCGTCGACCCGCACGTCGTCGCGCGCGAGGCGATCGAGCTGCTGCGCGCCGATCCCGGCTTCTGGCGGCGGCCGGTCTTCCTCTACGGTCTCGACGACCTGACCCGCAACCAGCTCGACTTGATCCGGGCGCTGGTCGCGGCGGTCGAGGTGACCGTGGCGCTGCCGCTCGAGCGTGGCCACTCGGCGCTCGAGCGGCGCAACGGGGCACTGCTGCAAGCACTGGCCGAGATCGGCATCGACTCCGTCGAGGAGACCCACGCCGACCCCGCAAACACCGAGTCGCCGCTGCTCTTCCACCTCGAGCGCGGCTTCGGCGCGAGCGACCCCCCGCGCCAGGCCGCCGACGAGAGCCTCGTCTTCCTGCGCTCTGCAGGGGAGCGCGGCGAGGCCGAGGCGATCGCGACCGAGATCGCCCGCCTGCTCGTCGCCGGGACCGATCCGGAGGAGATCGCGGTGGTCGTGCGCAGCCCGGGGCGGCGCGGCCCGCTGATCGCCTCGGTGCTCGAGTCCTACGGCATCCCGACCGCGCTCGAGGCGGAGGTCCCGGCTCCGACCACGTCGGTCGGCGGATCGCTGATCGCCTTGCTGGAAGCCGTGCTCGGCACCGGCCGCGCCAGCGACCTGATGCGTTTTCTGCGGGGGCCCTCAGGCATCTCGCCGAGCCGGGTCGACTGGTTCGAGCGGCGGCTGCGGCGCGATCGCGTCCAGAGGGCCGCGGACGCCCTGCAGCTCTGGGAGGAGAAGTACGGCGAGCCCCCGACCGACGTGGCCAGGGTCCGCGCCGCCGCCGGCAACCCCCGCGAGCTGGCAGTAGAGGTCGGCAAGCTCGCCGCGACGATGGGCGCCCGTGCCGGGTCCGAACTGGAGGCGCGAGCCGGTGGGGCGATCGCGACCGCGCTGGCGGAGCGCGCCGCCCTGGAGGGACTCGCGCCGCTGCCCGAAGCCCTGGCGCGGGCGGTGGCGGGAATCGCCGTCCGCGTGTGGAGTGGCCCGGTCACCGAGCGAGTCCGGATCACCGACCCGCGGCGGGTGCGGGCGGCGCGCTTCGACAACGTCTTCGTCGCCTCGCTGCAGGACGGGGAGTTCCCCCGCAACGGCGGCGACTCCGACCCGTTCCTGTCCGAGCGCCAGCGCGAGACGCTCGGCCTGCAGCCGCGCCACGCCGATGAGGCCGAGGAGCGCTACCTCTTCCACGCCTGCCTCGCCCTGCCCCGCCGCCGGCTCTTCCTCTCCCACCGCGACAGCGATGAGAACGGCGCCGCCGAGGCCCCCTCCCCCTTCCTCGACGACGTCAAGCAGATGCTGGAGCCACTGGAGGACGAGCCGCGCGGCCGGGCCCTCCCCGAGGTCGTCCACCCGGTCGGGGAAGCGCCGTCGGAGACCGAGCTGGCGCGGGCGATCGCCGCGCGGGGGCCGAGTGCCGAGATCGATCGGCT
>DASZQM010000217.1:0-2448 GCA_035549645.1 Solirubrobacterales bacterium | reverse complement strand
CGATTTTCGACGCTCAATACTTCAAAAAGTATAGCGCCACCTGCAAGCGCCGCGATCATGACCCACTACCCCGTCGGAGCGCTTCCCATCCTCGGCGCTTCGGCCCGGGCGCTCGCTAGCGTGGTGGTGTGACCAACGCTGAGATCGCCGCCGCCCTCGATGAGCTCGGGGTCCTCTATGAGCTCGACGGGGCGGTCAAATATCGCGTTCTTGCCTACGGGACCGCGGCGCGTGCAATCCGCGAAAGTCCCGTCTCGGTGGCCGATCTCGCCGCCGCCGGGCGGGCGACTGAGATCCCCGGCGTCGGCAAGACGCTGGCGGAAAAGATCGACGCGCTGATCGCGACCGGCGAGATCCCCGCCGCGGTGAAGCTGAAGGCGAAGTTCCCACCGACGCTGATCGAAGTGACGCGGGTGCCGGGAGTGGGGGCGAAGACCGCGAGGCGGCTCTTCGACGAGCTCGGAGTGGCGACCCTCGACGACCTGCGCGCGGCAGCTGAGGGCAAACGGATCCGCGAGTTGAAAGGCCTCGGCCCCAAGGCGGAGGAGAACGTCCTCGCCGGCGTCGAGCGCCTGGGCGAGCCCGGGGAGGGCTCCGACCGCGTCCTGCTCTCGACCGCCAAGCCGATCGCCGAGGAGCTGGCGCGAATGCTGCGCGAGCATCCCGCCGCCGACCGGGTCGAGGTCGCCGGCTCGGTGCGCCGTTGGGCCGAGACCTGCAAGGACATCGACCTGATCGCCACCGCCGAGGAGCCGCAGGCGCTCGCCGAGCACCTCTTCGCCAGCCCGCTGATCTCCGCCGCCGGCAAACCCGGGCCGAACGGGGTGCGGGCCCAGACCCAGAACGGCATCTCGGTCGATCTCCGCATCGTCGCCCCGGAGGCATTCGGCAACCTGCTCCAGCACTTCACCGGCTCCCAGGCCCACAACGTGCAGCTGCGCGAGGACGCGGTCGGGCGCGGCCTCTCGGTCTCAGAGCACGGCATCACCGAGGTCGAGGGCGGCGAGGTCGAGCTCTGCGCCGACGAGGCAGCGGTCTACAAGCGCCTCGGCTACGACTACATCGAGCCGGAGCTGCGCGAGGGCCGGGGTGAGCTGAAGGCGGCGCGCGAAGGCGAACTGCCGGAGCTGGTCTCACTCGACGACATCCGCGGCGACCTGCACTCCCACACGACGCTCTCGGACGGGCGCAACACGCTCGAGGAGATGGCCGAAGCGGGCCGCGAGCGCGGTTACGCCTACCTGGCGATCACCGACCACTCGGCCAGCCACGGCTTCGGCGACCACGTCAGCGAGGAGCGGCTCTGGGAGCGGATCGAAGAAGTCGCCGACTGGAACAAGGGCAAACGCGGCTTCCGCCTGCTCGCCGGCTCGGAGGTCAACATCGGCCTCGACGGCTCGCTCGACTACTCCGAGGACGTGCTGGCGGCGCTCGACTGGGTCGTGGCCAGCGTCCACACTTCCTTCGGCGTCTCCGAGAAGGAGATGACGGCGCGGGTGCTGGCGGCGATCGAGAACCCGCACGTCGACTGCATCGGCCACCTCACCGGGCGCCTGATCGGCCGCCGTGAGCCCTACGCGATCGACGTCGAGGCCGTGGCCGAAGCGGCCGCAGACAACGGCACGATGATCGAGATCAACGGCAATCCCAACCGCCGCGATCTCTCCGAGCAGCACGCCCGCCTCGCCGTCGACGCCGGCGTCACGATCGTGCTCAACACCGACGCCCACGGGGTCGACACGCTCAACAACATGTCCTACGCGGTCGCGACCGCGCGGCGCGCCTGGCTGACCGGCGCCGACGTAGCCAACACCAGGGGCTGGCAGGACTTCGCGAAGCTGATCAGGCGGTAGCCGCCGCGCCGCCGCCCATTTATTCGAGCGCGAAGACGACGCGCACCGTTGCGGTGACCGTCGAGGCACCGGGCTTGGCGGGCGGCGCGGGCGCGGCGTCGGCGGCGCCCTTGGGGCTCGCCCGTCCTTCGATCGGCACCGCTTCGGTGCTTTCTTCGATCGTCAGCGCCGGTCCCAGCGTCGCCCCGGCACGTGTCGCCAGAGCTGCCGCCTTCCCCTTGGCTTGATCGAAAGCCGCGAGCAGGGTGTTGTTGTAAGCGGCTTCCGGGTTGCTCGAGAAGAAGTCGGGCCCGCGGGTGCCAGTTGCCCCGGCGGCGACCGCGGCGTTGACCAGTTCACCCGCACGGTCGGGCTCGTGCAGTACGACGCCGATTCCCTCTGAGGCGCGGTAGACGGTGCGCTTGTCACGCGTGGTTTTGCGAACCGAGATCTGGCCGGTGGTGACGTCGCCCGGGCCGATTCCCGGCGTCCCCTGTACCGCGGCGATCACCGCCCGCAGGCGTATCGCTACAACGCGCAGCGCCGCCTGCCGCGTCTTGCGTTCGACGCTGACCCCGAAGCCGAGTTTCGCCGCGTCGTTGGGAACCTTCTGCGT
>DASZQM010000216.1:0-3279 GCA_035549645.1 Solirubrobacterales bacterium | reverse complement strand
CTCGCCTCGCGCGGGCAGAGCAGCTGGTCCAGCGAAGGCCTGCTGCCGCCCTTCGAAGCGGGCACCCCCCCTGAAGTGGTCGGCCAGCGCGCCCAGGTGATCGGCTGGTCGCCTGACTTCACCGAAGTCTTCTCCCAGGTCAGCCGCCTGGGAGAACCCCGAACCGGCGCCCTCATCGTGCAGAGCGGCAATGGGGAACCGAGGACCGTCGCCCCTTATACGCCAGGCGGCCCCCTCGGTGTTGGCGCCGAATACTCCTATGTCGGGCAGAGCGAAGACGGCTCGGTTGTGCTCTTCGAATCGCAGAGCAAGCTCCTGCCCGTTCCCGAGGCGATCGAAGGCTCTCCGAATCTCTACGCCTGGGATCGCAACACCGGCGAATTGAGCCTCGCAGGCGTCGACAACCAGGAGAACTCCCCCCCGAAAGGCACCAGGGCCGGCGCCTACCTGTGGCCGTTTGGCTCAAGCGGTCGCGCCCTGCGTTTGGGCGGATCGGAATTCGGCATGTACCTGCGCGACGAGCGGGCGATCTCCCCAGATGGCTCGACCTACTTCACCGAAGCGGGCAGCGGCCAACTCTACCGAAGGGTCAACCCGACCGCGCAGCAGAGCGACGCCAAAACCAACGGCAAAGGCGAAGAAGAATGCACCGACGCCGCGAAAGCCTGCACGATCCACGTCTCAGCGTCTCAGCGCACCAAACCGGACCCCGCCGGCCCTCAGCCCGCCGCCTTCCAAGCCGCCAGCGCCGACGGCTCGCAAGCCTTCTTCACCTCTGCAGAGATGCTCACCGACAATGCCAATACTGGCCTCGAACAGTCCCCGGCGCAAATCGAACTGGGCAACACAAGCGGGGGGATCGAAGACCCCGAACTCGTCGCCCCCCAGCGCGCCCTCGGCGTCGCCGTCGACGCCGAACATCTCTACTGGGTCGATCCCATCAGAGAGTCAATCGGGCGCTCTGACCTAAACGGCGAAGACGTCGAACCGGAATTCCTCGTCCCCCCGCCAATCAAATGCAAAGTCGAAGGCAAACCAGGCGTCTTCGAAGACGCCGAAAGCATCCCTCGCTACGTTGCAGTCGACGCAGGGCACATCTACTGGACGAATACTGGCTGTCTCGACGGCGAATCCGAACCAACCGAGGGCACCGGGACGATCGGACGCGCGGACATCGACGGGGCAAAAGCCAGCATCGAACCCGAATTCATCACAGGCGCCTCCAATCCGCAGGGCATTGCGGTGAATTCCGAACACATCTATTGGGCCAATGCGGGCGGAGGGCTGAGGGCGATCGGGTGGGCGACGATCGAAGGTAAAGAAGTTAACCAGAAACTGGCCAAAGTACCTGACAGCCTTACGCCCTATGGGGTGGCGCTGAGCGAGACCCACGTCTATTACGCCGCCAATAACGAAGGTGCCGACTTCGCCTACATCCGACGCGCGCCCTTGGGAGGGGGCGAACAGGACCTCCTCTTCACTGGCAAAGAAGGTATCCGCGGCATAGCCGTTGACTCCGAACACGTCTTCTGGGCCTCCCAGGGCGAAGAAGCGATCGGGCGAGCCGATCTAGAACTCGAAAACCGGGACAAAGAATTCATCAAACTGAAAGGCAAACCCACCGGCCTGGCAATCGAAGGCACCCACCTCTTCTGGTCGACCAACGGCGAAGCGCCGACCAACCCCGGCAACGACCTCTACCGCTACGGGCCCAAACAGGGCGAATTGGAAGACATGACGCCCGACCCTGATGGCAACGGCGCCGAAGTGCAGGGCGTGCTGGGCACCTCGGCCGACGGCACCTACGTCTACTTCGCCGCCAACGGCGTGCTCGACGCCAGCAAAGAAGCCAAACCGGGGAACTGCGAAGGGCCACGGGTCTCGGCCTCGGGCAGCTGCAACCTCTACCTCTGGCATGAAGGGACGACCAGCCTCATCGCGCGGCTGAACACTCAAGGGGGCGAGGGATCCGACGCATTGAATTGGACAGCGACCCCCCGTGAACTGTTCGGCACCACCAGCTACGTCGCGAAGACCTCCTCGGTAAGCCCTGACGGCCGCACCCTGCTCTTCCGCTCCCAGGAACAGCTGACTCCGTATGCCAACGGCGGCACCCCCGAGTACTACCGCTTCCGGGCTGGCGAGCCGGGGTTGCGCTGCGTGACCTGCAGCCCCGCCGGCGAAGCGGCCGGCGAAGGGGCGCGCTTCGGCCGCCTGCACTTTCCGGCCCTCGGCCCGCTGCCCTCGGTCGCGTCTGTCTCCTCCCGCTTCCTCTCATCCGACGGCAACAAGGCCTTCTTCGAAACCACCGAATCGCTGGTGCCCGAAGACACCAACGCGCAGGGGAGCTGCAAAAACGTGGGCAAAGGAGAACAGCTCTACTTCTCCTGCATCGACACCTACGAGTGGGAGGCTCCCGGCACCCTCGGCGGCAGCTGCAGCGAAGGCTCCGCCGCCTATAGCCCGATCAACCAGGGCTGCATCTTCCTGCTCTCCACCGGCAAGAGCAAGTACCCCTCGCTCTTCGCCGATGCCTCGGCCAGCGGCGACGACATCTTCTTCTTCACCCGCGACCAGCTGGTGGGTCAGGACAAAGACGAAATCCAAGACGTCTATGACGCCCGCGTGAACGGCGGCCTTGCTTCCCAGAACCCGCCTCCCTTCGTGCCCTGCGAAGGAGCGGAAGCCTGCCATGGCTCCGGCTCGGGCGCCCCGGCGGAATCGGCCCCGGCGACGCCCAACTTCCACGGGCCTCCCAACGAAGTGGAAAAACACAAAAAGCCGAACAAGCACAAGCCGAAGAAGAAGAAACACAAGAAGAAGTCGCATAAAAAGCCCCACAAGAAGCAAAAGAGAGCCGCCGCCAAGGGAAGGAGCGCACGATGATCGCCCGCAAGGCCCTGCTCGCCATTGCGGCGACCTGCTGCGCGATCGCGGCATTTCTGCCCGCCACGGCGAGCGCCGCTCCCAGCCCCCAGCCCGCCTGGGCGATCACGCTGACCCCGATGCCCTCCAACTTCGCCGCGGGCACCGTGCGCACGCCCCAGTACCTGATCCTCGCCACCAACGTCGGCGCCGCCGACACCGACGCCACCACGACCGTGGTCAAAGCGACCCTGCCGCCGGGCCTGAAACCAATCAACCCCTCGGCCGAAGACACCGACCCCAGGGCCGCCGCCAAAAAAGAACTGGCCTGCA
This sequence comes from Solirubrobacterales bacterium, assembly GCA_035549645.1. Classification (GTDB taxonomy): domain Bacteria; phylum Actinomycetota; class Thermoleophilia; order Solirubrobacterales; family 70-9; genus VRUE01. Next base: position 81 of record DASZQM010000216.1, on the reverse strand, counting down.
AAGTCGAAGCCGTCCAGACGATCGTCTGCGAAACCGATGAAGTCGTCGGGCCCGGGCGCGTGATCAAAGCCGAAACCGAAG
>DASZQM010000215.1:0-3291 GCA_035549645.1 Solirubrobacterales bacterium | reverse complement strand
CTCGCCTCGCGCGGGCAGAGCAGCTGGTCCAGCGAAGGCCTGCTGCCGCCCTTCGAAGCGGGCACCCCCCCTGAAGTGGTCGGCCAGCGCGCCCAGGTGATCGGCTGGTCGCCTGACTTCACCGAAGTCTTCTCCCAGGTCTCACGCCTGGGTGAACCGCGGACGGCGGCCCTGGTCGTGCAGAGCGGCAGCGCAGATCCGGTCACGATTGCCCCCTACACCCCCGGCGGCCCGGGCGGCGCAGGCGCCGAATACTCCTACGCCGGGCAGAGCGAAGACGGCTCGATAGTGATCTTCGAATCGCTCGCCAAGCTGACGGAGGGGGCCCGCGAGGGCCTACCCAACGTCTACGCCTGGGACCGCGGAACCGGCGAGCTCACCCTTGCCGGCATCTACAACGACGAAACCTCACCGCCGAAGGGCACTCTCGCCGGTGCATACCTGTGGGTGAGCGGGTCGAGCGGGCGCTCCCTTCGCCTCGGCGGCGCCGAGCGCAGCACCTACCTGCGCGACGAGCACGCGATCTCCCCTGACGGCTCGGTCCTCTTCACCGAAGCGAGCACCGGCCAGCTCTACCGCCGGATCAATCCGACCGCCGAACAGAGCCCCACCGACGGCCAGGGCAAATGCGAAGACCCGGCCAAAGCCTGCACGATCCACATCTCGGCCTCGCATAAGACCGAAGGCGAAGGCGAAGGCGGCAGTGACGCCGCCGGCCCCCAGCCCGCCGCCTTCCAGGCCGCGAGCAAAGATGGCTCCGAAGTCTTCTTCACCTCGCCGGAGATGCTCACGAACGACGCCAACACCGGCCCCGAACAGTCTCCGGCGCAAATCGAAGAGGGCAATACGAGCGGGGCGATCGAAAACTCCAAATTTGTCGCCCTTCAGCGTGCCCTCGGCGTCGCCGTCGACGGCTCGCACCTCTACTGGGTCAACCCGACGACCGAGGCGATCGATCGATCCGAACTGGACGGCAAGAAAGTCGAAAAAGAATTCATCGTTCCCGGGTCGACCGAATGCGAAGTCGAAGGCAGCGATCCGCCTGAATTCGAAGAAGTCGAAAGCACCCCCCGCTACCTCGCGGTGCAGGGCAAATACCTCTACTGGACAAATACCGGTTGCAGCGACAAGTTCGGCCCGATCAGGCACACCGGCACGATCGGGCGGGCAGACATCGGTGTCTCTCCGCCGGTCGTCGACCCGGCCTTCATCGAAAATGCCTCCGACCCGCAAGGCATCGCAGTCAACTCAGAACACATCTACTGGGCCAATGCGGGTGGGGCGGCTCCGGGGATCGGTTGGGCGACGCTCGAAGGCGGAGAAGTCGACCAGGAACTGATCGAATCTTTCGGCAACGAAGTGCCCTCAGGAGTGGCGCTGAGTGGTAGTCACATCTACTTCGGCTCCAACGAAGGCGGCAGCGGAGAAATCGGCTCCATCATCCGCTTCACGCTGGAAGGGAAAGAAGAAAAATACATCGGAACCGGCCAAAAACCCGTCGGCGGCGTCGCCGTCGACTCCGAACACGCCTACTGGGCATCCCAGGGCGAAGAAGCGATCGGACGGGCGGACCTTGAACTCTCGGAAGGAAGTAAGGAAAAGAAATTTATCCCGCTCGAAGGCAAACCCACGGGCCTGGCGCTCGAAGGCACCCATCTCTTCTGGTCGACCAACGGCGAGGTGCCGACCAACCCCGGCAACGACCTCTACCGCTACGGGACCGAACAGGGCGAGCTAACTGACCTGACGCCCGACCCTGACGGCAACGGGGCCGAAGTGCAAGGCGTGCTCGGCGCCTCGGCGGACGGCAAATACGTCTACTTCGCCGCCAACGGCATCCTCGACGATGCCGAAGAAGCGAAACAGGGGGACTGCAAGGGCCCTCTGACCTCAGCCGAAGGCAGCTGCAGCCTCTACCTCTGGCACGACGATGCGATCAGCCTGATCGCGCGATTGCTGGCCGGCGGCGGCGAAGGCTCAGACGCATTGAACTGGACATCGACGCCGCGGGAACTGTTCGGCACCACCAGCTTTGTGCCGAAGACCTCCTTCGTCTCGGCCGACGGGCAGACCCTGCTCTTCCGCTCCCAGGAACAGCTGACCGACTACGCCAACGAGGGAGCCCCAGAGCTCTACCGCTTCCGGGTGGGCGACCCCGGGGGGCTTCGCTGCGTGAGCTGCAACCCGGCCGGGGAAGCAGCGGAAAAAGGACCCGGCTTCGGCCGCCTGCACTTCCCGGGCTTGGGACCGCTGCCCTCGGTCGCGTCTGTCTCCTCGCGCTTCCTCTCATCCGATGGCAACAAGGCCTTCTTCGAAACCACCGAATCGCTGGTGCCCGAAGACACCAACGCCCAGGGGGGCTGCGAAAATGTTGGTCAAGCCGAACAGGTTTACCCCTCCTGCATCGACACCTACGAGTGGGAGGCCCCGGGCACCCCCGGCGGCAGCTGCAGCGAAGGCTCCGCCGCCTATAGCCCGATCAACCAGGGCTGCATCTACCTGCTCTCCACCGGCAAGAGCAAATACCCCTCGCTCTTCGCCGATGCCTCGGCCAGCGGCGACGATGTCTTCTTCTTCACCCGCGACCAGCTGGTGGGTCAGGACAAAGACGAAATCCAAGACGTCTATGACGCCCGCGTGAACGGCGGCCTTCCCTCGCAGAACCCGCCTCCCTTCGTGCCCTGCGAAGGAGCGGAAGCCTGCCACGGCTCCGGCTCGGGCGCCCCGGCGGAATCGGCGCCGGCGACGCCCAACTTCCACGGGCCTCCCAACGAAGTGGAAAAACACAAAAAGCCGAACAAGCACAAGCCGAAGAAGAAGAAGCACAAGAAGAAGTCGCATAAAAAGCCCCACAAGAAGCAAAAGAGAGCCGCCGCCAAGGGAAGGAGCGCACGATGATCGCCCGCAAGGCCCTGCTCGCCGTTGCGGCGACCTGCTGCGCGATCACGGCATTCCTGCCCGCCACGGCGAGCGCCGCCCCCAGCCCCCAGCCCGCCTGGGCGATCACGCTGACGCCGATGCCCTCCAACTTCGCCGCGGGCACCGTGCGCACGCCCCAGTACCTGATCCTCGCCACCAACGTCGGCGCCGCCGACACCGACGCCACCACGACCGTGGTCAAAGCGACCCTGCCATCGGGCCTGAAACCGGTCAACCCCTCGGCCGAAGACACCGACCCCAGGGCCGCCGCCAAAAAAGAACTGGCCTGCAAAGTCGAAGCCGTCCAGACGATCGTCTGCGAAACCGATGAAGTCGTCGGGCCCGGGCGCGTGATCAAAGCCGAAACCGAAG
>DASZQM010000214.1:0-4670 GCA_035549645.1 Solirubrobacterales bacterium | reverse complement strand
TCGCCGCCAGCTTTTTTGGTACAAAGCCGCCGTGCTGGTCAGGAGACACTCAGAGGCATCGGTCGAGGAATGGCACCGCCTGCGCACTCGCGTCTTGATGGACGCGGGCGAACTGGGCTCGCGCAACCTCTCCGTGACCTGGATCGAGCTCCCCTCGGGCGCCGAGCAGACGCTGCGCTCCGACGAGCAGGCCGAGCAGGCCTACGTCGTCGTGCGCGGAGCCGGCACGATGTCCGTCGCCGGGGACACCCAGCAGGTCGCCGTCGGTGACCTGATCCTGGTGCCACCGGCGACCGAGCACGCGATCGCCAACGACGGCGGCGAGGAGCTCGCCTGCATCTCCGTGCAGTCGCCCCCCGTTGCCGCCTCGGAGCTGTATTCGGACCAGCTCGCCGAGGTCGCGGGCTACGACGACGAAGATCTGTAGCGCAAGCGTTTGATTCTGCGCGCCACGGGTGCGTTGGGTTCGGTCACGGTTCGGGCATGCCCGAGTTGTCGCGTTCTCAGATCGCCGTCTATGGCGCCGTTGCCGTTGCGTTGCTGTTGCTCGGCGCCCGCGCGATCCGGGCGGAGGGCGATAGCGGCTCGGTCACGTCCTTCTCCTCAGGCGGTGGCGACAGGGGATTGACCGTCGAGAGCGGCTCGGGCGGCGATGTGGTGGTCGACGTGACGGGGGCGGTGGCGCGGCCCGGCGTCTACCGGTTGCCGGCGGGAGCGCGAGTCACCGATGCGGTGCAGCGTGCCGGCGGTGCTTCGGGCGGGGCGCTGCTGGAAGCGATCAACCTGGCCGCCAGGCTCGCCGACGGGCAGCAGGTGGTGGTGCCGAAGCGGGGGCCAGGTGGGGCGCCGCTGGCGACGGCGGGGACGGGCGAAGAAGGGCCGATCAGCCTCGGCACGGCGACGGTCGAGCAGCTCGACACGATCGACGGCATCGGGCCGGTGACCGCGCAGGACATCGTCGAGTTCCGCGACGAACACGGCGGCCTCTCCTCGATCGACCAGCTCGATCAGGTCAGCGGGATCGGGCCGGCGACGATGGAAGCGCTGCGCTCGCGCCTCCAGCCCTAGGCCTGCGTGGGCAGCGGCCGACCGCCCTGGCTCGTGATCGTCGGCATCGCCGCGGTGACGTTTCTCGCCCTCGGCCACCGCGAGCAGATCCACGCCCGTGCCGAGCGAGCCCTCGGCAGCGGCATGCCCGACCGCGAGGCGGAGCTCGCCCGCGGTTTCGTCCTCGGCGACGACGAGCACGTCGACGCCGCCACGGTCGAAGACTTCCGTCGCGCCGGGCTCAGTCATCTGCTCGCGGTATCGGGCCAGAACGTCGCTCTGCTGGCGCTGCTGATCATGCCGCTGCTGGCGGCGCTCGGCATGCCCCTGCGCACCCGCCTCGTCTGGATCCTCGCGGCGATCGCCGTCTACGTGCCGCTTGCGGGCGGCAGCCCCTCGATCGTGCGAGCGGGGGTGATGGGCGCGCTCGGGCTGCTGGCGACGCTCGCGGGACGGCGCGGCTCGCGGCTCTTCGCCCTGCTCGTGGCGGCCGTGGTGACGCTCGCGATCGATTCCCACATCGCCGCCGACGTCGGCTGGCAGCTCAGCTTCGCGGCGGTGCTGGGCATCCTCGCTCTCGCCCGCCCGCTGCGCCGGGCGATCGGCGCCCGCATCGGCGGGCGTGGCTGGCACGGCGCCCTGGCCGAGGGCGCGGCGGTCACGGTCGCCGCCACCCTCGCCACCGCCCCGCTGATCGCCTTCCACTTCGAAGCGCTCTCGACGACGACGCTGCTGGCCAACCTGCTGGCCCTGCCCGCGGTGGCTCCGGCGATGTGGCTTGGCATGCTGGTCTCGATCGGCGCTCAGCTGCCGGGCTTCCCGGCGGCGATCCCCAACGCGCTCGCTGCCACGTTGCTCGCATACGTCGCCGAGGTCGCGCGCTGGTGTGGGCGACCCGATTGGGCCTACTTGCGAATCCACCTCGGCCTGGCCGGGTTGATCGCCTCCTACGTGCTGCTGGCGATGGCCGCACTCGGCACCCCCGCTCTAGCGCGTCGCCGGCGGATCGCCGCTCTGCGCAGCGCTGGACCGGCGCAGGAGAGGTGCAACGCGTTGGGGTTCTCAGAGGACCGAAAAACGTTGCACCGGGACCGCCGATGGGCGTTGGGGCTCGCGCTCGTTCTGCTCGCCGGGCTGATGGCTTTCGTGGGGTCGCGGCCCAGTGGACAGGCGACAGTGCCGGTTCACGGCCTGCGCGTCACCGTCCTTGACGTCGGCCAAGGCGACGCGATCCTGCTGCAGCCGGCCGACGGGGATCCGGTGCTCGTCGACGGGGGCCCACCCGGCGATGGCCTTGCCGCCAAGCTGCGCGACACGGGCGTCGACGCGCTGGGGCTCGTCGTCGTGACCCACGAACAGTCCGACCACGCCGGCGGCGTCGAGGAACTGCTGGGACGCTTCCCGGTTGGCGCGCTGCTTGGCGCTCGCCTCGGCCGCGAATTGCGTGCTGAGGCCGAGGCGGTCGGCGCCCATCCCACTGGCCTCGCCGCCGGCGACACCGTCAGTTCGGGCGGCCTGCGGCTCGAAGTCCTCTGGCCGCCGGCCGAGCTGCTCGCAGCGCCGCTGGGTGCCGCCGACCCCAATACCCAGGCGCTGGTCCTGCTTGCGCGCTGGCGCGAATTCACGATGCTGCTCACTGCCGACGCCGAGGCGGGCGAAGTGCCGATCGACCCCGGACCGCTCGACGTGCTCAAGGTCGCCCACCACGGCAGCGACGATCCGGGGCTCGGCGCGCTCCTCGACCGCACGAGGCCGAGCCTCGCCGTGATCTCGGTCGGCGAGGGAAATCCGTACGGCCATCCGACTCCCGGAACGCTCGCCGAGCTCGCCGCGCACGAAATCGTGACGCTGCGCACTGACGAAACTGGCAACATAGAGATCGATGCGGATAAGGATTCTTTCGTGGTCGTGGCAGGCGACTAGACGAATCACCGAGTCGAAACTGGGGTTTTTCGGCTCTGGGGCTTTTGTTCTCACGCCTGAAGGGCGATGGTCGTAGCGGTGGCTTCCAAGGTCGGACAGAGCGTCTCGCAGTCCCTTGGCGGGGTCGGACTGGCCGGTGGCAGCTTGCTGCTGAGGCTGCGGCGGACCTCGATCGCCCTGCTGGCCCTGGTCGGCGCGGTCGGTCTCGGCCTGGTCGTTTTCATCTCCCAGCTCGGCTGGCCCGCCGGCATCACCGGCCCGCTCCCCAGCGCGCCCGGCAAGGCCACGGTTGCGCCTGGCGTGGCGCTGGTCCAGCCCGCCTCCGTGGCGGCCGGCGTGCCCGCCGCAAAGGGCGGCTCGGCGATCGCGGGCGGCAATCACGCCCGCCACGGCAAAGGCGGAACCGGTCGCTCGGCCGGTCGATCCGAGCTTGCGGGCTCGCATGGTGTGAGCGCCGCCGCCGGCTCGCAGCCGGGCGCAGGCAGCGGCGAGCCGGTCTCCAAGCAGGCTCCGGGCTCGGCCTCCCAGCCGGCCCCGGCCGCTTCCCCCGCCACCGGCCCGGCGACCTCGACCCCGCCTGGAGGTGGCAGTTCTTCGGCGGCCGGGAGCGCCAAGGCGACGAGCGACGGCAATCGCTCCGCGAGCGTCGCCTCGACCAAATCCGGGGGACCGAAAACCGCCGGCAGCGGCAGCTCCTCCTCTGCGGGCTCGCAGCCGGGCGAAAGCGCGAGCGCCAAGGCTCAGCACGACGAAAGCGTTGCCGCGACCGTCCCGCCGGCCGCTGCCAGCCCGGCGCCCGCGCCGACTCCAACACCGGCCAGCCCGGCTGCCGGCAAGGAAGCGGCCGACTCCGGTCGATAGGGACCAGGCCCGCGACTAGACTCGGCCGCGATGGCCGACGCGCTTTCCTCGCTGTACCTGATCGCCGGCACCGACCAGGCGAAGATCGACGCCACGCGAGCGCGCCTGCGTTCCCGGGCCGAAGGCGACGGAGGCGCCGGCGCGCTCGAGGTCTTCGAGCCGAACGAGGGCCGCGGAGGGCCCGACCACGAGGCGCTGCTGACGGCAATCCCGGCGATGTCGTTGACCGAGACGCGGCGCTACCTGCTCGCCGACGGGGTCGAGCGCTGGCGCGATCGCCAGCTCGATGCCGTCACGGCCGCGATCAGCGCTCTGCCGCCTGACCTCACCGTCGTCCTCATCGCCCGCGCCAAAGCCGCGGCCAAGCTGAGCAAGGCGGTCAAGGCTGCGGGGGGTGAGATCCACGAGTTCGAGGCGCCAAAGCCGCGGGAGATGCCGCGCCAGCTCGTCGGCGAAGCGAAACGCCTCGGCTTCACGCTGGAGCCGACCGCGGCGCGAGCGCTCGTCGATCGCATGGGCGCCAACCCGGTCCGCCTGCGCAACGAGCTGGAGCGGCTGGCGCTGTGGGCGGGGGAGGGGGGTGCGGTCACCGTCGCCGATCTGGAGGCGATGGTCTCGGACACCTCGGAGGCCACGGTCTGGGCGCTCTCCGACGCCCTGCTGGAACGCGACCCCGCCAAGGCCTCCTCTCTCGCCGAGCGCTTGATCTCGCAGGGGGAGAACGTGACCGGCCTGATCTACGGGCTCGCCTCGCGCTTGCGCAAGGCCTGCGCGGCGGCGGCGCAGATCGAGCAGGGGGTTCCGCTCAAGCAGGTGGAATCGGGCCTCGGCATGCACCC
>DASZQM010000213.1:0-6902 GCA_035549645.1 Solirubrobacterales bacterium | reverse complement strand
ATCGCCCTTCTGCTGATGATTGCCGCCTGCGCGACCGTCCTGCAGGCTCGCTTGCGCCCGTCATTCGAGGACACCTGGTGGCAGCAGGCCCGCCAATGGTGGCAGCGGCGCCTTGAGCTGCGCCGGCAGCAGTACGCGAGTGAAGCAGCCGGGTAGACGGGCACCGTTTGTAACAACTTGGCGGCTTGAGGTGCCCGCACCGTTACCAGAACCAGATAACGAGCCTTCCCCCGCGAAACAGGTAGGTCGAGTAAAGGCCGGCAATTACCGCCACGAGGAGGAAGGCGGGATGTTGGAAGCCGAGGATCAGGCCACCAAGGGCTATCAGGGCGTAGTAGATCCAGGCCACCGAGCGTCGCTGGCCCGCGGGGGTTCGCCATGGCGAGGTAAAGATCGAGCCCCTTCCTGTTGGTCCGGGAGGAAGGGGGGCAACCCCAGGAGTGTGCAGCTGCACATCGGATTGTCCGTCAGGCTCCGAGGTGCCGGTGCTCGAGTCGGGCCGAGGTGTCTCGGTACCGGAGGCGACGAATTGGGATTGATCTGTGCCGCAGCCCCGGCAGAAATTGGCTCTGGCGTCAATCTGGCCGCCGCACCCTCCGCAGTACACGGTTGCGACGGGATTCTCCTCGCTGCTCAATGCCACCCTCCGATCGTGAATTCTCCCGGCATTTCAACTCTCGCTCGCCCCCGGCGCGAGCGCCTAAAGGTCCTACTGGGCGGCCGCCGCCGGCGGCGGGTTCGGCCACCAATGCGCTTGCCAGTCATGTTGGCCACCGTAGACCTGGGCCGTTGGATCGAGCGCTCGGAAGCTCTCGACGAACAGGTGCCGGAACAGCGCCAGCTGTCGGGCTCCAACTATCCCGTTTTTCTGAATCCGGTACCGCGTGACGTCGAGCCGCACCTGCTCGCAGTCGTCCGGGATCAGGTCCGGGTATTGGCCGTTCTTGAATGAGATGAAGCTCGCCTCCCAGATCCACGTCCCGAACGCCTGAGCGGGGGTCTGATCCGGACCGACGTCGATGCAGCGGGCGATCAGCCCATAGGAGTCAGACTCCGGGTTGTGCCGCCAGAACACGTCTCGGGTGTGGGGCGCCGCCACTGCCTTGCGGCCGACCATGTGCTTGCGCATATTCGTCACGTTCGGCATCGCTGCGGCAGCGGTGGCGACGATCGGCAGGAGCGCATCGGCTGATCGAACACCCCGATAGGCGAGCAAGAGGGGCGCAACGATCGACTCGGATGGCTGAAAGCCGGCCGGAGCGCTCTGCATGGCCTCAGCCGATGCCATCGGTGACTGGCCCGCCGCCGGCGATCGTCGCCTGCTCATCGTCTGCTCGAAGCAGGCCGAGCGCACAAGCGACAAAACGCCTGGCGTGGTTTGTGGCGACGATGTTCGCGAGGTCATTCGTCGCCTCGTGTCCGAGGTGGACGGCGAAGCGCAGGGTGAGACCATCCGCTCCATTTTCGGGCTCGAAGATGGTCGGGCTCTCGTGGGGATCCTCGACGAGGAGATCCACCCACGACGGATCATCCGCGCTCTCGAGCCCGATCAGCCAGCGCTCCTCGCCGGGGCGCTCGCTCGACCGGCGAAAATGGAGCTGGGCGCGGAGTCGCTTAAGTGCGGAGGCCGATGGTTGGATGGTCGCAATCGTGAAGGTGACGTCAAGTGGCGTGAGCGGCTCCGAGGCGAAGGGCAGGGGCACGGTTCCCTGGAGACCCTGGGCGCTGGAGGCGACCTCGCCCTCCATCGTTGGTAGTGCGGTTGCCGAAAGTCCTACCGTCAAAATTTCGCGCAGCTCGAGGTACTCATCCTTGTGGACCTGATCCCCGTCCTTCGTGAGAACCGTTGGAGTGGAGATCGTGGCCGTTACCGGGCCTGCGGCGGGCGGCGTCTGGAGCTTGATCTGCCAATCGAGAGCGGGCCCCTTAACGGTCGCCATGCCCACGGCGACATCCCACTCGCGGTAACCGATCTGCTCGACCCAGATCGTGCTGTCCGCGGACCTCATCGCCGAGCCGATTCCGAGAAAGTCGTTACCCCTCAGGGAGGAAGAGCGAAGATTGGCATGTGCGCCGATCGAGGACGCCCCGGCTCGGACGATGGCGGCCAGTCGTGGCATTCCGTCAGTCAGCCACCCCTCGCTCGGAATGCGAGTCGGGTGGGTGCTCACCGCAACCCGCGACTTCGTACGTTGCTTGGCGAGGAATCCCATGGGCTAGGAGCGCTCTTTGCTGCGATTCGTCGAAGCACCGTAGAGAGCAGCGGCTCGCTCCTTGCGTCGACGCCGTCTGGCGAGCGCCTGGGCGCCATCGTGCACATACGCCAGCGCTCCGAGCGCCATCACGATGATGAACACCGTGCCCGAGACCCCGATCACGACCACTGTCGAACCCAGCCCTTCTCCCGACCTGCTCTTCTTCTCATGTCCTGGGGTTGACCGCGTGTCCGCGTTTGACTGCGGCCAGTACCTCTAATCGGAGGCCGATGCTACCTCAGCCTGAGGCAGGCAGGATCATTGTGAAGGGGCGGCAGAAGACCGAGGTCCGTGCGAGTCCTAGAGGAGAACCTGGGCCCCAGGATCGACCCGACGGACCGCCCGCAGCACATCCCCCATGATCTGCGTTGGCTTGTCCACGACGGTCGGATCCCACCGGCATTCGAGCCTCGCGGAGCTTGAGGTGACGACGATCTGCACGAGCAGGCCGGAGGAGGTTGTGAGGCAGCTGTTGCCGGGATCGAGTGCGCCCGCGGAGGCGAGCCAGGCATGGACCTTCTCGCCAGGCATTGTCAGGGTGACCTCACCCTGTGGCCGCGTCTGTGGTTGCGGTATGCGCGGCCTGAAGGCGCTGCCGATCGCCCGGCCGAGGAACTCGACGACTCCGTCGATCATCCTGGAGATCACACCCATACCCACCCAGAGCGCGCCGATCGCGGCGATCACGATCACCACCGCGAGAGCCCCGGTCATGCTGCGGCTTTCACTACTGGCTGGGGGACTTCGCCGCGCGCGAGGCCCGCATGAGCACGGCTCCGATCACGAAGAGCGCGACCGTGATGATGCCTTCTACGGCGTCCGGAGAGGTGCTCGTCGACGTGCTTCCATCGGCGTGGTATTCGTAGGTGGTGGTGATACCAGGGGGGAAGCCGGCCGTGGCGAGGAGATAAACGATCCCTGCCACTGCGAAAAGGCAGCCGATCACAAAGAGATTGGTTGCGGCCGGAGAGCCCTGACCCAGTCCCGCAAAGAGGTTCGTTACGGTGGAGCCCGCTGGGGGAGGGTTCAGGTGCGCTTCAGCTCCATCCTCGGCGGCCCGCCCGATCGCGGTCACTTCGACCGGCTGCGTGGCGCCACATGCTTCGCAGAACTCCCAGTTCTCCCCCACCACAGCCCCGCAGCTGGTGCAAAAGGCGGTCTCAGCGGTCATCTAGGGCGGGCAGGCTAGCACTCCGGATCGAATCCGCTAACCAGGTCGGAGTGCGCAGCCAGGTCTTGGCCGCAGGACGCACAGAAGCGGTCCTCCATGTCGACCGCTTCACCACAGGAGGCACACTTGGGTTCGGTTGGATTGGTCGTCGCGGTGTCTGCCACGGTGGACAGATCGAAGAACCTGGTGCTCCCGATGTTGGTGTCCACCGCAGTCGGCGGGTGAGTCTTGCCGGCCTCCTGTGTTGGCTCGCCCGTTGCGGGTCGTTGTCGATCGGAGGCACCTTCGCCAGTGCGGAACTGCTCCCACGCTCTGCCCACCTGTTCGTGAAATTCCGGCGCCCGGTTCTTCACGGAGAAGACACGGCCGAGGAAGTCGTCGGCCTTCGCACCCTTGGCCTGGGTTATGCCCTGCAGACCAAGATGGCCGTCGTGCTCGGGATCCTCGATCACGATGTGCATGCGACGGTCGTCTTGGTAGTGGGAGGCCCCCGGTTCGGCCATCAATGAGTAGGGCCAATAGAAGCTCAGGACATCGCGCGCTATCGCGAGCTTGCCGACAGGCCCCTTGCCCTCGTAGAAGCTGCCCTTCAGCGATTTGTCGGTGACGAGGATGCCGAGCGAGCCCTCGGTTATGTAGGCGCCGTACTGCGGGTCCTCCTTCATGTCGATGAAGAAGCGAGAACCGATCACGTTCCAGCGCCCGAGGACCGTCTCCTCCTCGGCGGGCAGGGGCCAGCCGCTTGAGGTGGTGCGGATCCCGCAGCCGTGCTCGTAGACGCTTCCCGAGCGCAGCTTCCTGCAGTCGAGCTTGACGCAACGCGGGATCATCTCCGAGAGCCGGCGTGGTCCCTTCTCGATCTCGACGAACTCGAAGCGCATGCCCTCTTCGCGGTGGCCATTGATGTGGCTGTGGGAGTCGAGGACCAAGCTCCCGTCCGCTTCGATTGCCCCCTGGTACTCAACAATGCCGTTGCTGCTCTTCGTCTCGAAGCTCAGCGCCGTCCCGTCGATCTCGAAAGGTCCCTCGACCCGCTCGGCCGCAGGACGACGTTTGAGCTCAGTCTCACCATCTCGCCCCGAGTGCACCTCGCCGCGCATCCCGGCGTTCTGCACGGTGCCGTCAGCAGCGAAGCGTAGGAAAGAGGTGATCGGCGCTCCGTCGGAGAGCGCACCGCCCCTGCGGTACAGTCCGTCGAACCGCAGGAGGCTCTCGCCAAAGCGCACCGGGTCAGGCAATCTTCGCTCCCCTTCTCGAACGCCACACTGCGGCGGGAGCCTACTGGACCGACCGTGCATCGCCGTGCAGGTTGGATGTCGACGACACTGGGCAGCACGGCGTCCGCTTCCGCGCGGCCACCGTGACCCCCTTCCGGAGGGCTAGCATGCCGCCATGCGAGGGTCCCTGCACCACTATCTCGGAGCCGTCCTTCTGGCCGGTGCCCTGGCCTGGACCGCGGGGTGTTCCTTCTTGATCCAGCCGGTGGTGGCACTGCCGTTTTCTGAGCACGGACCAAGGCTTTCTGGAGCAGTGCCCTCGTAAGCCAGGGCAATCTCATCAGCAGCGCAAAGCTGGACGGATCAGATTTTCGCCAGGCGGCGATACGACTGAGGAGGGGGCGCCATGCTGTGGTGCTCGCGGCCGCCAACGGACGCATCTATTGGGCCGGCTACAGCGAGGGAACCTCAGATTCCTGGATCGGGAGCGCGAGGGTCGATGGGACCGACGTGAGGCAGCGGCAACTGGTGGTTGACGACTACGTAAATGCCCTGGCCGTCTCTGGCCGCTCTATCTATATCGCCAGGCCGGAACGGCTCGAGAGGGCTCGGTTGGGCTCGAAGCATCCGCTGCGAACTATGCAGATCCTCGCGAGGGGAGTCCAGATCAACTCCGTCGCCGTGGGCAATAACAGGGTCTACTGGGGGGACGACGGGCCATTGGATCGTAGCGGGGCATGGCACGGAACCATCCATCGGGCGAACCTTGACGGCGGCCATCGGGCGCAGCTCCGCATCGCCGGTCTTCACCAGCCATTCTCGAACCAGCGGGCGGCCCGGTCGGGCTCGCCGCATATGCCGGCACGCTTTACTGGGCTATGCGCTCAGAAGGCGACACAGCAGAAGGCGACGCGATCGGATCCGCCACCCTCGATGGTGAGTATCTACCCGTTGGCCTGAATCAGGCCTTCCTGCCGCTCGGCGCGCGCGGAGGCGCCATACTCGTTGGCGCTTGGCTGAGGGGTTTCGGCAAGGCTGTGTGACAGCGCTTCAAAACGTTCGCCGTAGTGACCACCTTGTTGCCAAGGTCAAGACGAACTGCGGTCGCTTTGAGATTCGGCTCGATGCGAGGCGCTCTCCAGCCACCGTCAACTCATTCGTCTTTCTCGCTCGGTCGGGTTTTTACGACGGCCTTCAGTTCTACCGGGTGGTTCCGCACTTCGTGATCCAAGGCGGTGACCCCAGCGGGAGCGGGATGGGAGGGCCCGGGTACCACATCACCGAGCCGCCGCCAAGGCACTATCACTACGCACCCGGCACCGTCGCGATGGGCACGGCCTACGACGAGCCGCGCGGCCGATCGGGGAGCAACTTCTTCATCGTCTTGCCGGGAGCCGGGCGGATCGCGCCGGCCTACGCTGTTCTAGGCAGGGTCAAAGGCGGGATGAAGGTCATTCGGCGTATCGGCACACTGGGGTCTCCTTCTGAAACCCCGAGCCAGACGGTGCGTATTGACTGGGTGCGAATCCGGCGTCAATGACCCCTGGCGCTTACGGCAACAACTGAAAGGCGACCTCATGGCGCGGTCGCACGACGCTGAAGTTGCGACGGTCGAGCGTCGCCACTTCAGTCGCATCAAGCGGTTCGGCCATTGCGATCACCGAGGCATCCACGGTTCCCCAGGCCCCGGGCTCGTCCATGGCGGGCACGCTCTGAATCGCCTTCTCCAGTCGCTTGTCGCCCACTGCCTCGGATCTCTCCGCGAGGGCGGGGGCGATCGGGGGTCGCTGCCGCAATTCAGCGGGCTATCTTCTAGCGACCGTCGAGTGCTGGTTTCACGCGAGAGCAGTTGTGTCAGGATCGCCGCATGGCAGATAGATCGGTCGCGGAGCGACTCCGCGGATTCGGCGTAAAGGGCATCCTTGTGCAGATGGCCGAACGCGGGCAAATTCTTGAGCTGAAGTGCGAGATGCCGCAGTGCTATCACCCCAACGGACGCGACAAGTTCGAATCGCTCGCGACGGAGCGCAGGTTGTGGGCGCCTTCGCGCGACCATTATCCGATCCTCCGTTCGGCGGGTGGGGAGCTACGTGCCGACAACGTTCGGCTGTCCCATGTCGAGTGCAATCAGCGTGACCACACGCGGCGGAAGCAGATCGGGGCATTGCTTCTTGCAGGCGAATCGCTGGAAGACATCGCCGACACGCTGAACCGCAAGAAGACCCCCGCGTTTCACGGAACGAAACGATGGACGGCGGC
>DASZQM010000212.1:0-2589 GCA_035549645.1 Solirubrobacterales bacterium | reverse complement strand
CCTGGACGAGCCCCAGATCGCGCTGCGCAACGGCGAGCTGCTCGTCCTCCGGCTCGAGCCGGAGGGGGAAGGCGGCGAGGCGCCCACGCCGCTCGACCCCGAGCGCACCGTGCTGATCACCGGCGCCACCGGCGCCCTCGGCGGCCTGGTCGCTCGCCGGCTGGTCGAGGCCCACGGCGCCCGGCACCTGCTGCTCGCCAGCCGCTCCGGAACCTGGGCGCGCGGCTCCGCCGAGCTGCGCGCGGAGCTGGCCGGGCTCGGGGCGGAGGTCACGCTCGCGGCCTGCGACGTCTCCGACCGCGGGCGCCTGCGGGAGCTGCTCGCCTCGGTTCCGGCGGAGCACCCACTGGGCGCGGTGATCCACTGCGCCGCGGTGCTCGGCGACGCCACGGTGGGCAGCGCCACCGCCGAGCAGCTGGAGCGGGTCCTGGCGCCGAAGGCGGAGGCGGCTCACCACCTGCACGAGCTGACCCGGGACCTCGACCTCACCCACTTCGTCTGCTTCTCCTCGCTCGCGGGGCTGCTCGGAACGCCCGGCCAGGGCGCCTACGCCGGCGCCAACCGCTACCTCGACGCGCTCGCCGCGGTGAGGCAGGCCCAGGGGCTGCCCGCCACCTCGGTGGCGTGGGGAATCTGGGGGCGCGAGGGCCTTGCCGACGGCCACCCCGACGAGGTCGGCATCGCCCGCGCCCGGGCAGCCGGAATGGGCGCCCTCACCGACGAGCAGGGACTGGCCCTCCTCGACGCCGCTCTCGCCGACCCGCGGCCGCTCCTCGCCGCGGCCCGCCTCGACCGCGCCGGGCTGCGCGCCCAGGCGATGGCGGGGGGACTGGCGGCGCCGCTGCGGGGTCTGGCGCCGACTTCCGCGGGGGCTGGCGGCGCCGGCAAGGGGGCGCTGGCGAGGCGCCTGCGCGAGGCGCCGGCGCCGGCCCGCGAGCGCCTCGTCCAAGACTTCGTCCGCGCCGAGGTGGCGGCGATCCTCGGCCATGCCTCGGCCGAGGAGATCGGCCTGACCGACGCCTTCAAGGACCTCGGCTTCGACTCGCTGGCGGCGGTCGAGCTGCGCAACCGGCTCAACCTGGCGAGCGGGCTGCAGCTGCCCGCCACCGTGATCTTCGACTACCCCGACGTCGCCGCGCTGGCGGGCAAGATCCTCGCCGAGGCGACCGGCCGCGCCGCGGCGGGCGGCGCGGCTGTCCGGGCCCGCGCTGCGGAGGAGCCGATCGCGATCGTCGGCATGGCCTGCCGCTTCCCCGGCGGCGTCTCCTCTCCCGCCGGCCTCTGGCGCCTGCTCGAGGCGGGCGATGAGGGCATCGGCGCGCTGCCCGGCGATCGCGGTTGGGACCTGGCCGGGATCTACGCAACCGACCCCGAGCGGCCTGAGCTCAGCTACGAGCAGGTCGGCGGCTTCCTCGCCGACGCGGCCGACTTCGACCCCGGCTTCTTCGGCATCAGCCCGCGTGAGGCGATCCAGATCGACCCCCAGCAGCGGCTGGCGCTCGAATCCTCCTGGGAAGCGCTGGAGGACGCGGGGATCGATCCGCACGGGCTGCGCGGCTCGACCGCGGGCGTCTTCGCCGGCGTCATGCACCACGACTACGGCATCGCTCTCGACCCCGGGGCCGGAGCGGTCTCGGGTGCCGCCTCCGGCCGCGTCTCCTACGCCCTCGGTCTCGAGGGGCCGGCGATGACCGTCGACACCGCCTGCTCCTCCTCGCTGGTTGCGGTCCACCTGGCGGTCGGGGCGCTGCGGGGCGGCGAGTGCTCGCTGGCCCTGGCCGGCGGCTCGACCGTGCTGGCCAGGCCCTCCGTGTTCACCTACTTCAGCCGCCAGCAGGGGCTCGCGCACGACGGGCGCTGCAAGTCCTTCTCCGAGGGGGCCGACGGGATCGGCATCTCGGAGGGCGTCGGCATGCTCGTGCTCGAGCGCCTCTCCGAGGCGGAAGCCAACGGCCACCGCATCCTCGCCACGATCCGCGGCAGCGCCGTCAACCAGGACGGCGCCTCCAACGGCCTCACCGCCCCCAACGGGCCCTCCCAGGAGCGGGTGATCCGCCAGGCGCTCGCCGACGCCGGCCTTGAGCCCGCCGAGGTCGACATGGTCGAGGCCCACGGCACCGGCACCCCGCTCGGCGACCCGATCGAGGCCGGCGCGATCATCGCCACCTACGGCCAGGAGCGCGAGCGGCCGCTGATGCTCGGCTCGCTCAAGTCCAACGTCGGCCACACCCAGGCGGCGGCCGGGGTCGGCGGCGTGATCAAGGCGGTGCTCTCGATGCGCGCGGGCACGATGCCGAAGACGCTCCATCTCGAGAGCCCCTCCTCGAAGGTCGACTGGGAGGCCGGCAGGGTCGAACTGCTGAGCGAGGCGCGCGAGTGGGAGCCGAACGGTCACCCCCGCCGCGCCGGCGTCTCCTCCTTCGGCATCTCGGAGGGCGTCGGCATGCTCGTTCTCGAGCGCCTCTCCGAGGCGGAAGCCAACGGCCACCGCATCCTCGCCACGATCCGCGGCAGCGCCGTCAACCAGGACGGCGCCTCCAACGGCCTCACCGCCCCCAACGGGCCCTCCCAGGAGCGGGTGATCCGCCA
>DASZQM010000211.1:0-12558 GCA_035549645.1 Solirubrobacterales bacterium | reverse complement strand
TCACGAGGCGCTTCTTCGGATGCTCGACCGCGAGCTGCGCGTCTCTTCCGCCGCCGGTCGCCTGGCGGGCGCCCTCTCCCGTGGGAGGCGACGCCTTTGTGTCGTCGAGCTGACCGGCGCGGGCGGCTCAGCCGAGATCATGCCCAGCTTCTACAAGCGGGCAATGCAAACTGGCGACGAGGCGGCGCTGCTCGCAGCCTGCCCCGACCACTTTCTTCTCTTCGAAGCCGAGGACGGTGTCCAGCGCGTGATCGAGACGGTCGGTGGCGCTCCCCTCGCCTCGCGCATCTTCCTCGACGAGAGCGATGTCAGCAGCGTCACGACCAGCGCCGATCCGGACTTCCCGGTCCAATGGCTCGCCGCCGGTAGCTCCGGCATCGGGGCGCCGCCCTCCGGTGTGCTCCGCCATCAATTCCGCGACGAAGCAGACCGCTTCAGGGTGCGGCTGACGGTCGAGTTCCCGGCCATGGTCCCCCTGCGCTTGGTCAGGGGACACGAATGGCACCTGGCCTGTGAGTTCTCGAACTGGATCGAGGCGGCCAACGCCGCCTAGTTGGCGCCTGGTCTCGCGCGTCGCTAGTGCGCTTGGGCAGGCGCCGCGCAGAGGCGATATTTGCGCCGCAGCGTGAGGTGCTCGCCGAGCGCGGTGGCCGCCTTGACCTTGACCGCGAAGTTCGTCCGTGGCAGGCCGACCAGGTTCAGGGTCGCGGTCGCGTTGTGGCCTTTGCGCTTGAGCGCGCCCTTGCGCTTGAGCGGGCCGCTCTTCAGCGTCACCTTGATCTTCGTGAAGGGGTCGTTGGGCGGATCGTGCAGGTGGACCTTCAGCTTCTTCGAGCCGATGCACTTCTTGCTGGAGGGCAGGTGCACGTAGCGCGCCAGCTTGGTCGCCGAGAGATTTGGCAGCGAGGAGATCCGGGCCGAGTCGGCGCAGCCGTAAGTCGCATCAGCGGCGGTGCCGTCGGGCGCGATCGTCGGCTGCTTGCCGCTGCCGGGTTCGCTGAAGCAGACCCGCAGGAAGCGCGACTTTTCGTTGCCCAGAACGCGCCAGGCCGTCGCCCCGAGTTCGGGGTTGGCTACGCAGCTCGAGCCGGTGAAGAACCACTGGTGGTAGCCCCAGTAGGAGCCGTCGGGCTGCTGGCGGATTCCGGTCCACATCGCTTCCCCCACCGGGTGGGGGCATTCGGCGAACTGGGTCTGGGAGACGACGGTCCCGGTGAAGCTCCCGTCCGGGTTGGCCTGAATCGCGACCTTGCCGCCGCTGAAGGACCAGACACCGACTATTGAGGAGGCACCCAGCGCCGGCGTGGCGGCGAAGAGGACCGCGATCACGATCGCCCCGATGGCGATTGCCGAGCCGGTCAAAAAGCGTGAACGTTGCGGAATTTCCTGCGACATCACCCCTTAAACCTCACTCACTCCCCTTTTCTTGCTCACCGGAGGACAAGATTCAGCCGAAACTTTTCGCGTTCTTAACAAAGACGTGTATCTTCTGCTCTTGGATCGTCGCAATTAAGTAATCGCGCCGATCAAGGGAAAAAAGGAAGGTCTGGCATGGGGACTGCCGCGCCGGAATCAGGCGATCTCAAGACCACTGGCGGACGGGTAAAGGTCGGCCCAACCGAGAAAAGCGACGCGGCAACGGACCGTAGGCTGGTCAACGCGGCGATCGAGCGCGCCCGTGGCGGCGACATGGAGGGGCTCTACTTCCTCTACGTGCGCTTCGGCGACGACGTCTTCCGCTACGTCAACAGCCTGGTCAAGGACCATCACGAAGCGGAGGACATCACCCAGAGCGTCTTCCTCAAGCTGGTCACCGTCCTGCGCACCTACGAGCCGCGGCCCGACATCCCGTTCGTGGCCTGGGTCCTGCGCGTGGCCCGCAACCTGGCCCTCGACCAGATGAAGGATCGGCGCGCGATCCCCTGCGAGGAGGTCGCACCGCAGGTCAGCGACCATCGCCAGATCGGCGACGAGCGCCGCAAGGACCTGCGCTCGGCGCTCGAACAACTGCCCGAGGAGCAGCGCAACGTCCTCATCCTGCGCCACATCCGTGGCTTCTCTCCGCCTGAGATCGCCGCCGTGCTGGGCAAGAGCGAAAGCTCGATCGACGGCCTCCACCACCGGGGAAGGCGCAGCATCCAAGCCGCGCTCGAGGACCTCGGAGCGGCGCCGGTAGTGGCGAAACAGCCGGTCTGATTCACCACTTCTTCACGATCTGATCGCAAGCTCCACGCGAGTTGGAAAGTCCCTGCTCCGACGGTTGGAAAATATTCCCTTCGGAATGCTCTGAATATTTTTTCGTTTAGCGGTAGGGTGGACTAACGGAGGATATTTCCGAGCGCGGCAAAACCTTTAGCCCCCAGCCAGGGTTTTGGGATTGGAGAGACGTGCGGATATCGCTTGGCACATTCGCCTGTTCATGCATCGAGGCCCGTTTCGGGGGAGACATCGACGCCGTGGTGGAGGAGGCGCTCGACAGCTACGCGGACCGAATCGAGTCGCTCACGGATGACCGGCCGATGCCGCTCTTCTGGTTCGTTCGCGAGGCACCGGAGGCGCAGGTCGAGCTCGACCTGGAAATCGATCCCCGTCAGCGCCGCCTCTTCGAAGCCGAGGCGCGCAGACAAGAGGTATCGATCGAGCAGCTGCTGATGCACGCGATCTTCCTCCACATCGGCGCCCCGGCCGTTCACAAAGCCGCAAGAATTCCTGTGCGCATCTAGTTACGTAGGCATGGACAGGTGCTATTCCGCCTTCGGACTAGCGCTTCGTTCGTCGTTCCAACTGCCAGGCATGACGGCGGGCGAGGCCGAGGAGGGCTCGCTTCCGCTCGACCTCAGCCTGGTCGCGCCGGACGAGCTCGAGGCGGCGTGGAGCGGCTCCCGCTCGGCGAGTCCGTGGCGGGGCAGGCTCGGCGACGGCAACGAGCTGGCGATCGCCTGGGGCGAGGCCGGCGACCTGCTCTTCGACTACAGCGGCGGTGCCAGGTTCCTCTTCGATCCTTCGCGCCCCCAGCTCGCCTGCGCCCCGCTCGACCCCACGGCGCTCGAGTGGCAGCGCGTGCTGCTCAGCCGGGTGTTGCCGGATCTCGCCCTCGCCTATGGCTGCGAGGCGCTGCACGCGGCGGCGGTCGAGACGCCGCTCGGAGTGATCGCGATCGCCGCCCCCAGCGGCACCGGCAAGTCCAGCCTGGCGGCCGAGCTGATGCGGCGGGGGGCGTCCTTGTTTGCCGACGACGTGCTGGTCCTCAGCCGGCGCGGCGGCACGGTGGTCGCTCATCCGGGGAGCCCGCACGCGAATCTCGCCCCTGCGAGCGAGCCCGAGCGGCTCGGCGAGGTGCTCGCCGAGTTCGGCGGTGAGCGCTGGATCGGAGCGCGCAGAGCGTCCCGTAAAGTGAGCCGGGTGGCCGCGATCGCATTGCTGGAGCGGGAGGGGGGGCTGCCGCTCGCGGTGTCTCCGCTTGCCGCCTCGCCGCTCGTCCTTGCCCCACACATGCTCGGCCTGCCCGACGACGAGCCCGGCCGGGAGGCGAGCCGCTTCGCGCTCTACTCCGACCTGGTCGCCTCGGCGGCGCTGCTGCGGGTGAGCGGCGGCGATGGCGACGATCCCGCCGCGCTCGCCGACGTCCTCGAGCGCGAGCTGGCCAGCCTCCCGGCGACCGGGGTCGCCGCGTGAGCGCCGGGCTGGTGGCGACCGCTGAGCGGCAGGGGGATGCCGTCGTCAACAGGGGAGATCAGGTCCCGCTCGCCCTGCGCGGGATCTGCAAGCGCTGGGCCGCGGACCGCCCGCCCGTCCTCGACGAGCTCGACCTGCGACTCGACCTCGGCAGCAAGACCTGGATCGGCGGCCGCAACGGGGTCGGCAAGACGACGCTGCTGCGAATCGCCGCCGGGCTGATCGATCCCGACCGGGGCCGGGCGGAGGTCTGGGGGTTCACCGCCCGCGAGCGCCACCGCCGCTACCAGCGCCTTGTCTCCTTCCTGCCCGCCGGCGACCGCGGCCTCTATGCCCGCCTCACGGTCCGCCACCAGCTCGAATTCTGGGCGCGGATCGCGCTGGTCGAGCGGGGTGAAGTGAAGTCGAGGACCGAGCGGGCGATCGAGGAGTTCGACCTCGGCGACCTGGCCGAACACCGCGTCGACCGGATGTCGATGGGCCAGCGCCAGCGCCTGCGGATCGCGATGACCTTCCTGCCCGAACCGGAAACAGTCCTCCTCGACGAGCCGCTGACCAGCCTCGACGCCGAGGGTGGGGTCGTGCTCGAACGGGCGATCGACGGGCTGATAGCCCGCCACGGGGCGCTGCTCTGGTGCTCGCCCAGCGGCGAGCACCTCGACCAGGAGTTCGACACCAGGCTCGTCCTCGAAAACGGCAAGCTGGTCCCGGCGTGAGCGAGCTGAGCCAGGCGGGGGGCGCCTTCCTCGCCGTCTTCCGGCGTGACCTGCACGTCTACGTCTCCTACCGCACGCGGATGGTGAGCCAGCTGCTCACCTCGGTCTTCAGCCTGACGCTCTTCTATTACATCTCGCGCCTGGTCAACGTCAGCGGCTTCGCCTCGCCGAACCAGTACTTCGGTTTCGTCGTCGTCGGGATCGCCCTGGTCAGCGTCCTCTACTCCTGCTTCGCGATCGCCGAACAGGTCCGCCAGGAGCTGATCGCCGGCACCTTCGAACGCTTCCTGCTCTCGCCCTTCGGGGCGGTGGCGGGGATGGTCGCGATGACCCTCTTCCCGCTGCTCTTCGCCTTCGTCCTCGCCGCGACCACGCTCGGCGTCGGCGTCGTCCTCTTCGGGTTGGAACTGCACTGGGCGACCGTGCCCTTCGCCGTGCCGGCGATGGCGCTGGCGCTGCTCTCCTTCATCCCCTTCGGGCTCTTCTTCGCCGCGGTGACCGTCGCCACCAAGCAGGGCAACGTCGGCACCAGCTGGTTCATCGCCCTGGTCTCGATCGTCGGCGGCCTTTACTTCCCGATCGAACTGCTGCCGGGATGGGTGCAGAAGATCTCCGAAGTCCAGCCCTTCACCCCGGCGACCGAACTGCTGCGGCACCTGCTCACCGACAGCCCCCAGGCAAACTCGACCCTGACCACGGTGGCGAAGCTGGCAGGCTTCGCGATCGTGCTCGTCCCACTCTCGCTCCTCGCCCTGCGCGAAGCCATCCGCTACGGCCAGCGCCGGGGCACGATCATCGAGTACTGACCTTGCGAAGGAAAGCCGACTTGAGCCAAGACGCAAGACCCGAGGGCCTCGCCCTGCTGGACGTGACCGTGAAGGTCCCCCAGCACGTCGTCCACCGCAGCTTTCCCTCCGAGACCGTCGTGCTCAACCTGCAGACGGGCAAGTACCACGGCCTCAACCCGACCGCCGGGCGGATGCTTGTGGCGCTGACCGAGGAGGGGTCGGTGCGCGCGGCGGCCGCTGCGGTGGCGGCTGAATACGACCAGCCCGCCGAGGCCACCGAGCGGGACATCTGCGACCTCTGCGGGGCGCTGATCGAGCGCGGGCTGATCGAGATCGATGACGGGGATGCGAGCTGAGCTGCGCCGCGGCCGGCTCGTGGCGGAGATCCTCGCCGCTTACCTGAGGGCCTGGTGGGAGCTGCGCCGGGCGCCGATCGAAGTCGTCGTCGAGCGCCTGCGCGGCCGTGGGCCGGCGCCGGGCGCCGACGACGCCGAGAGCCTGCGCGAAGCCAAGCACCTCGGCCACATCGTCGGCCGGGCGCTGCGCCTGCTCCCCGGTGACACCCGTTGCCTGCGTCGCTCGCTGGTGCTGCTGCAGCTGCTCGCCAGGCGGGGCATCTCGGCCAAGCTGGTGATCGGCACCCGCACCGAACCGGACTTCCTCGCCCACGCCTGGGTCGAGCACGAGGGCCAGCCTGTGCTGCCGCCGGGCGACGAATCGTTCGGCCGCCTGGTCGCGCTGTGAAGGGAGGGACGCGGGCCACCGCTTTCGGGCTGGACATCCAGGCCGATGCGGACCTGCCCTTCCTCGCCGGTTCGGCGGTGAGGCCGACCGGCCGCCTGCTGGAGCTCGCCCTGGCGGAGAGCGCCGACGGGCTCTGGCCCGACCCCGGCGAGCTGATCTCCGACCAGCGGCTGCCCGACGAGGGCGGGATCAACTTTCAGATCGCCCGCGGCGCCGAGCACGGCTACCGCATCTGGGGGCCTTCCTACGGCACCCACGTCCTCAGTGCCGACGGTCGCCGCTTGCGCGGGGCGCCGGGAGAGGATGGCCTCGCGACCTGGCAGCGCCTGCTGATCGCGCAGGCGCTGCCCTTCGCTGCCGTGCTGCAGGGCCTCGAGGTTCTGCACGCCAGCGCCGTCGCCGTCGACGGCGACGCGATCGCCTTCGCCGGGCTCTCCGGCTCGGGCAAGACCTCGCTGGCGCTCGACCTCTGCCGCCACGGCGCCGAGTTTCTCGCTGACGACGTGATCGCGCTCGAGCTCGGCGAGCAGCTGCTCGTCCACCCCGGCGCGCCGGTCGCCGGAGTCGTCGAGGACGGGCGCGAGACGATCGAGCAGGTGCTGCCCTGGCCCGAGCCGTTGCCGCTGCGCCGGGTCTTCCTGCTCGAGCGCGGCCCCGACGGACCCGCCGCGCCGAACTTCGAGCCGAACGTCGAGGCGCAGGAGCTGATCGCCTCCACCTTCAACCTCGTGCTTGCCGATCCCGCCCGCCTGGCGCGGCTGCTCGAGGTCTGCGCGCTGGCCGCGGCCAGCACGGTCGAGCGCGTCCGGGTCGGCCCCGGCGTCGATGCCGGTGAGCTGGGCGCGGCGGTGCGGGAGCGAATCGGGCTGTCCGCGTGAGGCGGCCGTTCCTCGGGGCCTTCGACCCGGCCGGGCGCCTCGCTCCAGCGGACCTGAGTGCGGCCCTGGCGCCCGAGCCGGCGCGGGCGATCGAGGCCGGCGCGCTGCGCCTCGCCTGCGGTGGGCAGGCACCCGCAGCGGCGGATGGCCTGCTCTGTCTCTTCGACGGCAACCTCGACAACGCCAGCCAGCTCGGCGCCGAGCTGGACGCCCCGGCGGCAGCTACGCCCGAAGGGCTGGTGGCGCGGGCATACCGGCGCTGGGGTCGCGAGGCGGTGGGCCGGCTGCGCGGCGACTTCGCCCTGCTGGTCTGGGACGCCGAGCGGCAGGAGGGGCTGATCGCCCGCGATCAGCTCGGCCTACGGCCCCTCTTCCTCTGGAGGCACGACGGCGCCGTCGCCTTCGCCGGCGAGCTGGGCAACCTGCTGGCGCTGCTGCCGCGCCGGCCGGCTCCCGACCCCGAGGGCGTCGCCTATTGGCTGACCGCCGAGGGGCGCCCCGGCGCGGGGACGCTGTACGAGGGTGTGACTCGGCTCCTGCCCGGGCGGCTGCTGCTGCTCGGCAAGGGTGGCATCGAGGAAGAGCGCTATTGGCAGCCGCGCTTCGAGGAGCCGCTCGCGGGCTCGCGCGAGGAGGTCGTCGCCGAGCTGCGCGGCGGGCTCGAGCGCGCCGTCGCCCGCCAGATGGACCCGGCCGGGCGCACCGGAGTGCTGATGAGCGGCGGGCTCGACTCCTCCTCGCTGGCGGCGCTCGGCGTCGCCCGCTCGCCGGGCCGGGTCTACGCCTACTCCGGCACCTTTCCCGACCACCCTGCGGTCGACGAGTCCGCGCTGATCGCCGAGCTGCGGCGGGAGCTGAAACTGCCCGGGGCGACCGCGAAGGCGCGGCCCGGTGGCCTGCTCGCCGCCGCGCTCGCCCACCTCGAGGCCTGGGGCACGCCGCTGCTCGGCTGGGGCGAGTTCTGGACGATGCCGCTGGCGCGCGCCGCCCACGGCGACGGGGTGGGGACGATGCTCGACGGGACCGGGGGCGACGAGCTCTTCGGGCCGTTCTCCTACCTGCTCGCCGACCGCCTGCGCAGCGGTCACCCGCTCGAGACCCTGCGGCTGGCCTACGAGTTGCCGGGCGGCGGCCGCCACGTGCCGCGCCGCGAGGTGGCGCGCGTGATCCGCTCGCTGGCCCTCGCAGGCGCGCTGCCCTATGGCGTCCACCGGCCGCCGGCCCGGGCCCTCGCCCGGCGGGAGCTGCCGGAGTGGCTGCTGCCGCGAACCAGGCGAGCGCTGCTGCGCTCCGCCGACCCGCTGGCCTGGAAGCGCCTCGACGGGCCGCGCTGGTGGGCCTTCCCGGCGGACGCCGTCTCGCGCGCGGTCGAGGCCAACGGCGTCTTCGAGAACCACGCCCGCCTCGGTGCCGCCGCCGGCCTCGAGCTGCGGGTGCCGCTGCTCGACCTCGACCTGGTCGAGCTCGCCCTGCGCCAGCCGCCGCGGGCCACCTTCGACCGGCGCTTCAGCCGGCCGCTGCTGCGCGAGAGCCTGGCGGGACTGCTGCCCGACTCGGTGCGCCTGCGCCCGGAAAAGGCCTGGTTCGACTCGCTGATCGTCGACGGCCTCGCCGGCGAGCCGGGGGTGCGGGCGCTGCTCGCCGACCCCGCCGCCGAGCTCGGCGCCTACGTCGACCTCGGCGCGATGCGCGCTGCCCTGCTCGATTCCGAGCGGCTCCGCGACAGCGAGCCGCTGACCTGGATGACGCTGGTCTGGCGGCTGCTCACCGCCGAGCTCTGGCTGCGCTCGCAGGGGACCCCGGCCGCCGAGCTGCGCGCCGGGATCGCTCCGACCGCCGCCGCGGTCGAGGTCGAATCCGTGCCTGCCTCCTACTTTTTCCCACCTTGACCCTCGGGGGGGTTGCCGTAGCCTCACTCGACATCTCGGCGGGTGCAAACTGCGGCTTTGGCGGCAGGGGGCTTTCCGCTCAATGACGAGATAAGGAGCGGTACAGATGGACAAGGTGAAAACCCTTGATTACACCACCCCGACGGTCGTCGACTACGGCGATCTGCAGGAGCTGACCGCGGCTTGCGTGGGAGGCACCGGCGGGGACGCCGCCATCAAAGGCGGCATGCTGGGCGGTTACTCCATTGGCCCGAGCAATCCGGCCGCTGGTTGTACGTCCAACCCCTGATAGCGCGAGCTAAAGGGGAGTAGCTCTTCGCCGTCGCTTTTGTGTGAAGCGGCGGTGAAAGAGCGACCTTTTCCATCCTCTTCAGCCCGGGTCGATGAATTTCGTTCGATCGGCTCCGGGCTCACAAGATCCTGGGGAAATCCCAGTTGTTATTACATGGGCAGGATCTCGCAGGGGAGCGCCTCCGAGCCCCACCTCGACGAAGCGAAGGCAGTGCTGGTCGACCGCCGCGGCAGCGCCGGTCGGGTCGCCGAGCTCCTCCGCTCCAGGGGGGTGGAGTTCGACCTCGTCGAGGACCGCGCCGAGCTGCTCGCCGGCGAAGCCCCGGCCCAGCTGGTCCTGCTGCGCACGAGCACGAACCTCGGGCAGGCGGCGAGTCGCGAGGTCGAGCCGCTCTGCCGGGCCGTCCCGGGAGTCCCCGTGGTCGTGATCTGCACCGAGGTCCGGCCGGGCGAGCTGCGTGGGGCGCTGGCGGCCGGCGCCGCTGGGGTGGTCGTCGAAGACCAGCTCGAGGTCGCACTGGGGCCGTGCCTGACGGCGGTTCGGGCCGGCCAGGTCTGCGTGCCCAAGCAGCACGCCCGCCAGGTCGAACCGGCGGCGCTCTCGGCCCGCGAGAAGCAGATCCTCGGCCTGGTCGTGATGGGCTACATGAACAGCGAGATCGCCGGGCAGCTCTTCGTCGCCGAAAGCACGGTCAAGAGCCACCTCTCCTCCGCCTTCGGCAAGCTCGGAGTGCGTTCGCGCAACGAGGCGGTCGACCTGATCCTCGACCCCGAACGGGGCCTGGGGATGGGCATCCTCGAGCTGGGCGGCGAGCGGATCAAGGCGGGGTCGGGAGCGCGATGAGCCGGACCTCGGCGGGGGAGGCGGCGGTACCGCTCGAGACCAAGCGCCCGCCCGAAGCGCCGGTCGTCTTCGACGCCCCCAACGAGGGGACGACGGTCAACGTCCGGCGCGACCAGCTCTTTCGCCGCGCGCTGCTGCTCGCCGACACGGCCGCCTTCGTCGCCGCCCTCTCGGTGCTCTCGCTGGAGACCGAGCGCTCGCTGCAGTTCACCTGGGTCAGCATCGGCGGCCTGCTCTTCCTGCTCACCGTCGCCAAGGTGCTCGGCCTCTACGACCGCGACGAAGCGCTGATCCACAAGACCACGCTCGACGAGGCGCCGAAGCTCTTCCAGCTGGCGACGCTGGCGGCGCTCTGCGCCTGGCTGGCCGGCGGCTACGTCGTCGCCGGCGGCACCCTCGACCGGCCCGAGGCGCTCTCGCTCTGGATCCTGCTCGCCGTCTTCCTGATCCTCTTCCGCGGCGCGGCGCGGGCGATCGCGCTGCGGCTGGCGCCGGTCGAGCGCTGCCTCTTCATCGGCGACAAGCGCCTCGCCGCGACGATCAGCTCAAAGCTCTCCGACCCGCACGGCCTCAAGTCGAAGCTGGTCGCGGCGATCGACCCGGCCGACGCCTCGCGCTGGTCCGCTGCCGGCTTCTCGGCGCCGCGACTGCGCGAGATCCGCGAGTTGGCCGGCGAGCTCGACGTGCAGCGGGCGATCGTCGGTCCCGACAGCGTCGACCCCGAGCAGATGCTCGACCTGGTCCGCACGCTCGGCGCGGTCGGGGTCAAGGTCAGCGTCCTGCCCCGCCTGCTCGAGGTGGTCGGCACCTCGGTCGTCTTCGACGACCTGCACGGCGTCACCGTGATGGGGGTCAAGCGCTTCGCCCTCACCCGCTCCTCCAAATGCGTGAAGCGGACCTTCGACCTGGCCGGGGCCTCGCTCGGCCTGCTCGCCGTCGCGCCGCTGATGCTGGCGATCGCGATCGCGATCAAGCTCGACAGCCGCGGGCCGGTCTTCTTCCGCCAGCGCCGGGTCGGCCGCCACGGCGAGCACTTCGCCCTCTTCAAGTTCCGCACGATGGTGCAGGGCGCCGACGCGATGAAGGAGTCCCTGCGCGACCGCAACGAGGCCCAGGAGGGCCTCTTCAAGATCGCCGACGATCCTCGCGTCACCCGGGTCGGCAAGCTCTTGCGCAAGACCGCGCTCGACGAGCTGCCGCAGCTGCTCAACGTCTTCCGCGGCGAGATGAGCCTGGTCGGGCCGCGGCCGCTGGTGATCGACGAGGACCGGCGGGTTACCGGCTGGTACCGCCGCCGCCTCGAGCTGATGCCGGGGATCACCGGCCCCTGGCAGATCCTCGGGCCGGCGCGGGTGCCGCTACGCGAAATGGGAGCTATCGACTACCTGTACGTGGCGAACTGGTCGCTTTGGGGCGATTTCAAGATATTGCTGCGAACCGTCGGTCACGTCCTCGGCCGGCGTGGGCTTTGAGCGCCGCAGGTGTTCGCCGCGGTCGGCCGCGGCGGCCATCCGGCATGCTGCGACGACGACGACGGCGGTCGCCAGCCAGAGGCTGAGCAGGAGGAAGACGACGAGGGCTATGAGCGGATCGGGCATCGGCAAAGGGAGTCGGGGGTATCCAGGGCCCTGTATCGACCGCTCCCCGGCGCTCCTTGACCGCTGCAGCGATCGGCTCGGCGCGGAAGAAGCGGGCGGCGATCCAGTTAATACCGGTAGGGGAGCTTTGTCTCCCGCCGTAGGCGAGCCAATCTAGGCAGGACGAAAGGACGCCAGGTGCAGCAGGAATCCGAGACGCTCGACTTCGCGCAGGCGCTGCGCATCGTGCGCCGCCGCGCCCTCCTCGTCGTCTTCTGCGCCCTCGTCGTCGCCGCCGCGGCGTTTGGCTACTCGAAGCTGCAGACCAAGGAATACACCGCGACCGCATCGCTGGTCTTCCACAACACGCCGCTGAGCCAGCAGGTCGCCGGGATCACCCCGAGCAGCACCAGCAGCCAGCTCGCCCAGCAGAACAGCAACGTCGAACTGGTCGGGCTGGGCGACATGGCGGCGAAGACCGCGAAGCGGCTGGGCCTGCCCGAAGAAGAGGTCCGCGAAGCGGTCGAAATCAACGGGCAGGGGGAATCGAACGTCGCCTCGGTCTCCGCCACCTCGACCTCGCCGCAGCAGGCGGCGGAAATCGCCACCGTCTACGCCGAGGAATTCGTCAAGGAGCAGCAAGGGGCCAACCGCCGCTTCTTCGCCTCGGCGCTGGCGCTGGTCCACCGCCAGCTCGATGAACTTCCCGCCGGCCAGCGCTTCGGCCCGGTGGCGGTGCCGCTGCAGAACCGCGCCCAGGCGCTGGAACTGCTGAAGGGGCTCAAGTACGACAACGTGCAGCTGGCCCAGCGGGCGCTGGTGCCGAGCTCGCCCTCGACCCCGAAGACGGCGCGCAACACCGCCCTTGGCTTCATCCTCGGCCTGCTGATCGGCCTCGGCCTCGCCTTCGTGCTCGAGCGGCTCGAGCACAGTCGCCGCCTGCGCGATCCCGAGGACCTCGAAGCGACCTACCGCCTCGCCCTGCTCGGCGGCATCCCCGCCAGCCGCGGCCTGGCCCGCGCCCCCGCTCCCGGCGAGCGGCTGGCGCTGTCGGAGACGGAGGCCGAGGCCTTCCAGCTGATCCGGGCGCGGCTGCGCTTCTCCTCCGGCGCCGGCGACGTGCGCTCGGTGCTGGTCTGCGCCGCCGAACGGGGCG
>DASZQM010000210.1:0-3916 GCA_035549645.1 Solirubrobacterales bacterium | reverse complement strand
CCGACGCCGAGGTATTTGAAGGTTTCGTTGGCCGTCTTGCCGGCACCGGCGTAGTTTTCCGCGTTGCCCTGGATGAACTGCGACAGCGCCCGCCGCACCGGCGCGGGGAAGGTGTTGAAGAGCTGATCGATGTCGATCGGCGTCGTGGTCGAGGCGAGGCCGAGCGTCGCCCCTTCGCCGAGCGCAGGGTTGCTGTTGGGCCCGGGGCTGATCGAGACGTAATGGTTGGCGACGCCGGAGAGCGAGGTGGCGCGGATCGTCGCCGTCGTCCCCTCGTGCAGCTCCTGGCTGACGCTGACCACGACCTTGGCGAGGTTGTTGTCGGTCAGCTCGATGCTTTCGACCGAGCCGACCGGCTGGCCCCCGATCAGCACCTGGTTGTCGGGCACCAGCTGGCTCGCGTTCTGGAAGAGCAGGTTGTACTTGTGTTCGCCGCTGCCGCTGAAGAAGATCACGTAGCCGAGGGCGAGGACGACGATGCCGAGCACCGCCACCGCCGCAATCCGGGCGGGGGAGGTCCCCCGGCCTTTCGCCGAGCCACTGTCCTCGCCTGATGGGTTAGCAGCCACGGATCGTTGCTTGCGGTTCCCCGGCCTCCGACCCGGTGGAACGGCTGCAGAATCGTATCCGAGCGACCCGCCGCCACAGGCGTGCCGGGTGGGGACTTAACTGGAATTCAACGAGTCTCTGGCAGCCAAAAACCGCTGCTCAGACGTTGAGCCGGGGCAGTACGCGCTGCAGCGGTCCGGGCAGCCACCAAACCCGGTCGCCGATCAGCAGCATCAGCGCCGGCAGGAGCACGATGCGAACCACGGTGGCATCGAGGATGACGGCCACCGTGAGGCCGATGCCGATCTGGCTCACGGTGGCGATCGGCGCCCCGGCGAAGGCGATGAAGACGGCCATCATGATCACCGCGGCACCGGTGATCACCCGCGCAGTCTTTTCCAGGCCGAACTCGATCGCGGCGGCGTTGTCGCCGTACTCGTCGTAGTGCTCGCGCATGCGCACGAGCAGGAAGACCGCGTAATCGATCGAGAGGCCGAAGACGATGCCGAAGATCATCACCGTGCTGACCGCGTCGATGTAGGTCCGCCCGCCTAGCGGCCAGCCGTCAGGCACGTTGGTGAGCAGCATCAGGACGCCGAAGGCGACGCCGACCGAGGCCATGTTGAGCCCGATCGCGATCGCCGCCAGCGGCAGCGATCGCAGGACGAGGACGAGGACGAGGAAGGTGGCGAGGGTGATCGCCGCGATCACGATCGGGATCTTGTCCTTGGTCACTTCGCTGAAGGTGTTGAGCGTGGCCGGGCCGCCGGTGACGCCCGTCCTGAGGCCCGCTTCCTTGCTCAGCGCGCTCGCCTCTTCGTCGAGCCTCTTGTTCAGCGCGATCGAGCCCGAGGAGTTGAGCGGGTCCTTGGGGATCACGGTCAGGGTCGTCGCCTGCCCACCGTGCTGGAGTGAGACGGCTTCGTTGGCCCGTTCGTTGACCTCGCCGCGGGTGCCATCGAGGGCCGAGAGCACGAAGTAGCCGGAGTCGAAGATCCCTGGGCTGGTGTCGCGCAGCCTGTTGAGGCGACGTTCGAGGTTTTCACCCTGTGACTGCACCCGCACGGCTATTCGCCTCGCGCCGCTTTCGACCGGGTAGGAGCGAGAATAGAATTCGCCCAGCCGGTGTTCGAGTTCGGTCGTGCCACCGGTCAGCCTGGCGAGGCCGGAGACCAGTTCTTCCGCACCCTCCTGGAAGGGGCCGAGCTGGTTCAGTTCCTTGCTCAGTTCTTGGTCGAGCTTGGCGCTGCCGGCTGCAAGTTCCTTGCTGCCGTGTTTGATCGTGTCGAGACCTTCGGAGAGTCGTTTGGCCGCCGCTGCGATTTGGCGCTCATGCTGGAGGTTGCTTTCGATCCAGCGCTTGACTTCCTTCGCTTCGTCGGCCTCGGCCGCGACCTTTTCCTGCAGGGCGTTGAGTTCCCCCGGCACGACGCCGGTCGAAGCCGCAGCTTGACGCAGCGCGTTTACGGTCGCGTCGTAGTTGGGATCGGACTTGCCCACCGTCATTGCTTCGAGCTGACGCAGCGCTTCGCCGGTCTTTTCGCTGCCGGCCTGAGCGTTGACCTGCACCTGGGGGATTTCCTCGGTCGCCGTCCTTTCGATCGCACGCGCATTTCGCCTCGCGCGAGGCAGGCCGTTGGCGTTGATTTCAGGGACCACGTCGTGGGTCGCGAACTTGAGCTGCAGGGCCCCCAGCGCCGCCCTTTCGTTGGCGTGGGCCAGCTGCTTGTTGCCCTTCGCGACCTGGTCGAGCGCGTCGATCGCTTCCTGGCTGCCGGCGGCCGCCTGGCCGACCCCGGTGGCGATTTCGATCGCGCCTTCTTCCGCCCGGCCCGAGCCTTCGGCCAGCAGCCCCGCGCCGGCGGTGGCGCGGGAGAGACCGGTGCGGATCGCCCCCACCCCGTTCGAGAGGCGATCGAGGCCGTTGCTCAGCCGCCTCACGTTGGCGACGGGACCGGTTTCGCCATTGGAGGCGAGTAGGTTGGAGAGGCCTTTCTGCAGCGGCTTGACAGCGCCGGTCAGCTGGCTCGGCCCGATCACGCTCTGCACGCCGGGGGTGCTGGCGAGGCGGCGCTGCCACTTCGTCAGCGTGTCCAAGGTGCTTTCTTCGGTGATCGGCCCGCTCGGCGTCGCGGCCACCATCACGTAGGGCGCTTCGAGACCGCCGCCGGCCGATTCTTCGATCAGTTCGGCGTCTTCGCGGGCCGGGTCGTCTTTGGGCAGCTGACCGATGCTGAAGGGCCCGGTTTTGAGCGCGAGCGCGGGAGCCGCCAGAAGCAGGACGACGACGCCGATCACCGCGGCCACCGGCGCAGGGCGGCGCAGGGCGGCGGCGACGAGCGACATCAGGCGCGAGCGTTCGCCGTTCGGCGCCGGGCCGATCCGCCAGCGATCGATGTTGGGCCCGACGATAGCCAGGACCGACGGACCGATCAGGGTGGCGATCAGGGCCGTCAGCGTCACCACCATCGCCAGCGTCCCCGCGAGCGAGACGAGCAGGGCTCCCGGAACGACGAAGATCGCCACGACCATCGAGAGGACCAGCGTGCTGGCGGCGAAGACGACGGTGCGGGCGGCCGTGCGCCGCGTCGTCCAGGCGGCCGTGAGCGGGTCCTCCCCGCTCGCCAGCTCTTCGCGGAAGCGCGAGACCATCAGCAGCGCGTAGTCGACCCCGAGGGCGAGGCCGAGCATCGAGCAGACCGTGAGGGCGAGGGCGCTGACGTCGAAGAAATGGGTCAGCAGCGCCAGCAGCCCCCGCGAGGAGAGCACCGAGAGGGCGCCGAAGCCGAGCGGCACCGCCGCCGCGATCGGCGAGCGGAAGACGAGCAGCAGCACGACCAGCAGCACCGGCAGGGCGATCAGCTCGGCCTTCTCGGTGGCGGAGATCGATTCGTCCTCGATCGCCCGGGAGAGGGTGGCGACGCCGGTTTGGGTGCCTTTGACCGGCGCGTGGATCTGCTCTTCGAGCGTTTCGTTGAGCAGCGGCACCTTGTCGTCGACCGCTTCGTTGTTGCCGACGTGGAAGTCGAGCAGGATGAAGGCGCGCCCAGGCGAGGGCCGCAGGCGACCGACCGCCCCTTCGTCCCAGGGCGAAAGCGTCGTCACCTTCGGGTCGCGCCGCAGCGCCCGGATCAGGGCCGGGCCCTGTTCGTCGAGCGCCTTGGGCGGCCCCTGGAGGAAGACGACGAAGGGAGCCGATTCGCCGAAGTATTCGTTCAGCATTTCGGTCGCGTGGGCCGTCTTCGTGCCGCTGATTTCGATCGTGCTCGGGTTGAGCCGTTCCTCGAGGCTGAAGCCGAAGACCGAGAGGCACGCGACCAGGACCAAGCCGGCGAGCAGCGTCCGCTTGGGATGGCGCAGCATCAAT
>DASZQM010000209.1:0-49864 GCA_035549645.1 Solirubrobacterales bacterium | reverse complement strand
GCCGCCGTCCATCGTTTCGTTCCGTGAAACGCGGGGGTCTTCTTGCGGTTCAGCGTGTCGGCGATGTCTTCCAGCGATTCGCCTGCAAGAAGCAATGCCCCGATCTGCTTCCGCCGCGTGTGGTCACGCTGATTGCACTCGGTATGGGACAGCCGAACGTTGTCGGCACGTAGCTTTCCACCGGCCGAATTGAGGATCGGGTAGTGGTCGCGCGAGGGCGCCCACAACCTGCGCTCCGTCGCGAGCGATTCGAACTTGTCGCGTCCGTTGGGGTGATAGCACTGCGGCATCTCGCACTTCAGCTCAAGAATCTGCCCACGTTCGGCCATCTGCACAAGGATGCCCTTCGCGCCGTATCCGCGGAGTCGGTCCGCGACCGATTCATCTGCCATGCGGCGATCCTGACACAACTGCTCTCGCGTGGAAGCAGAAGTGAGCGACGGCCGGTGCGGTCCGTCAGGCGGGCACGCTCAGACGGGGGAGAGCCCGCCCTTCGGAAACGGGTGGGTAACCCTACGAATCGTCTCCACGGCGGGTCGCGTCGGGTGCGGGTTAGTCGATCTCAGTCGCCTCATTGAATCCGCGCTCGAGCAGACGCTCGCGTAGCTCCCCGCGCACCGCAGGAGATCCGGTGCCGCTGCGTAGGAGGCGAAGTCCCACCGCACCGATGCGTTCGAGCTCCCAAGCCTTCGGGTCCGCCCCAAGGAGAAACGCAACTAGTTCGAGGGCCTGCTCGTCGGTAGCCATCCTCTCGGCTCTCTCAGCGATCTGATCGGGCTCGACGAGATTGACCGATGGGACAGCCGCGGTACGGAGCGTCAGCTCGAGCCAGTCGCGGTCGTCGACCCTGTCGGCAAACGCAAACGAGCCCCAACCGGCATACGCATCGGCGGGAAGCCCGGCCGCGAGCGCCTCGCGCCAGAGCGCGAGTGCCGGGCCCGCGGGCGGTCCAGACGAATTCTCATCGTCTTCGGTCAGCGCCAGGGCGAGCGACCTTGCCGCTTCGGAGAAGAGCTCGGGCTTGTCCGCCAGTAGATCGCAGACGTCGGCCGCGGCGTAGCCGGGCAACTCCCAGAACAGACCGTGAATAACGTGCCGCAGTGCGAACTCGGCGGTGTCTCCGACGAGTGCGGCGGCGATGCGGTCGTGCTGGTCATGAAGCAGCTCGGTGGTTGGGCGGCCCCACTCAAGGTAGGTGGCGAAGGTCAGATCGCCGAGGCCTTCGGGTGCCGAGGCGCCGAGCAAACCTTCTTCGGCACCCGAGAACCAGTCTGCGTCGATGTGGCGGAGCCAGGGGATTCGGGTGGCGATGATCGCCCTGGCAAGTTCGCCAGCCGGGCGGGGCAATAGCAGCAGGTCGTCGACCAGGTCGAGGAGACGTCGATCGACACCGTCCCCCATGCCACCGAGACTAAAGGCGGCCTCCAGCGCCGAGCTCCACGGTCGGTTGATCGCCCTGGAGAGAACATCGCCCTCGGCCCCGGATTCCGGCCCTCTCTCCCCCACCGCCGCGAGAACCGTCTCCCAGGCGAGCTCGAAGTCGTCGTCCGCCAGCCGACCCCGATCGGCCAGGGCGCCGATCAGGCGGATACCGAGATGGGAGGCGTAGGTCCAGTCGTCGGTGTCCTCGACTTCCTCACTTCGGGCCGCCGCCGCATGAGCCTGGATCCCGGCGACCGTCTCAACGATCTGACCCACCCGTTCCTCGCTTAGGTCGTCGAGTGCTTTCTCGACGGCTCCGAGATAGGAGGCGATGAAGCGAGGCCCCACCAAGGCGTCGACGATCTGACGGGGATCGGCGTCCAGCCATGCCGCCTTGTTTTTCTCGACCACATCGCCGATTGCATCCGCTAGTCCCGCCGCCGACGGAGCCAGGAAGGAGCGTTCCGGAGGCTCCTTCCAAGCGTTGATGCGGCGGGCCGCCTCGAGCGGCGAGACGGCGGCGAGCTCCTCGACCGAGATGGGGCTCTGGGCCCCCGCGAATCTCGCTGGCCCCACGCGGAATAGGACACCGTCCTCCGACGCCGCGCCGAAGCGCTCGTCCAGAAGACGATCGGCGCCCCCCCACCGGCCGCGCTCGGCTTCCGGGATCGCAACCAGCCAGTTGTGAGGTCGACGAAGGTGGTCGGGGAGCGTCTCGTCGGCAGAGAGTCCATCAATCTCCTCGGTCTCGGGAGCTGGGCCGAGAGCTTCGCGGACACCCTCCGCGAACGAGGAGCCTCCCTGCTCGAAGACCCAGCGCAACAGGTCAAGCTGCTCGGGACTGGGGCGCACCTCAGCGGCGATCCATTCCGGCAGGAGCCGGGACGCGAGTGCGAGGTTCTCGCGCTCGCGAAGCCAGCGGGCTAGAAGCCTGTCACGCAGCGGCTCCCTCAGCTTGCCGAGCCAGAAGCTCACTTTCTCGTCCGACATCCCGGCGGCCGACGCGCCCGCTGCGGCCGCTCGGACAGCCCCGCACATCAACTCCAATGCCGAGCGGCTGCGAGAGTCGACACGGAGCTCGGCGAGCGGTCGAATCGTCTGCAGGCGCAGCGTCGACTCATTCTCAGCGAGTTCGCGAAGACGGTAGACGAAGACCGGAAGCCACCCTTCCGGGTCAATCGCGAGGCCTCGTTCGGCGACGTCCAGAATGCGCGCGGCAAGCAGGAAGTGACCCGCCTGGCGATCCCCGCCGAGGGCCCCCTTAAGGGACTCGATCACTAGACGCTGCAGACCACCGGCGCGGATCTCCCGATCCGAGAGGTCTCTGAGGTAGTTCTCCACCAAGATCTCGACCTGCGGCGAATCCAGGTGTCCTTGGGCCAGGTCGGCGATGAGATCGGCGACATCTCCCTTCAGCCCCGTCGCGATCCGCAGTAGGAAGAAGGCCTGATTCGTGTTTAGGTCTTCAGAGGCGCGTTCGATCAGCCATTCCCGGACGAGATCGGGGTGATCCGGAAGCAATCGCTGCAGATAGGGGCCGGCCGGCCAGCCGCCCTCGGCGGGAGCGTGAAGGATTGCGCTCTCACGAAGGGCTTGGAACCAACCCGGCCCTTCCACTTTTTCGAAGAAGTAGAGGAGGTGGCGATCGTCGCCAACCTGCGAGAGCAGCCGCCTCGCATCGTCGGCGGAAGGGGAGTCGATCGCAAGAAGGGCGTCAATGCTTGCCAGTCGCGAGACGAGCGGCCCGAAGAGCGAGGCGACCACGTCGATCGTTCCCTCGTAAAGGTGGACAGCGCGCCCGCGGCCAATCCGGTCGTGGAGTCCGTTGTTGGCCTCTTCCAGTCGGTCCAAATAAGCATCGAGAAGGTCGGCGTCGCCGCGGAGCGGCCTGCGCCTGCTGATGATCCTGACGGCGTCTTCGAGGCGCGCCTCGTTGGGGTTCCCCAGCGCCCGCTCAAGTTCGCCGATGACACGCTCCAGATCGTTCCGCGATCCACCGTCCTCCTCGGGCAGCTTCGACGCCGTGACGACGCGCTGCGCGCTCTGCTTCAGATCGAAGGGCTTCTCGCCGCCGAGTTTGAGCAGTGCGCCCAAGGCCTCCCGCAAGAGATAGGCGACGACCTCGCCCTGCATCTCTCCCCTGCGCGTCAGTTGCCGAGCAGCCTCGCAAAGAAAACGCTCGGCCCGTTCTCCGTCGGGACCAAGGCGCAGGAGGTTATGCCTCAAATCCTCGGCGGGAGGCACGACGGCGGGTCCTGACATGCCAAGGCTTCGACGAATCCGCCGACCCGCGTCCCGGCGTGCGGTGGAGAAGGCCTCGAACCGCTGTCGGCTGATCAGGCCGGTGGACGACAGGTTCAGACTGCTTGGCCTGAGATTCACCGCCCTATTCTGAGGCACCATGCGCCGACTGGGGAGCGTTAGAGCCGTCGACCGGGCGAGGAACCGGCCTCTTGGGTCGGCTCCACTGGGGCAGTCGCCCAGACGTGCATAATCGGACTCATCGTCGGGATTGCGCCCAGGGAGGTCGGCGATCTTGAACCGTCCTCCGCGATTTCGGGAACTTCTCGCCTGAAGTTCCCGACTCGGATCACATCGCTCCCGGCCTGCGCCTCGCCGTGCTTTCCGTCGACCCTCAGCGCCTTCCTCGGCAGCCGCAGGCGCAGCGGCAAGAGTCCGCTGTCGGGAGGGCGGACCGGGTCGGGCTCGAAACCCCACGACGGGAACGCCCACTGACCGTCGCCGACGGTCGTCGCCCTGACTTCCTCGATCCCGATCCGCTCCCACAGTTCCAGCAGGACGTCCATCAATCTTGTTCCCGCCCCCTGACGGCGGCTCGGCTCAGGCAGGTAGAGGTCGATCAGGCGGGCGATCCGCATCGTCGGGGAACCTGCCGACCGCTCCGCGGTGAGGTGGAGCCCGAACTCGCGATCGCGGGCCCGCCGGTCAAAGCGCCCGAAGACGTAGGTCGACTCCTGCTCCGGCGGCTCGATCGGCGTCCTCCCGAAGAAGTCAAAGCCGATGCTGCGGCCGAAAGCGCCGAGCAACTCCAGATGGACCTCGTGCACGCGACCCGGCGAGCAGCGTTCGTCGAGCTCACCGAACCGCGAGCGCACCGCGATCAGCTCGGCTTCCCCGCGCCGCCGCCAGCGAGCGGTCCCGGGTCGGAGGAAGGACCTCAACGGGCGTCCATCGGCTCTACCACCTGCCGGGCCTCTTGTCGCCCAGGATCAGCCTCATCTACGACGGCTGGAGCCCCTCGCAGGGCGGTGCGCGCGGCCGCCCGGACGAACACATTGGGGTCTCGGGCAAGTATCTCGAGTATCTCCCGATGGTCCTCGCAATCGGCTCTGGCGATGCGCATCGCGGCGGACCTGATCCCCAGCGGTTCCGAGGCCCCCGCCGCCGCAAGCAGCGCCGGATCTTCGGCCTTCACCTCGCCGCGATCCGCGAGACCTTTGAGCGCCAGCGCCCGGATCGTCGGGTCTGCGTCGGTCACCGAAGCCCGGAGATCGACGTCAAGAAGGTCGCGATGGGCGATGGCACAGTCGAGAGCCATCGCGCGGATCTCCACCGCCTCCTCGGCGATGCCCGCCTCGACAGCCGGGCGGATCTCGGCAAGCCGCCCCGTGCGTGCCGCCAACTCCACCTCAGCCCGTAGAGCCATCGCCACGACATGGTCCTCTTCAGCCGGCGTCCGCAGGAGCGTTCGTGCAAAGGCCGGGTTGAGGTCCGATCCGCGCTCGACGACCGTCGAGGCGGTGCCGATTCCGTCCCGTCCGGCGACGAGCCGGTCGAGGACGTCGGCTGCGAGCTCCTCGTCGATCCCTTTCGCCAAGGCGCCCAGGCCCTTCGCGGCTTCGTAGCGGTGTACCCCGATCTCTCCCGGAGATATGAGGAGGTCCACGAGGTCGCTGGCGATCTTTGCCTGGTCGCCGGCGCTCGCCCAGCGCGCCAGACATCCGCGGTCCTTCGGCGTCAGATGATCCTCGGGTCCGGCCTCGTCCTCGAGCGAGGTGGCGATGGCGGCTGCCGCCTGCCTCGCCAGCTCGGGCCAGCTGTTGGGAAGCTCGGCCCACGCAGAGAGCAGCAGTGCCCGCAGCGATCGATTCGGCGAGTGCGATCGCAGTGTCCCTCGCCGAGTCGTGGGTCTCGATCAACTCGAGCGCCGCCGAGTAACCGGGAAGGTGGGCCGAGCCATACTCGGCGAACACTTCGACGATCACCTTCCCCTCGTCGGAGAGGCCGGCCCCAGTTGCGAGAAGCAAGCCGTTCACGCACGCGGCGGGCGGAAAAGGAGTCGTCTCGATCTCGTAGATCGTTTCGGCCAACGCCTCCGGGAAACGGTCCTCGGGGATACCGCAGCACGCTCTTCCACTGGCGCCGTCGCCCTCGGAGAGTCTGACGCTGAGCTGCCCGCTGTTCCTCGTCACCGCGGTGGTCGCCTTCTCTCCGCTGCTGTCGTGGCCGGCCTATTGCATCCAGGAGGTCGGTCATCTTGAACCGGCCTCCTCGATTTCGGGAACTTCTCACCAGAAGTTCCCGACACGGATCACATCGCCGCATATCCGCGCATATTCGCTGTAGGATTAACGGGTCAAAGCGGATAGCAGGAGAGCAATCTTTTCCTGCAAATCGCCACTTTCGGGGCTATAGCTCAGTTGGCAGAGCACTTGGATCGCACCCAGGAGGTCGGCGGTTCGAATCCGCCTAGCTCCATGATTTGAAGTCCCTGCACGTGGGCGGGTTCCGGTTGGTGCCGGGGCGCTACGGTCAGCGCCAGCGGTGCTCAGTTTCGGGCACGAGTGCCTGAAAACGGGGCGATGCGCGGGGATTAGCGGCGATTCACGCCGATTCGGACTCGCTTTCGTGGGCGAGCGGAGCTACGGTCGGCGAGCACATAAGAACGCCCCGGCGGCGCTGTAACGCCCCGGGGCCGGCACCGAAGTACACGCCTTCGATGCGCAGAGAACGCTACTCGCCGGAGTACTCCGGCGAGGCATCGCGGCGGCTCTTCGGTGCCCTACCGAAAGGAGGGCGCATGCCCGTCACGGCAACGATCACCAAAGACCAGCGCGACGGCCTCTACGAACTGGTCCGCCACCACCTCTACAGCATCGACGCCCTGTGGACCGCGTTCGGGCGGAGTAGGGACTACGCCACCGCTGAGTGCCTCGCCCTGGAGTTCGGAGAAGACTTCCGCCTGCTGGCGGACATCGGCTGGGCCGCAGACAATGATCGCAAGAGCTTCGAGCTGACCATGCCGCCACTCGACCTGACCGAACTGCTTCGGCGTCTCCACGCCGAAGCAGACAAAGTCCTGGTCGAGTCGGGCACCGAGCGCGAGGCAAGCGAAGAAGACGCCAGGACCGACGATCGCTTTCAGATCGGGCACGACGCTTGCGCGAAAATTCTCGTCGATCTCGACCCCCAGAAGGGCGAATCGCCATGAGCGCGGCCCAGAAGGGAAAGCGCCTTCGCCCCGGAGAGCTGGATGGCCAGGTGCTCGCTTACATGCGCAAGCGCACAGACGACGGCCCGCTGACGGCCAGCGCGATCGGCAAGGGCATCGAACACTCGGCCGGCGCCATCGCCAACTGTCTCGTCCGCCTCGCGAAGGACAGAAAGATCCGCCAAGCCAAGAAACGCCCGCGCGCCTACGTCCTCAAGGACGGGAAGCCGAAATGACCAGCCAGTCGCATCTGCCGTTTCTCGAGGGCCGAGGCGCAGGCCACAGGGAGGTGCGAAGCGTCCGCTGGTTGGGCGTCTCGACACCTGCCTCGGCCCTCGAGAAACGGCAGATGCATGGCGGAGGCAAACGTGATGAGACAGCGCATGCCAACAGCGCCCCAATGTTCGAGCAATCCGGGCCTGGGCATCGATTTAGATAAGTACGTTTTTAATTAGGCCCTAAACTATTTCCGTTTAGCAACTAGTTGTTTCCTCGGAAGCCAGGTGGGGGTAGGAGCTGTGCCTCAAAAATTGCCAGACGATCTTCGCGAGCTAATTGACTATCTGCTCTCGCTACGCAGCGACCGTATTCGCGAGTTGCTCCGTCGCCTCGAGCTTCCCCGCTCTGGCCCAAAGCGGGAGCTTCGACGCCGTCTCAACGAGGCTGCTCGCGACGAAGACGTAACCGCTGCCGATATCGCCGCGTATCTCGATGAGGTCGAGCCGTGGGGCAACCAACACGTGTATCTCTATGACATTGCCGACGAAGTCACTGCAGCGTGGCGTGACAAAGCCAAGGTCAGTAAACGTCTCAGGCAGGCTGGCTTGGGCGACATTCTCGACGAACCTCCACAGCTGATCATCCCTCCGGAGCTGACCCTCGCAACAATCGTTGTTGCTGACGATTCAGTCGAGATCCGTGCAGTGGAGTCGCGTGGGTACACCGAGCGGGTCCCCGATTACGATCACGAGGGCGAAATCGATGGCACGCCGGTTGAGTACCACGCCTACACCCGCCGTACCGGACGTGGTCTTTTCACCTTGCGCTGGGACCTCACTAACTCTCAGGCGACCCTTCACATCTCTAAAGCCCATCGCGGTTACGACTATGAGTTGGCGGAGGGGCGCTTCGGTGAGCTGATTCAGGACTGGCTCGGCTTCAAGGGCTCCTTTACTCGGCTCGATCTGCGCAAAGCCATCCAAGCTCTCGCCCAGAAAGAGCGCGACGGCAACGGCGCACTCACTCGCTCGATCAGGGTCGGAATGCAGAGCGCTGGCGGGCGCGAGATTGACGTTTCGAGCGCAGATGCGCATACCGCCGCGGCGGGAGAGAAGGCGGTTGATGAAGCGGTCAACTCGCTCGCGAAGGTCAGCCGTGGCCGTCTCGGCAACGTTTTCTGGCTGGATCAGACCCGAATTTCCGACGGAGGCAACCCCCTAGAGGACGAGCTGCACACGGTCATCCTCGCTGGCGACTCACGCATCCATTTCATGGCTCCCAGCGACCGCCAGTCGGTCGAATACGTTTTGCGCAATGTTCGACGCCTTTGCTGAGCAAGCGGCCGTTCAGGGCGTTGACACCGTCACGTCTTTCATCTCGTATCTCTATCGGCGCGGCTCCGACGATCGGTTCGACGCCAAGCAGGTCGCTGATATCGCTGAAATTGATGCTTCACGGGCGCAGCGCCTACTCGACCTGGCCGCCGATCCACAATTCGATTTTCTCGCCGCGGAGGAAGTCCTCTGTTGCCCGTCATGTGGGTTGGCGCTCCTCCGCGAAACCGCCGAGGCTGAACTTGAGGCCGAGGAGTCGATTGATTGCAAGGGTTGCAGTGCTGAATTCGAGCGTCTCGATCAATGGAAACCTGCACGGCGCTTCAGAATGACCGCCCGCGGCCTTGCCGAGGCGAATCCAAACCCTCCCACCATCTCTGCCGTCATCCTCACGGCCTTGCCCCTGGAGCTCGCGGCAGTCATTACCCATCTCAAGGACGTAAGCGACGAGCGGGAGTCGGGCACGATTTACAAGACCGGCAGCTTCCGCGGACATCACGTCGACTGGCGGATCGCCGCTGCCATCACCGAAGCGGGGGGCGGCAACGCCGCCGCGGCGGCAGAGCGCGCGATCGCTCGCTTCGAGCCTTCCGTCGCCCTCTTCGTGGGAATCGCCGGCGGCCTTTCTGAGCAGGGCATGAAGTGGGGGGATGTTGTTGCGGCAACCGAGATCTATAACTACG
Organism: Solirubrobacterales bacterium; assembly: GCA_035549645.1. Taxonomy (GTDB): domain Bacteria; phylum Actinomycetota; class Thermoleophilia; order Solirubrobacterales; family 70-9; genus VRUE01. Next base: position 40,754 of record DASZQM010000209.1, on the reverse strand, counting down.
AGTGGGGGGTGGAACGCGCTGAGTTCCAGCAGCGCCAGAAATCCGCTGGTGCCGCCCATTCGCTGCGCCAACAAGCGCACCACGTCGCCCTGGGGAATGCCTGGCGCCAACGAAGCTCCGCGGAGCGGATCAACGGCCAGCCACCGGATGTTGTCGTCGAGCCCATCGCGGCAGGCGAAAAGCTGATTCGCGATAGTGACTCGACTGTCTATGAGCGCCTACGCAAGAACCTCGACAAGGCCGTTGCAGTGGAGATGGAGGGCCACGGCTTCCTCGCTGCCCTCGATCAAAGCGAGAAGGTCGCAGGCATTGTTGTTCGCGGAATCTCAGACCTCTGTCACGACAAGGACGACGCCCGAAAGGCTGGGGCACCGAAGATTGCCGCCGCCAACGCAGCCGCCTTCGCTTTCGAGTTGCTCAACTGTTATCAACCAGACGACCTCAACGACTGACACACGCGCACGCACTCGATCAGGATGTGGTCGGCGATGGCCGCCTAGCCTGCTAGTACGTCAGTCAGTCCTTTGATGATTCGCGCCATTGCCTCGCGCGTCAAATATCCCTCACGCCCCGCAAACAAGACTGCCTGTGGCACCGCGGTTATGGGTACCTCACCACCGCGGGCGCGCTTGCCGTTCTTGTCTGGCCATGCGTACTTCAGCGAACTCTCTTTCGGGTTCCAGGTAGATGCTCCGAGCAGCAATTCATCGGCTGGGACATTTTCCACATCTTCCTGACGCTCAACTTTCATGGTTCCTCCCATTGGAATGTGTCGGAGATAGCCCTGGCAGTACCTCAATCTTGGCGATGGTCATCGTCGCACGTCTCGCTCAGGCGTCGCCAGCTCCGCCAACTCGATCGAATCGCCGCCGACCAGTGCCTTCAGTCGCGCCCGCTCGGCCGGGTCGCGGCGCATGATGTGCGTGTAGACGCGCAGGGTGAACTTCGGGTCGGTGTGGCCAAGCTGGGCCATCACCGAGGCCGGGTCCTCGCCGGTGGCGATCAGGATCGAGGCGAAGGTATGGCGCAGCTTGTGCGGCGTGACTCCCCGTGGCAGCGGCGTATGGCCGCGCTCTTCGAGCAGCTCGTCGGCCCGCTTAACGGCCGAGGCGAGGATGCGGTTGCGGAGGTTGTCCTTGTCGCGGTAGCCGCCGGTCCCGGTGGGGAACACCGGATCGTCAGCGCCGCTGCGGTAGGCGCACGCCTTGTGAGCGGAGAGTTCGTCACGCAAGAGGGGCAGCAGGACGATCTCCCGTAGTCCGGCCTGGGTCTTGGAGCGGCCGATCGAGATGCGGCCGTTGGCGAGGTCGACGTCGCGCCAGCGCAGGTTGCACAGCTCGCCTGCCCGAGGTCCGGCGAGGAGCAGCGTGGCGATGATCGGCCGGCGATCGTTCGTGAGCCAGCGCTTGTCGCGGTCGAGTTGGCCCGCCGCCTCCAGCAGCGTCGCGATCTGCTCGACCGAGTCCAGATGCACCGGAGCGGGCCTCATCGCCCTGAGGCGGCGTCGGCGGCCAGCCGCGGGGTTCTCGGTGATGTATCGGTACTCCACCGCCACCGAGAGCACCCACTGCAAGGTGTCGATCGTCTTGTTGATCGTCGCCGGCGAGAGAGGCCGCAGCGCCTGTCCCCAGCCATTGCGCATCGACTGGCCGCTCTCCCTCGCGCGGCGCCGGGCCTCGGAGACCTCGACCATGTGGCCGCGGAAGGCATCGACCGCCTGGATGTCGATCTCGTGAAGTGGCCAGCTCCCGAAGTAGGGCACGACGTGCGCGAGCGCGTTCTCCTTGTAGGCGTAGTTCGCCTCGCTCATCTCGCTCCTGCGGGCCGCCATCAGGCTCCGGGCAAAGGAGCCGAAGGTCGGCATCGTGCCGGATGCCTCCTCCGCTGCCCTGGCTCTGCGAGGTCGCCGCGTCGGGGGGACCCAAATGCCGCGCCGCACGTCGGCCATGACGTTCGCCAGCTCCTCCTCGGCGCGGTTGCGGTTCCAGCCCTCGGTCTCCGAACCCAGCGTCAGGTACTGGCGCTCCCCGTAGGCGCGGAAGCGCAGTGCGTAACCGCGCCCGCTCTTCCAGTGGCGCTCAACCACCTGGCCTTCCGATCTACGAGCCACTTCTGTCACCTCCTGGTCCGTGAGCACCGAAGGAGTGGCAGGCGCGGTCGCCAAGTGGCGGCGGAGATCCGCTCGCCTCTAGGCTGGACATCGCGCCGAAGCTCGAACCTTCGACGCCGGGCCGGGGGCGTTTGCGCGCCGCCCGGCCGTCTGTTTCCTGTCCGACGAAGATAGCTCCGCTGCGCCCAGGAAGCGAGCCAGCTGGCCCGGGACGCATGCCTACCGCTCCTCGTCGTCGGGCGAGTTGCCGAGCCAGTCAACCGAGCGTTTGGGGTCGAGCACTTCGCGGAAGATCGGCGCGAACGGCCCCTTTCGCTGCAGGTCTTCGAGGCGGCAGAAGCTGACCGCCACCTCGCCGCGCGCCTGCGCCATTGCCGGGTGGTCGCGCAGGAGCATCGACGCGAATGTGCGCCGCGTGGTCAGCGCTTCCCGGGAGGCGCCGGTCAGCACGCAGAGAACCCTCGGGAAGACCGGATAGCGATTGCGCCAGAGCGGCTGTCCTTCCGCGTCGGTGGCCCGGTAGAGCTGGGCATAGCGACTCAGCTCCGCAACGAGGCGATCGACCGAGAGCGTGGCGCGGTCAAGCTCAAGGAAGCGCAGCTCGAGGACCGTGTCGCGGTCCTCGGGTCGCAGGTAGGTGAGGACGGCGTCTGCGAAGAGCGTGCGGCGACGACGACCGCGACCGCGGCCCATGGGGTGGGCGATCTCTTGGCGCCAGGAGAACGGGCCGAATTCGTCGCCGCGCTCGCGCGCCGCCTTCAGGAAGCAGATCGCGGCGTCGTTGACGGCGAGGGTGTGCGCCCTCAGCGGTCCGGCCGCATCGGTGGCCTGGAGCACCCTCGGCTGCGTCTCCAACCCGACCAGCTCGAAGGCCAGCGCGGCACCGCGCTCGCTGACGAACCAGAGCCGTCGTGGCGCGATCCGCGTGTCGACGTGGTGGATCAGCCCGGCCTCCTCGATGCCGGCGAGGATCTGCTGCGTGCGCCGCAGGCTGCGGCCCGGCAGATGGATCGTCCTCACCTGCTCGGTGGAGAGGACGCGATGCTCGCCCAGCGAGGCGATGATCTCGGCGGTCGCCTCCGGCAGGCCGACGGCGGCGCTTGGCGCCGGGTGGCGACCCTCCTTCTCGGCGGGGCGATCGGTCCGCGCACCGGTATGGCCACGCGAGCGCCGGCCATGCCGGTCGCTGCGCGCCGTTGCGGGATCGAGCCGCTGCGTAGCCAGCGCGGAGGCGATAGCGACGGCGCCGAGAGCGAAGGGCGCGAGCGACGAGGCGGGAACGATCGAGAGCAGGGTCGAGGTGGCGAGATTGCACTTCATGTCCCGACCTAGATGCAGCGTAGAGATGTCGGCAAAACGCCAAGCCGGGAAACGGCGCTGCCATCGGCGTTCACGGCGGTCCGGCCCCGTTTCGAGCTGAAGGGTTGGACGAAGCGACGAACGCAGTCTTGGTCGAAGGGATGGACGCAGCGGCGACCGTCCGCCTCGGCGCATCGGGAGGTGCGCGGGCCGTGGTCTCCACCGCACGGGGACTCGGGAAACAGCGTGCGAGATCTTCATACCCCTGGAGTAGCTCCGCTGACCAGGAGAAGTCAAGTCGCCCTACGGCGCCTTACGTAATCGCCGCGCATCCGCGCTAATCGCCGTGTATTCCGGTAACGAAACTTTTAGATTCGACTGGCGAGCAACCGACGGTTCGGTCTGGTCTGATTTCCGCGATGCAGCCGAGGTACCCTGTGCCCATGACGACCCGTGAGAAGGCCGAGCAGCTCCTAAAGGACATACCCGACGAACAGGTGCCTGTCGCGCTGGAGGCGCTGGAGGCGGTCGAACGCTACGCCCAGACGCTGAAGGTGCTACGCACGCGGGAGCCGCAGAAGAGCGAGCGAGAGCTGATGGAATCGCTCGTGCGGATCAAGGAGGGCGACGACGCGATCGAGCAGATCGGCGCCCGCTTCGCGGGGGTCGACCCCGACGAGATCGAGCGTGAAGCGGTCAAGGCCGTGCGCGAGGTGCGAGCGGAGCGAGCCCCCGGCGGCGACGTTTGAAGCGACTCGTCCTCGACCCCAACACGCTCGTGTCGGGGATTGCGGGGATCCGGTCGGGCTCGCCGCCCGCCCAGCTCATTCGCGCGATGCAGGCAATGCGCTTCGAGATAGCGATCTGCCCGGAGATTCTCCGCGAGGTGAACAAGGCTCTGCGCAAGCCCTACTTCCGCGAACGCGTCACGGCAACCGAGGCGCGCAGGGCCGTGGCTCGCATCGAGGAGATCGCCATCTCCTTTGACGACCCACCCGACGTTCCCCCTGAGCTGCGTGACCCCAAGGACGACTACCTTCCCGCCCTGGCTCGGGAGGCGCAGGCCGAGGCCATCGTCACCGGCGACAAGGACCTGCTCGATCACAACAAGGAGCTGAAGCCGCCGGCGATCAACGCACGGGCCGCATGCGAGCTACTTGAGCTGAACGACTGAGCCCGGCCACTCGATGTCGAGGCTCGGCGCTCTCTGGGGGCCACCAAGGCCGCTCACGAGTATGGCCGTCTCTTTACGATGGGGCTGATCGTGAACACGCACGACGATCGGCTAGCGTCCGCTCCAGCGTCGCGCTGGCTGCTTTTTCTCGGCGCTGGTGCGTCGATGGCTCCGCCGAGCCGACTTCCTAACTTCAGCGAGCTCTTTGCGGGGATCCTCAGGAGCATCGGCTGGCAGCCAGTCGACGGCCGGTGGTGCCGGTCGGGTTACCCCAGCTTTGCCGAGCCCGAGATTCCTGCTGAGGTGCTCTTCGGCACGCTGCGCCGCTTCGGCGTCGCCTTTGCAGATCAGGTGGCTGCTGCGCTCGGCCGCTCGGAGGCGAACGCTGTGCACGACGTCGCGGCGCGCGTTCTCGCGTGCGGCGGCACCGTGTGGACGACGAACGTCGACCTCGGCGTAGAGGCGGCGAGCGGCGAGCCGCCGCGACGTGCGGGTCGAGCTGTGCCGTCTCGAAGTGCTCGGCGCATCGGCCCAAGCGTGCTCCCCCCCTTGAGTTCCGCGAGACCGGCGAGCCTCGTGAAGTTTCACGGGACCGCAGAGGACCCGCGCACGCTCGCATTCACGGACGCGGAGCTGCTGGCGCCCATCACGAACGATGCGATCCGCCATCTCGTGAGCATCACGGCAGGCGCAATCGTGGTCGTCTTCGGATATCGCGGCGCTGATGCCGACCTCTACCGCCTCCTTGAGGAGACCTTTGCCGCGGCGAAGCAGATCCTCTGGTTCGAGCCGTACTGCGATGTGCGGCGCGAAATCGAAAGAGCGTTCCCTCAATCGACGATCACGTTCGTACCTCCCCCGCGAACTGAGGACCCAGAGGACCCGCGGCAAGTGACGGCGAAGGCATTCCTTACGCTCGCCGCCGACGCCGGGGTCGCACCCGACCCCGGCCTCGCGGACGAAATGCTGGAAGGCGATCGACCTCCGCTGGACGTTCGTCTGCCAATTCCAACGCCACCCGCGATCGTTCACGCGCGCCTGGTCGAGCGCTTCGGCGAGTGGCAAGCCGATGAGTCAGCCCTGAGAACGGCGCGACGGGCTGACGCGGCTCACCTGCGCGTGCGTTCTCTACCAGCACACATCCGCTGGGCAATGAACCGAAGCCTCTATGGCGATGGACACATCGCCGAGCTCGTTGAAGGGCTCGCCGACCACCGCAGCGTTCTCAACGGCCTCCGGCCACGAGCCGCGCGTGACTACCTGATCACGGGCGCGCTGGCGTTGAGGCTGCAGCAACGCAACTGGGACCGTGTGGAGGAATTCGCCCGCTGGGCAGTAGAGCACCGAGGTGCACCGACGGACTACTACTACCTCGCCTATGGCCATCGCTACAAGCTATGCATTGATGAAGCGCGTCGGGCCGCAGACGCTGCCGAGGCCGGACTCTCGGCAGCCGGCGATCCCGAGCGCCACGCAGGTGCCGTACTCGATCAGGGCTGTTCGTCTATCTACCAGGGGAGGTTCGGTGACGCTCGCCGTTACGCGTTCGAGCTCCGTCAGCGAACCGGACGGTATGCGATACCGCGCTGGCGGGCCTGGGGGTTCTGGCTCGATGGCATCGCTCTCTGCTACGAACGTAATCCGGACGCCGCTCGCGACGCATTGGACAGCGCTATGCGCAGGTTCGAGCAGGAGGGCCGGCCAGGTCCGATCGCCGACGTGGTCACGGGCCGAGTACTTGCTGACCGCGTGAGGCTCGCGATCGGTCAGGAAGCCTCCCCAAGCGTAGATCTCTCAGACGCGGAGGAGCTCGGTGGGCGCTACTTCGACGACCGTGCGCTCGTGCTCGCCGATGTCTACCTCGCGCGCAACGAACACGATGACGCCGAGCGGCTTCTGCGTCGCGTCGCCGACAACCCGTCGTGCCCGGTCGCCAGCGCGTGGGCCGACCTCGGCCTCGCAGAGCTTGATCGTCTCCGCGGCAATGCTGGCGCAAGTGATCGTTTCGCGGAGCTCGCTCGCCTCGCTGCGGAAAGGGGGGCGCACTGGCTTGGCGCTCAGGCCGCTATTGGCCTGGGCCTGAGCGGCGATGCACATGCAATCCCGGCCTGGACCGCACTGCCATCCGAACTCCGCAACAACAGCCAATATCCGCCAGCCGGGCTCGGTGAGCCCCGCGTTCTATGGATGATGACGACGTGAGCTCCGAGGATGGCTGACTGGATGGGGATCGCAAGTGCCGTGATCGCGGCGATCGGGGTGGGATTCGTCATTTTGCAGCTGCGCGCTGCTACCGCTGCCTCCCGTGCGCAGGCGACGATCCAATTTCAGGCGGCGTTTGTGCGCTCCCAGGAGGCACGAAGCCGATTGCAGATGAGCTTTCCCATTCACGTATCCGTGGTGGAACAGCTGGCACCCCAGGCGGGACACGACGATTTCGATACGTGGAAGGAGCTCGACGAACTGAGCGCCGAGCAAAAGCGCGATGCGAGGGTCGTGGTCGGCGCAATGAACGACGTAGCGCAATACGTCGTTGACGGCTTGGCACTGCGCAGCGCGCTACAGCAGTACCACACTATTTTCGTCAGGGTAGGAACGCTTCTGTTGCCATACCTCGAGCGGGAAAATGCTCCGGTAAAGGGGCGCCCGCAGGCCCGCTTTGGCTACCGTCTCGTCGACCTCTACAACGCCAGCATCTCCTACCATCTGCACCATCCGAAGCACCGGGGGCGCGAGCTCTCCCTCAAGCGCCCGGCAGCTCGAAGAGATGGTGAGGCTCGCCTTGTGCTCTTGCACACCGACGGAAGTGGGGTAAGCACGCACGGCGGTTTCGCGAACGAGCCGAACTCGATAGGGTTGAGAGCACGGTACGGCGAGTGGAAGCTGCGGCGAAAGGTACGGGGTGCCGAGCGCCGCTTGCGTCGGTAGACCTACCTGGGCTCGGAGGCCGCCAGTACTTGCAGTGTGTTGCGCGCTCCGAAAAGGGCGCTGCGGATCTCCTGAAGGATGTTCTGAGGGCCAGTAAGGATTCCTTGCATCCATTCGGGCGGGAAACCGACAGCCTCGATGGTGCGAGGCTGCTCCCAACCAAGGGCTTGCAAGGCCACGAAAAACTGATACGGCAGATAGATGCTGCTGGTCACGACAAGAACCGAATCCACTGGGCCAATCTGGCCAATGTAAGCGTCGTAGTTATCACGGCTATTCGCGCGGCGACCAGGATCGGCTGACGGTGCGGCGAGCACGAGCACGTCGCCGAGCCGCGCCATCGCCGACGCCAGGTGGGGGTTTTCGTTCGGCGTGCGCTCCACCTCAGAACTAGATCCGCTGAACAACTCAACCGAATGCGTCATCACTTCGAACTCCGTGCGCGGCGAACGGTCAACGACCGCTGCGATCTCGGGGCGTTCGCGAACGATCCGCAGCTCTGGCTCGCCGATTTCACGCAGGGCGGTCAGCACTGCCGTCCGGCCTATGTCGAGTCCGTCCTCTCGCAGTTCGTAAAGCCGCCGCAGACGGTAGACGCTGGCCAAGGCGGTACCCCCAAGGACAAGCGCGTGGTCATATCGGTCGTCAGTCGGACGATCGGCAGCCGTCATTCCCAACTCGGCCGCGTCCGTGAGCAGGTTCTCGTCGCGGTCCTGACTAGAGGAAGGGTTGATCTCCAATCGCTCGACGCCGCCACGGAAGTCCCAGCGAGCGCTGAAGTCATGTAGCGCATCGACCCTCTGCTCAAGTGAGCCTAATGGCCATTGCCCACCCTCGGCCTCTACGATCCGCCGCAGGGCTGGCTGCTCGATCCAATCGTCGATGAAGCCACGCACTGCCTCGGCGCCATTGCTTTCCGGCAGTGAGAGACGGTAACGCACGCCCGAACCGTACCCCGTTCGCCGGGGGATGCGGTGAGTCGCGATTGATCACGCTCAAATCGCGGCTGGCTTGTGCTCGGGGGTCCTAGGCGCTCGGCGTGCCCTGAAGGGAAACCTTGTGCTGCTCCAGTGCCGCTCCGATCATTCGACCCGTTAGCTCTTCAGGCGTACCAGTTGTCACGAGCACCTGATCGGGATCTATCCGTGGCAGGGCAATCTCTGCTTGTGCGATCAATGCCTCCACGGCATCTCTAGGTGTCCGATTCAGACCTAGAACAATCAGGTTACTGCCCGACAACTTGGGCTCCATGCTTGTTGTCCACATAAAGATCCACGCATATGCCAGAACTGCGAGATCCGGCTGGTCACTCGCGTTGGCCTTTGCCGCACCAACAGCCAGCCAGCGTCCCGGGCGGTCGAAGTATCCTGGGTCTGCGTCGTAGGCGCCCATCGTCGCCATGGCCTTGTCGGGGTCGACCATTCCACATGCTGTACGCAGATGAGCGATGGCTGCGTCGATCTGTGGGTTGCTCGTTCCGATGGCCGAGCAAAGACTCATAACGACATCGCGCAGCACGTCAAGCTGAACCTCGTCTGGACTGATCGGCTTTGGTTCTGCCGAAGTTTCGGCGGCTTGCCGTGAATCCCGTGTACCAAACAGTCCCATTAGGCGGAATCCTACCCCTACCTAAGGCGCTGAGCTCATGCTCCTGCGAAACGCGGCAGCGCTCTCGTATCTCACGATGTCACCGCCGCGAGGACACCGCTCAGTGCGTCGTGGCGACCGCGCCGTCGTGCCTCGGCTTCGAGTTCCCGCGCCGTGAGCAGCCCGCGACCGAGTGCCTGCCCGCACGGCCATCTCCAGTTGCTCGGGCTGAATTTCCCCGGCTACGTCGACGAGCGTTCGCGCCGGTGAGGTTAGGCGGAGCCCTTCGCGCCAGACAGTGTTGACCTCTTCCTCGTCGGGGCGGGTGTGGATGACGACGCCGGCCGGACGGCGCAGGCCGCGGTATCTACGTCCGAGGAGCAGGTGGACCGCATTGGGAATGTTGTCGCTGAGATCGAGCAGGGCGAGCGCGCTTTGGTGCGAGAGAACGGCCTTCTCGGCGCCAACCGCCATCCACTTCTCCCGCATCTCGTCGTCTTCCGGGCGAGGAAAGCCGGGTAGGCGATAGAGCCCGCGCCGCACCCGCTCGAACCGGTTCCCGCGCACGTAGTGACTCAGAAGCTGGCTGCTGAGTCCACGCTCACGGGCCTGGCTCGTGGTGAAGTAGCCGTGCTGGGAGTAGGCGGTCGCCTCAAGTCCCCGCATGTCGGGTCGGTCATGCATAGCCAAAGTATAGCTTTGGTTTCGCGGACCTGAGACAGCCGCGTCAGAGGTAGATCAAGCATGGCTTTAGTTTCGCGCGACAGCGCAACCAAGACGTTTCGGGATGAATTAGCATATTTTGTGCTAATTTGTCCACATGCCCGGACGTGCCTACACGCAGCTGGCCGAGGTCGCCAATGAGCGGTATGGCTTCGTGACGCCAGACGACGCGCGGGAGTTGGGCATCAGCCCGATGGCCCTCGTGCGCATGGCCGAGCGAGGGCAGATCGAGCGCCGCGGGACGGGTCTGTACCGCCTCCCCCTTACACCGGCGAGCCGTCTTGACCCTTACATGGAGGCGACGCTCTGGCCGCGTGGGGCGCACGGCGTCCTCTCCCACGAGACGGCGCTGGAGCTCTATGAGCTGAGCGATGTCCACCCGGCGAAGATTCACATCACCCTCCCCCGCAGCCACCGCGTCCGGCGCAGCGTGCCATTGGCCTACATGCTGCACCACGAGGATTTGGGAGCAGCTCAGATCACCCAGCACGAGGGAATCGCGATCGTCACTCCGGTGCATGCGATCCGCCAGGCGCACAAGACGCACCTGGGGACGGCGCTCGTCGGACAGGCGATCGACCAAGGCGAGGAGGGCGATCGCTTGACCAAGCGCCAGGCGAGCGCGCTTCGCCGCGAGTCGGGGATTGCTCGGGGTCGCGGAAGGCGAGGTTGAGTCAGTCGAAGTTCAAGCCGCCCCGACGCGCGCCGAGCCGGCCGGTTAGTACCGCCAAGCCCCGCCTCTCTTATTCAGCCGCAGCAGCGCTTGTACTTGCGTCCTGAGCCGCACCAGCACGGCTCGTTCCTGCCGGGTGGCCAGGGCACGGTCTCCCCGCGGCTGCCCAGAACGGCCGCGAAACGGCTCCTGGCGGAACCGGAATCGGGATCCAACCCGTGCTCAGAGGCGAACTGAACCAAGGCATCGACTTCGAGCGGCGCCACCGACGGCACCTGGCCGGTCGCACTCCGCACCTCGCGCAGGCGAGCCTCGATGATCCTGCAGTAGGCGTCCGGATCCTCCAGATCCCCGGCGAGCGAGGGCCAGCGCTCCAGGGCGGCTGCGATCTGGTTGCGCGGGTACCAGGCCACCGCGTAGGTGGCAGCGTCCGGAAAGGCGGGTTCGGCGGACACCGCGAGTCGGTCGTCCTCGTCCGGTGGCAGGTTCTGGTCCTCCCTGCATTCCAGGCGTTCCGCCCTGAGCCGTCGGGTCAGGGCGGAATCGCTCCCGGCCTTCGCAAGCTCGAGCGCCTCGTCGAGGGCGCTCAGGGCACCCAGGTCGTCACCGGAACCCCTCCTCGCAGCACCGAGCGCGGAGAGGAGCCACGGATCGTCGGGGCGTTCGGCCCGGGCGGCGGCGAAAACTGCCTCGCCCTCCTCGCGATCGCCGGCTTCGAGCAGGTACCAGCCAAGCATTTGCCTAGCCAGATTGGGTTCCCGGCAGCCATACTCGAGCGCGCGTCGCTGCGCCCGGACAGCAAGCTCGAGATCCCCCGCGTCAGCCGCGACCTCGGCGAGTCCGTCGTAGCACTCGCCGAGCTCGAGGTCCGCTGGCCGCTCCAGCGCAGCGATCTGGCCGAGCGCGTCCTCGGCCTTCTCAAGGTCTTCAGTCGATTCGAAGATCGAGAGCAGCTCGGAGACGCTCGCCACGCCGGAAAGCTACCGTGCCTTCCGCCCGGCGCTTCTCAGCAACGTATTGCCACGAGCGACAAGGCAGCAATATCCCGAGGCACTCGGCGCCAGGAGTGCCCGAAACGCCGACAATGCCCGCTAATCCGTGCATATCCGCGCCGACGGCGACTCTGGGCCGCGTACGCGAATCCCCTGCTAATCAGCACCTTCTAACGCCGAATCCCCGGCCAGAGCCGAGTCATCGCACCCAGGAGGTCGGCGGTTCGAATCCGCCTAGCTCCACTAGAAGGCAGTTTGCCGCGAGGGCGGCCGGGGCGGCTCGCCGCTCATTGGTGCGCTTTCTTCCCGCCTTTGTTGTGGCGCTTTTTCGCCTTCACGCACTTGCTCTTGCCTTTGACCTTCGTCTTCTTGAAGCCCTTCTTGCAAGTGATGGGCTTGCGCGGTTTAGGGCTGGCAGTGACCGGCGGGACGATGGCTCCGGTGAGTGAGCCCGGGCCGCTTTCGGGGCTGCCGTTGTTGCCACTGGCGTCGCCGCCTGCCGACTGGATGACGAGCAGCGGGACCGCTGCGGGAGGGCTGGCGTCTTCCGGATAGACGCCGGCGTGGACGGAGGGCAGGAGCAGCAGCACTTGCGCGTCGCGACCGACCGCCGGCTTGTTGAGGGGGTCGCGGTTGAAGATCACGTCGTAGTCGCAGGAGGAGACGAGGCGATCGCACGGGGCCATGCCTGTGTGCTCCAGCCGGAAGCCCGGCGACAGCGTTCCGTAGGAGAGCGTCCACCTGCCGCTGAAGTGGCCGGTCTCGTCGCGAAAGCGATAGAGCATCTGGCCGCCGGCCACGGGGAACCCGCCCGTTTCGAACTTGAACAGCGCCGGGTTGCAGAAGCCGGGGTCGTAGGTCACGCCCGGGAAGCACGAGCCCCAGCCCACCCTGCCGCCGCTTTCTTCGTATCCAAGGGTCGTCCCCGGAGCGTTGACGTGGACGTTCTGGTGATCGCCGCCGGCGGCGTCGATCGTGTCCGGAAAGGCCGTCACCGGGATGTGCGGCACGTACTCGTAAGCGGTCGTGCATGGCGGCCCGCCACCGGGCCCCGTGCACACCTGATGCCCTTACTGCCGCGACTGGAAGGCGCAGCCGAGCGAGGCGCCGACCCCGGTCTCGTAGTCGACGTGGAGGCGAATGTCGCTTTTGCTGCTGCCTTCGATGCTTTCGTCGTAGTCGCCGACGTGCGACACCCAGTAGTCGTAGTCAGGCGAGGCGCACACGGGCGGAACGCCACTGTCGGCGCTCGTTTCCGCCCGGGCCGTCGACGCCGCGAGGAGAGCGACGAAGGAGGCGACCGCGAAGACCGAGAGGGCCCAGCGGGACGCGATGAGATTTGCCGACCGCGGATACACCCGCGCGGAGTCTTACTGAACGCGCCACGACTTGCCGCGGTGGCGGCATTTCCGGCCTCTCGTCTGAACGAAAAGCTTTCAGTGCTTGACATATCTCAATTGGTACGGATAAGGTCGCCGCTGGATGAAACGGAGACCGGTACTGGTACCGCTTGGAGTAGCGCTGGCGGCGATCTTCCCCCAGGGCGCAACCGCCACAGCCGCTGATACAGGCCTCAGCATCGGGCGTGCGCAGGCGGCGATCACTCGAAGTGCCGGCCCCATCGCCGGAGCGGCCGAGGCTCCCCTCCTCGCCCTGCCAAACGACGATGCAGTCCCCGCAAGTGCCCGTCACCACTCCCATCACAGTCACCATTCCCACCACTCCCATCACTCGCACTACTCCTCCAGTGGAGGTGGGCACTACTCGCACACCTCTCATGCCTCGCACTCTTCGCATTACTCGAGCTCCTGACGCCAGGTATTCCCAGCTTGGCGCCCGCAGCAGATGAGTGAGGCCAAACTCTCCTTCGATCGCGCCGGGTATTCCCTCGATGCGGTCCAACGCGCCGCGTATCGGTTCTCCGACCGACTCTCGTGCGACATCTCCGAGGGGGCGAAAGCGATCGAGGTGAACGTGCGCGTCGCCGACGGCACTGAAAGGCCAGAGGCGGTCCTCGATGACTTCCGCAACGAGGCGCTCGACCAGGTACTGCGCGAGCGGATCCGAGCCGAAACCAGTGACGTCCGAAACCTGGTGCTCGCCCTCGCCTTCTCGAAGACCGGCCTGATCGAGACAGATGTCTAAGTTTCGTGAGCCGGCTGCCTTTCAAGCCGCGAGCGCCGACTGGCAGCTGCTGCCCTTCCGCTTCGAGCGGATCCGCGGCAGGGTCCTGCTGACAAATCTCGTCGGCGAGCACCTCTTCCTGAGCGCCGAGGAGTTCGAGCAACTGGGCTCGAGCGACCTGCCTACCGATTCCCCGCTGGTGCGGCGGCTTCGCGCCAAGCACGTGATCCGCGAGAAAGATGACGAGCTACCGGTAGAACTGCTCGCGATCAAGGCCCGCACTCGCTATCGCCGGCTGGCGGAATTCACCTCACTGCACATCCTCGTCGCTTCGCTGCGCTGCGAGCATTCCTGTCCCTATTGCCAGGTATCGCGCCAGAGCTCAGACCGCGAGGCCTTCGACATGAGGTCGGAGACAGCGGCCCTAGCCCTGGACTCGGCGTTTCGCTCCCCCTCCCAGAACATCAAGATCGAGTTCCAGGGCGGTGAGCCGCTGCTCAACTTCGGGTTGATCGAAGAAGTCGTAGAGGCCGCTGAGACCCGTAACGAAACCGAGCACAAGAACCTCGGCTTCGTGATCGCCACCAACCTGGCGCTCCTTGACGACAGGGTGCTCGACTTCTGTCGCGCCCACAACGTCTACATCTCCACCTCGCTCGACGGGCCCGCCGACCTTCACAACAAGAACCGCCCGCGGCCCGGGCGCAATAGCTGGGAGCTAGCGACGGCGGGGATCCAACGGGTGCGTGAGGAGCTCGGCGTCGACCGCGTCTCGGCTCTGATGACGACAACGCGCTCGAGCCTCGGCCGGGTCCGCGAGATCGTCGACGCCTATGTCGAGCAGGGACTGACCAGCATCTTTCTGCGAACGCTCTCTCCCTACGGCTTCGCGATCAAAACCAAGAGCTTCAACGCGTACGACGTCGATCACTGGCTTCCCTTCTACGAGGAGGGGCTCGACTACATCATCGAACTGAATGCGCGGGGCGTTCCGATGGTGGAGCAGTACGCAGCGCTGATCCTGAAGAAGATGCTCACGAACGACGACCCGGGCTACGTCGACCTGACCTCGCCGGCCGGCATCGGGATCGGGGCGATCGTCTACAACTACGACGGTGACGTCTACGCCTCCGACGAGGGGCGAATGCTGGCGGAGATGGGCGACAAGACTTTCCGCCTCGGCAACCTCCATGACGACTCCTACGAGGAGATCATGCTCTCGGAGGCACTATTGGCGCCCCTGGAGGAGTCGTTTGCCCCCAGCGCACCGATGTGCCAGGACTGCGCCTTCGAGACCTACTGCGGCTCAGACCCGACCTACCACCACGCCACAAGCGGTGACTTCCTCGGCCGCAAGCCAACCTCCGGCTTCTGCCGCCGCAACATGGCGATCTTCAAGCTGCTGCTGGAGAGATACGAAGGCGACGCGACTACGCGGGCCTTGTTCCAGACCTGGGCGGGACATTGATCGCCCTGCGCGGCAAAGCGTTGAGCGCTCCCTTCGAGGCGCCCCTGCCCCGCTCGGTCTGGCGACTCGTCGACGCCGACACGCTGAACTCGCAGCGAGGCTCGCGCGCGTTCCTCGTCGGCGATGAGGACCAGGCGCCGGAGGGGTTTGATCTCTACCTGACGAGGAGCGAAGGGCCCAACCGTCTGGACAGCGCGTTTGTCCTGCGCCTACCACCCGAGCTCGACTATCTCAGCGGTGACGACGTCATCTCGGTCAGCGACGACGGTGAACGAATCCGGGTGCTCTGGCGCAACCAGAGCCGCCAGAACAGCGTCCTCTTGACCGAGCGCTGCAACCACTACTGCCTGATGTGCTCGCAGCCGCCGAAGACCGCCAACGACGACCGCCTGCTGGCCGAGGCCTTCGAGCTGATGCGGCTGCTGCCGCGCGATACCGCCGAGATCGGCTTTACCGGCGGCGAGCCGACCCTCTACGGGCAGGGAGTAATCGACCTCCTGCGACTCTGCCGCAACCTGCACCCGGAGGCAGAGGTCCACGTCCTCTCCAACGGCACCCGCTTCGCAGACCCCGAGTTCGCGGCCGCCTGGGCCTCGATCGACAACCCGAACATGATGGTCGGCATCCCGATCTACGGAGCGGAGCCGGCCCGCCATGACTATGTCGTCCAGGCCGAGGGCGCCTTCAACCAGACGATCCCCGGAATTCTCAACCTCGCTCAGTTGGGGCAGCGAACCGAGATCCGCGTCGTGCTCCACAAGCAGACCGCTCCGGCGCTGCCTGAAATCGCCGAGTTCATCGCTCGTAACCTGCCCTTCGTCGATCAGGTGGCATTGATGGGCCTGGAGATGATCGGGCTCGCTCGCGCCAACATCCCTCAGCTCTGGATCGACCCGACCGACTACGCAGACGAGCTCACCGAGGCAGTGACGCTGCTTGATCGCAGCCGCATCCACACGATGATCTACAACCACCAGCTCTGCCTGCTCCCGCGCGCCATGTGGCCCTACGCCGTGAGGTCGATCTCGGACTGGAAGAACGAGTACCACCCGGAGTGCATCGAATGCAGCGTCAAGGACGAGTGCGGCGGCTTTTTCTTCTCGGCCAAATACAAGGTCAGCGAGAAGATCAAGGCAATCCCCACCGAAGCCGCCGGACGTGAGCCGGCGCTGCTGAACCTCGGATGAGCGCGGCTTCCGCACCCGACTGGCTGCGGCGAACGAGTGCCTGGCAGGCCGGAGCTCGACCCGAAGCCTGCAGTCCCGACGATCCGCTCGGCGACGGTGCGTTTCGCTGGTTTGAGCTCGTCTGCGGCCCCGACCTCACCGAGGAGGCCTTTGATCTTCTCGCCACGAACTGCCCGGGGTTGACGAAACAGATGCTGGAGGACCTGTTGACGCCGGACGACGCGCCGGCCGGAATCTCCTACGGAGGGGGGACCATCCGCCTGGCCTCGACGTTCGCCATCGAGGCCCTCCGCCGCGATCAGCAGCGCGAGCGCGGCACGGCGCAGGGAGTCGGCGCCCTCCGATTTCAGCCGGTCGAGCTGCTCGCCGGCGAGCGATGGCTGATCAGCTGCTGGCACCCAGGCAGGACGTTCCAGGGCGCGATCAAGATCGACGAAGATCAGCCCGATTCGGCCGAGGCGGTATTCGACGGGGTGGCTGAACGCTGGTCGCGTCGTCGCGGCGGCGGGCCTGGTGACCTCGGCGTCGCCGTCATGAACGAGCTCGCGCTGAGCTACGCGCCCGCACACAGAGCGCTCTTCAGCTGGCTGGAGGACTGGGAGCTCAGCCTCTACGTCAATGACGATCTGGACAACCGAGACGAGCTGCCGGAGCTCTGGGGACTGATGGCGGTTATGCGTGACTGGCTCAACCCGCTCAATCGCCCCGGCCTACGGGCTGACCTCGGGAAGGCCTGGCTACCGGCAGGCGACCATGCCGCGGTGATCGAAGTCGACGACCGCGTCGACAAAGCCCTCGCCGGCCTGGCCAAGCTGAGTGAGCGGCTGCGCCAGTCCTTCGGGCTGCTGCATCTCGAACAAAGCGAGGAACAGCGAGAACACAGCGAGCGAATGCAGCGGAGAATCGAGATCGCGGCTGCCGTCTTCCTCGTCCCGACCCTGGTGGTCGGCTTCTACGGAGCCAATACCTGGGTTCCCGGCCAGGGCAAGCACTGGGGGTTCTGGGTGATGGTCGCGCTGCTCATCCTGCTCAGCTTCGCCGCACTCCTGGGTGTCCTTCACCTCCAGCGCCGTGCGAGCAAGACAGCGGCCGAGGCCAGCCGCGAGCGCAGGCAGGTACGGACCGAACTGCTGCGCGGCGGATGAGCCTGGCAAAGAGGTCGGCGTCTCGCCTGATCGACGGCTGAACCAAGGGCTCGTCGCGCAAACGTCGCCCCCTATGCCTCGGTCGTTTAGGCTGGCGGCGTGAGCAACCCGACGCCCGGCGAAGAGGCAGCGCTCTACGGCAGTCGCTTCCTGATCGAAGACGCACCGGATGGTCCTTTCCCCGAAGACGGGATGTCGGCTCTCGACGCGATGCGGCTGGTCGACGAGGAAATGGTTCTAGAGGGGGATCCTTGGCGGAACCTCGCCACCTTCGTCACCACTTGGATGGAGCCGGAGGCGCAGCGGCTGATTGCCGAGAACCTGTACCGGAACTTCATCGACCATGCGGAGTATCCGATCTCGGCGGAGATCGAGCAGCGGTGCATCCGCATGCTGGCCGATCTCTTCAATGCTCCTGGGGAGACGACGGGGTGCCGGACTCAGGGGTCCTCGGAGGCGATCATGCTGGGGGCGCTCTCGCTGAAGTGGAAGTGGAAGGAACGGCGGGAGAAGGAATCGAAGGCGACGGACAAGCCGAACCTGGTCTTTGGCGGTGACGTGCACGTGGTTTGGGAGAAGTTCTGCCGCTATTTCGACGTCGAACCGCGGATCGTGCCGCTGCAGGAAGGCAAGTACACGATCGGCCCCGAGGACGTCGAGCCTCACGTCGATGAGAACACGATCGGGGTCGCCGCCGTGCTCGGCACCACCTTCACCGGTCACGCCGACGACATCGTCGGCATCAACGAGCTGCTGGTCGACCTGAAGGGCGAGAAGGGCCTCGACGTGCCGCTGCACATCGACGGCGCCTCGGGCGGCTTCGTCTGGCCCTTCCTCTACCCCGACTCCGAGTGGGACTTTCGGCTCGAGCAGGTGCGCTCGATCAACGTCTCCGGCCACAAGTTCGGCCTCGTCTACCCCGGTATCGGCTGGCTCGTCTTCCGCGAGAAAGCCGACCTCGCCGAGGACCTCGTCTTCTACGAGAACTACCTGGGCAAAACCGACGCCACCTTCACCCTCAACTTCTCGACCGGCGCCTCGATGGTGTTGGCGCAGTACTACAACTTCGTCCGCCTCGGCCGCAAGGGCTATGCCTACGTGATGAAGGCGATGGAGCTGAACGCCAAGGCGCTGGCGGAGAAACTCGAGGAGAGCGGCAACTTCGAGCTGATCGGCGCCGACAAAGAGCAGCTGCCGCTGGTCGCCTTCAAGCTGGCCGAAGGCAAGAGCTACGACGAGTTCGACGTCTCCTGGCAGCTCTCGGCCGAGCGCGGCTGGATGCTCCCCGCCTACACGATGCCGCCCAACGCCGAAGAGGTGAAAGTGCTGCGGGCGCTGGTCAAGCAGACGCTCAGCCGCGAGCACGTCGACCGCCTGGCGGGCGACCTGGAGACCGCCTGCGAAACGCTCGACGCCAAGGGCGGCGCCCACCCGAGCGAGCGCCACAAGATGAAGGCGAGCCCGGGCTACTGAGCCCCGGCTTCGAGCGCGCCCTCCCTGGCTAATCCGACTGCGGCAGCTTGACCGCGCCGCGCGTGGTGACCGGCGCAGAGGGCGGCGGCACGACCGGGCCGATGTCGCCGTCGGGAGCCTCGTCGAGGTCGACGATGACCGGGGCGTGGTCGCTCGGGCCCTTGCCCTTGCGCGCCTGACGGTCGACCCAGGCGGCGCGCACCCGCTCGGCGACCGGGGCGCCGGCCAGGACCAGGTCGATCCGCATTCCGAGGTCGCGGTGGAACATCCCGGCCCGGTAGTCCCAGTAGGTGAAGACTCGCTCGCCGGGCCAGCGGTCGCGGACGACGTCGCGCAGGCCGAGTGCCTGCAGCTCCGCCAGCGCCGCGCGCTCGGGCGCCGTCACATGCGTCTGGCCGACGTAGGCCTCCGGGTCGAACACGTCCTCGTCGGCCGGGGCGATGTTGACGTCCCCGCAGACGACCGTCGCCTCAGGATCCGCCGCCACCGCGTCGCGCAGTGCCGCCAGCCAGGCGAGCTTGTACTCGTAGTGGTCGGAACCCGGCTCGCGCCCGTTCGGCACGTAGACCGAGAAGACCCGGACGCCGCCGCAGGTCGCGGCCACCGCGCGGGCCTCCGGATGCGGGAAGCCCGGCGCGCCCGCCAGTCCCGGCTCGACCTCCTCCAGGCCCACGCGCGAAAGGATCGCCACGCCGTTCCAGCTCGCCTCGCCGTGCACGGCGATCTCGTAGCCGCGGCCGCTCAGCTCCTCCCGCAGCAGCTGCTCGAAGGCGTCGTCGGTCAGCTTCGTCTCCTGCAGGCAGACGACATCCGGGCTCCGTTCGTCCAGCCAGGGCAGCAGGCGCGGCAGCCGCTGCTTGACCGAGTTGACGTTCCAGGTGGCGATGCGCACAGCCGGACGCTATCGGTGCGCTTTGCGCGGCTTCGGCGCGAGCGTGAGGTCGACCTTGCCGTCGGCGGGCTTCGCGCCGGGGGCCGGAGTCGACGCCTTGACGACGAGCGGCGGCGGGCGGTGGCCCCGGCGAGGCCTTGGCTTTCGCACCTTTCCGAGCTGGCAGGCTGCGACCTTCAGTGAGGCCTTCGCCTGCGCCAGCGTCTTGCCGACCAGCTTGGGAACGACGCACTCGGCAGCGGAGGTTGCGCCGCCACCACCGCTATCACCCCCACCCCCGGTGGTAGAACCCCCACCCCCATCGGTCGAGCCACCGCCGGGTTCGGTCGCTTTCAGGCGTGAGTAGGAGATCGGTTCCGAGCAGGCGGAGGTGTTGTCGCTCGCATCGGTGGCGGTCGCCGAGAAGTCGGCGGTGACGCCCTCGGGGACTTCGACGGCGATGCCGGGCGCTTCGAGTTTGGCTGCGCTTGCAGCGGTGAGCGGCGAGCCTTCGCAAGCCTGGCCGGCGTAGACCGTCACGGTCGACCCCGCCTCGGCGGTGCCGAGGATCCGCGGCGTGCCGCTCGCGTTCGGCGAAGCGGGATCGGTGCCCGTCAGCTGCGGCGCCGCCGGCGCCACCAGGTCGCTGTCCTCCACGTAGGAGATCGGCGCCGAGCAGACCGAGGTCAACGGCACCAGGTCGGTCGCCGTCGCGGAGAATTCGGTGACGCTTTCGTCGGCCACCGTGACCGCGATGCCCGCGCCCGCGAGTTGAGCAGCGCTGCCGCTGGCGACCGGCGAGCCGGAGCAGTCGGGATTGGCGTAGATCTCGACGCTGCTCCCAGCTTGCGCCGAGCCCTTCAGCCGCGGCTGGTTGTCTTTGGACGGCGAGGCGGGGTTGGTGGCACTGAGGCTGGGAGCAGCCGGCCCGACCGGGTCGAAGAGGTCGGTCGCGGCGCCGGCGTCGAGGCGGCCCCCGGAGGTCGTCTTCGCTTTCAGCGAGGAAACCGCGTCGACGCTCGCAAGCAGCCCTTCTCGCACTTCGGTCACGCTCGCCGCCGGTTTGAGCGAGAACAGCAGGGCGGCGGTGCCGGTCACGAACGGAGCCGCCATCGAGGTCCCTTCCGCGAAGCGGTACCCGTCCGCCTCGCCCAGCTTCGCGACGCAGTGCAGGTCGATTTCTTCGATCCAGGCGCCGCTTTTGGGACCGGGGTTTTGGCCGGCGGTGTAGGAGATCCGCACCGACACTTCGCCGCCGCTGCTCAATTCGTCGAGGAGGTTGTGGGAACTGCGGCCGGCCCTGGCGATGCTGAAGCCTTCGCCTTCCCCGTCGATGAGGATTTCGACGAAGCCCCCAGGGGAGGCGGTGACGATGTCGATCCCGCAGCTCTGGTAGCCGGGAGGAAGGGTGACGGGAGCGGACGTCGAGGCCCGTTCCGAGCCGGCGACCGGCGTCGCCCCGGGCGAATCGCTGATCCCGAACGAGGCAAGCGGCGACTCGTTCGTACGGGCAAAGCCACCGTCCGCGCCGCTGTCGGTCCACTTCGAGGTGAAGTCGTCGAGCTCGAAGTCGTCCTTGACCAGGTAGCGATAGGGCGCGGCGCTGAGGATCTCAGTGCCCGGCGCGCCCAGGTCGACGCTGTTCACGCCCCAGTTGGAGAATTCGGCCAGACGGTCGGCCTGGTCGGTAGCGGCGACGCAGACCACGTTGTCGACCGGGCCCTTCGCTTCGGCGAGGGGGTCGAAGACGCAGGGGTACTCGGGGGTGACTTCGTTGCTCACGGCTGAGTTGCCGGCCGAGATCACGAAGAGGGTCTGCGGGTTGGCGGCGATCGCGTCGGCGAGCACTTCCTGGCGCTCTTCACCTCCCAGCGACATGTTCGCCACCCGTGCCCCGTGGGCGCCGGCGTAGTTGACCGCCGCGACGATGGCCGAGAACGGGCAGCGCCCGGCCTCAGAGCAGGCCCGTAGCGGCATGATCCTGACGTTCTGCGCCACACCTGTGACGCCGATGCCGTTGTTCCCCTGGGCACCGATGATCCCCGCGGTGTGAAGCCCGTGACCTTTGGTGTACGGATCGTCGTCGGTCGGGTCGCCGTCGACGGCGGGGGCGTCCGCATCGGGCCCGACGAAATCGGCGCCGTTGACGTCATCGACGATCCCGTCCTCGTCGTCATCTAGGCCGTTTTTTGGGATCTCTTCAGGGTTTGTCCAAGCGACGTTGGCCAAGTCGGGATGCTCGAACCGGTAACCGCCGTCGATGTCGGCGACGACGGTGCTCGGCGTGCCCACGGTCCGTTCCCAGGCGCCGAGCACGTCGATGTCGTCACCCGCCACCGCGCCTTCGAAGTCATCGATGCCAAGCCCGGTGTTCTGAAACCCCCAGAGCTGACCGAAGAGGGGGTCGTCGGGAACCGAGTTCAGCTCGTAGTAGCCGTCGCGTTCGGCGTGGACCACCGCCGTGCCGGCTTCCAGGTCGCCGATCGCCTCGTGCGGCGTCTGCCCTGGTTCGGTTTCGACCAGCTGGAACCTGCGATTGCCGAGGTCGGCGGCGTACTCGACTCCGGCCGCCTCACGAGCCTCGCGGCGCTCACGCGTGCTCGCGCCCGCGCTCCACTCGACGATCACCCGGTCCGCAGAGAAGCCGGCCGCCGGCGCTGCCGAAGCGCTCGGGACAGCCGGCAGCAGCGCAATCCCCACCGCAACGATCCCCAGGCCGAGCCGACGCATCGCCACTCAGCTTAGGGGTCGTCGAGATGAGCGCCTGCCGCCCTCCAGTGCTTAGCCGAAGGTCAGGCCGAAGCGCTCGCAGAGGCCCGGGATCGACTCGAGGTCGTGCTCGATGCCGTAGCGCTCTTCGAGCTCCCCCAGCTTCTCGGGCTCCATCGTGCCGGCCGCGATGGCGTCGACCAGGGCGTCGAAGTAGTTCTCGAAGCCGCCCGGGGAGAGGATCTCGAGGATCCGGCAGGGCTCGTCGCCGGCGTTCCAGAAGGTGTGCCATTGGTCGCGCGGCTTGTGGACGAGGTCGCCGGTTTCGGCGTAGACGACGTCGTCACCGAGCAGGGCGCCCATCTTGCCGGTCAACACGTAGGAGTACTCGTCCTCGCGGCTGTGGCGGTGCAGGGGCGCGGCCAGGGCCCGCGGCGGCATCGGGTGTTCGACCAGGGAGAAGCCGCCGTCATGGGTCTCCTCGGTGTCGATCATGAAGCGGACCCCGATCGAGCCGAGGCTGCCGGCCTTGCCTTCGCTCGGCTTGACGATCTTGGGAGCGGTGGGCGTTTCCATGCTGTCCTTTCGATGAACTAGGCGTTTAGCGATCGGCGCAATGTAACATCATTGAACGCCGTGTCAACTGAAAAGCGGAAATACGAGTTGAAGGCTCGCGCCGAGGCGCAGCAGGAGACCCGCGAACGAATCGCCGCCGCGGCCTCGTCCCTGCACGAAGAGGTGGGCGTGGCGAAGACGACGGTCGCCGACATCGCCCGCCGCGCCGGCGTCCAGCGGCTGACCGTCTACAACCACTTCCCCGACCTCGAGGCCCTCCTGCCCGCCTGCAGCGCGCACTGGATGGAGCAACACCCGCTGCCCGACCTGGAGCCGACCCTCGCCATCGAGGATCCACAGGAGCGCCTGCGGACCGGACTGACAGCGCTCTACGGCTGGTACCGCGAAAACGCCCCGATGCAGCGGCGGGTCTTCGGCGAAAGGCCGACGGTGCCCGAGCTCGAGGCCTGGATGGCGCGCTCGACCGACCCCATGCTGGCCGAGCTGTCCTCGCTCTTCTCCGCCGGCTTCGACGGCCCCGAGGCGCGAGCGCTCGTCGCCCTCGCGCTCGACTTCTGGACCTGGCAACGGCTGGATCGCGAGGGGCTCGACGATGCCGCGGCGGCGGCGCTGATGACCGGCGTCGTCAGCGGCTCCGCTCCTTGAGGAAGGCTCCTCGAAGAAATTCCGGGACGGTGTCGATCTCAGCGGCGCCCGTTCGTCGTGGTAGTAGAGGCGGGAGCAAGCGGGTAGCGAGCTCTCGCGCACACGACACCGAAAGGACCCCCTGAAATGAGAGTGATGGCGATCGTCAAGGCAAGCAAGGACTCCGAGGCGGGCGCGATGCCAAGCCAGGAGCTGCTGGCCGAGATGGGCAAGTTCAACGAAGAAATGGCCGAGGCGGGCGTGATGCTCTCCGGCGACGGCCTGCGGGCGAGCTCGAAGGGCGCCCGGGTCAGCTACGGGGGCGACGGCGAGCGGACGGTCACCGACGGGCCCTTCGCCGAGACCAAGGAGCTGATCGCCGGCTTCTGGATCCTGCAGGTGGACTCGCTCCAGGACGCGGTCGAGTGGATGAAGCGCTGCCCCAACCCGCACGACGAGCCCGGCGAGATCGAACTGCGCGAGATCTCCGAGGCGGAGGACTTCGAGTAGCCCTCGCCGATCTACTGGCGCCCGCAGGCGGGCGTGCCGCCCGGTAGATGGCGGCGGTTGGCCGCGACCAGC
Source organism: Solirubrobacterales bacterium (assembly GCA_035549645.1). GTDB lineage: Bacteria > Actinomycetota > Thermoleophilia > Solirubrobacterales > 70-9 > VRUE01. Next base: position 16,509 of record DASZQM010000209.1, on the reverse strand, counting down.
GCGTAGGCCGCCGCCGCCAGCCTGGAGGCTCCGGGCAGGAGCAGGAGGCGGGCGAACAGGCGCCAGGCCGGGCCGGCGGTGCCAAGCATCTCGGCCACCGCCTCGTGGCCTGAGCGGACGGTTCCGTCGGGCCCGACCCACTGCAGGGCTTCGCTTGCCTGCTCCTCCGTCACCCCCAGCTCGTCGAGGTCGGCGAGCTGAGAGGGGACGATTACCGCCTCCGGCCTGATCCGCCGTTCGATCAGCCGCGCGCAGCTCGTGCAGAAGGAGCAGTCGCCGTCATAGAGGAGAACCGCGGGGCGGGACATCTCACTCCCAGCGCTCGGCGAGAAGGCGGTCGAGCGCGAGCTTGACGACCTCGGCACGTCGTCGCTTGCCGTGACCGCCGGCGACGAAGTAGCTGCCGATGAAGAGCGTGTAGGCGAGCATCGCCCGGGCCTCGGCGTCCTCCTCGCCGCAGAACTGGCCGAAGAGCGAGCGCAGGAAATCCATGCGGCGATCGTCTACCCGCCGCAGGCGCTTCGCGATCGCCCGGTCGCGGCGCGACCAGTCGCGCAGGGCCAGCTCGACGGCGAAGAGCTCCTTTGCCCCGGAGGCCATCGCGAAGAGGCGGCGCAACCTTGCCCGAGGGTCCTCGGCGGCTCCTTCGACGGTGACGATGACGTCGTCGATCACGGCCCGTTCCCAGGCGTCGAAGGTCTCGGCGAGCAGCGCTTCGCGATCCTTGAAGTGCCAGTAGAAGCCGCCCTTGGAGACGCCGAGCTGCTTGGCCAGAGCCTCGACCCGGACCGCCTCCGGGCCGCCCGCCGCGAGAGCGCCCATCGCCGCCTCGATCCAGGCGCTGCGCGGGGTTCGTACCTTCGCCATTGGTCCAATCTATACGGCGCCGTATTGACAGCTGCGGATAGCGAGCGTATCGTCCATACGGTGACGTATGGACTGCGGGAGAGCGGGCGCGTTCCGAACGCCGAGCAGGAACTCGGGGCCTGGCGAATCCACGAGATCGTCCCCGACTTCGAGCTCGAGGACGTCTGGGCCCTTCCCGTCCAGGGAGGCGCCGGCGACTTCGACGAGTTCCTCCAGCTCGCGATCTCGCTCAGCCCCGCCGACTCCGACTCGGCACCCACCCGCTTCCTCTGGAACCTGCGCGACCAGCTCGGCAGGTGGTTCGGCCTGGGCAGGATCTCTGCGGCAGCCGAGGAGAGCTCGGCAGAGACGCTCGCCATGCCCGGCAGCGAGGAGTCCTCGCTGCTCGGGCGCCTGCCGGACGATTTGCGCGGGACCGGAGACGACGTCGACTTCGGTCGGCTCCCCTTCACCCCGCTCTACCGCACGGACAACGAGGCAGCGGCCGAGATCTCGAATCAGACGGTCCACGGCGTCGCCCACCTCGCCTGGGTCGACCGGGGCGGCGGCAGCTACCAAGGGCAGATGGCCGTCTACGTCAAGCCCCGCGGCGCCTTCGGCCGCGGCTACATGGCCCTGATCAAGCCCTTCCGCTACTGGATCGTCTACCCGGCGCTGCTGCGACAGCTCGAGCGCGCCTGGAGCCGGCGAAACCGCGCCTAGGCCGGCTCGCCCCAGGCGGTCGCGACCAGCGAGCGCGGCCCGCCGTGATCGCGGTGCTCGCAGAGGTAGATGCCCTGCCACGTCCCCAGAGCTGGACGGCCGTCACGAAGTGGCAGGGTCAGCGAGGGACCGAGCAGCGCCGCCTTGATGTGGGCGGGCATGTCGTCGTCGCCCTCCAGCGTGTGCGTCCAATAGGGAGCTCCTTCGGGCACCGCCCGGTCGAACCAGGCCTCGAAGTCCCGCCGCACCTCCGGCGAGGCGTTCTCGCTCAAGGCCAGGGAGGCCGAGGTGTGCTGGATCAGCAGGTGCAGGATCCCGACTGAGATATCTCCCAACTCGGGGAGGGCATCGAGCACCTCCCCGGTGACGAGGTGAAAGCCGCGCGGTCGCGACTGCAATCCGATCGGGCGTTGAACCCACATCGGTCCATTCTGTCGCGCGTCGACGGAGTGACTCAGCTCGGTGGCGTTGCTTCCAACGGTGTAACCGAGTCTGGATTGCGGTGCAGCTGTCGAATCAGGCCTGGGCGCGAGCCGAGTTGGCGGAGTTCGGCGCTGCGGGGGTTGAGGGCCGACGCTCGGCTGTATGCCCGCCGTGCCGCGGCGACGTCTCCGCGGCGGGTGGCGAGATCGCCGAGCAGGGCCCAACTGACGTAGTTGTGCGGCTCACGCTGAATTGCCTCGAGCATCGCCGCCCGGGCGGGCGCGTAGGCATCCAGCCGGGCCAAGGCGGCGGACTCGATGTAATAGGTCTGCACGGCATCCGGATTCAACGAGAGCGATTCCTCGGCCGTATCGAGAGCCTTCAGTGGACGCGCCTGAACCTCGTCCTGGGCCTCGCTTCGCAGGTGCTCCGCCAAGGTGGGCCGGCCGATGAAGACGATCGCCAACACCGCCGGCACCAGGGCAATGGCCGCGGCCGCGGCGGGGATCGGGAACAGGCGAGTCGCGCTGTCCTGCCCGGACCGCTGCGGCAGCAGAAGCACGGCCGCACCCCCGAGCGCGATACCCGTCAATCCGGGGATCAGGTGCAGCCAGTCGACGCTGGTCTGGGCGAGCCAGACGAGGAAGATGCCGAAGGCGGCAACCGTCAGTCCCGCCACTCGCGGCTCGTCGCGAGCCTCGCGGCTGCGGCGCCAAGCGCCGACGAAAACGGCGATCAGAAACGTCCCCAGCAGAATCGCGCCGATCAGGCCGGTGTCGCCGAGGGTCTGCAGCTCGATGCTGTGCGCCTGGTGGACGTCCTCATTGGTGCGACGTTCGAGGTAATAGGTGCGGTCGAAGTTGCCGGCCCCGATCCCGTCGAGGGGGTGATCGGTGAACTGGTTCCAGGCGATCCGCCAGTAGTCGTAGCGGTTGCCTCCCCCCGAGGTGAACCGCGAGCCGCTGTCGGCTGGTTTCAGTTCAGTGAAGCTGTTGTACTGGTCGGAGACCTTGCCGACCGGATCGTTGACTGCGATCACGGCGGCGACCACCGCGATCGCGGCCACCGCCGCCAGCGCCGCCGCCGAGATGCGCGGGAGGTTGGTGGCCAGAGCCCGAGAGCGATCGCGCAGCGTGGCCACCACCCAACTGGACAGGCCCCAGAGGGCTCCCACCACAGCCGCGACGAGCAGGCTCCGCTCTGCGGCCCGTCGTATCGCGTCCTCGGCAGGGGCGAAGTGGTGCGGCGGCAGGGTTCCGGTGACATCGGTCAGCGGCCCCCAAGCCAGGGCCAGGCCCGCCAACAGCGCGAGCACGATCCAGGCGCGGCGATTGCGACCGGGTACCAGCAGGAGCAGCAGAAAGGCCGAGGCGGCGAAGGCGAAGACGGTCCCCCGCGAGTCGGTCAGGAGCACGAGCATCGTCAGCAGGCTCGCGGCGCCGACGGCCGCGCCCGCCAGGGCGTGCATCCTGGTCCGCTCGGCGAGGGCGACGAGCGGCCAGAGGCCGAGCAAAAAGAATCCGCCGAGGCCATTTACGTAACCGAGCGGTTCAAGCAGCCGCGAGCCTTCGAAAAGCGACGGGCCCTCGGTGCCCAGCATTCGCACGACGTCGTAGGCGGCGATCCCGAGTACGCCCGCGGTTACGGCGGCGAGGAACACTTCCCCGTCGCGCCTTTCCTCGAGCAGGAGCAGCAGCACGAGCAGGAAGGTGCCGTAGAGGAGCCAGCGGTCGCCTTCGCTCAGCGCCCGGTCGGCGGACTCCGCCCAGCCAACCGAGAGCAGCGCCCACGTCGCAAACAGGAGCAGGGCCGCGAGCGCCAGCCCGGCGAGACCCTTGGGAACGGCCAGGCGGGCGAAGATCAAGCCGAGCGCGGGGGCCACCAGGAACAGCGCCAGCGGTCCCCAGATGGACATGTCGAAGTAGCCGAAGAAGGCCGGGCTGAGGCCGCAGCCCAGTCCGAGAATCCCCAGCAGCGGCCAGCGCACAGCCATCGGCAGACTGCCGATGGCGCGCTCGCCCTTCCGGGGACGACTCAAGGATCGTCGGAGACCGGAGACCATCTCGGGCCGTCGACGGCGACGATCATTCCCATGCCGAGAAGAATCACGAAGCAGGCGAGTACGAGGGCGGCGTCGTTCCCCAGCCTGGTCGCCTCGATCGCGAGGCCGCAGAGCGCCGCCTGTATCGCCGCCAGGGCGCAGGCAACCGCGCGCGGCGTCTTCAGCGAGGCAAGCAGGCGGTGGGTCGTGTGGTCGGTGGCGCCGGAGAAGACCGGCGCGGCGCGGCGGCGGCGCGAGAGGACCACCATCGAGGTGTCGAACGCCGGCAGGCCCACCACGACCGCGGCGACGGCGGGCGATGCCCATCCTGAAAGCCCCCCCATCGGCACCACCATCAGACAACCCGCCAGGAGGAAGCCGATCGCCATGCTGCCGCCGTCGCCGAGGAAGATCCGCGCGGGCCGTGCCAGGTTGAAGCGCAGAAAACCGAGCAGCGCCCCGCAGAGGGCGATCGCGATGATCGCCAGGGCCGTCTCGTGCCCGATCAGGGCCAGGGCGACGATGGCCGCCGAGCAGACCGCGGCGACGGTGGCGGCGGCTCCGTCGAGGTTGTCCATCAGGTTGAAGGCGTTGACGATGCCGGTAACCCAGAAGGCGGTGAGCAGGAAGTCCGCCAGGTCGCTATCGAGGAAGGACCAGCCGAGCCCCTGGGCCCAAAGCAGCCAAGCGGCGAGGATCTCGGTTGCCACGCGCAGATAGGGCGAGAGGTTGAAGCGGTCGTCGACCGTGCCGACCGCCGAGAGGCCGACGGTGCCGAGCAGCAGCGGCCAGTAGCGGCCCAAATCGGTGAAGAGGAGGATCGGCACCGCGGCGGCGACGAGGACGGCAGCGCCGCCGAGGTAAGGAGTCGGGCTGCGGTGCGCCTTATAGCCGACCGGGGAATCGAGGAAGCCGGTACGGCCGGCCAGGACGATTGCGGCCGGTACCGTCGCCGCGGTCAGCGCAGCCGCCAGCAGGAAGGCGAGGGTGACTTCGATGCCGTCGGTCAGCTCAAGCAACGTGGGTGGGCTGGTCGGCGATGACGTCGTCGATCATGTCGTCGATGGAGCGAACCGGGGACCAGCCGGTGATGCCATGGATCAAACCGAGATCCGGGTGGCGGCGGCCGATCTCCTCGAAGCCGTTGCCATAGGCCTCCTCGTAAGGGATCAGGCTGACCTCCGAGCTCGAGCCGGTGCGCTCGATCACTCGGGCGGCCAGCTCGTTGATCGAGATCTCGTTCGGCGAACCGATGTTGAAGGTCCGCCCCACCGCGTCCTCGCTGTCGAGCAGCAGCAGGACCGCGTCGACGACGTCGCTGACGTGGGCGAAGCACCTGGTCTGGGTGCCGTCGCCGTAGACCGTCAGGGGCTCTCCGGCGAGGGCCTGCTGGACGAGGCGGGGCAGGACCATGCCGTAGGAGCCACTCTGGCGCGGCCCCACCGTGTTGAAGAGGCGGACGACGGTCGACTTGGCCTCTCCCTCGTAGCCATACGCGTTGGCCAGCACCTCGGAAAAGGCCTTCGCTGTCGAGTAGGCCCAGCGGGCTGTAGAGGGCGGGCCGAGGATGCGATCGGAGGTCTCCGCCAGCGGGCCGACGCTGTTCTTGCCGTAGACCTCCGACGAGGAGGTGACGAGCACCCTGCCGCCGCGGGCCGCCGCCGCGGAGATGACGATGTCGCTACCGCGCACGTTGCAGAGCAACGACTCCAACGGATGTTCGAGGATTAGTTCGACCCCGACGGCGGCGGCGAGGTGCAGACAGGCGTCGGTGGCGGCGACGCAGTCCTCGACCAGAGACTGGTCGAGGATCGACCCTTCGACCAGCTCAGCCGCTCCGGTGCCGAGTGCCGGCTCGAGGTTCTGGCGCTGACCCGTACTGAGGTCATCGAGCACGAGAACCGTGTCGCCACGGGCGATCAGGGCGTCGGCGAGGTGTGAGCCGATGAAGCCGGCGCCTCCAGTTATCAGGTACTTCAAGCCCCAACCTTCCGTGATATCGCGCGATTCACCGGCAAAACGTTCCGCGACGGTAGCCGTCAGTCAATACCCGGGTTGCCATCGGTCAATACCCGCCCTGCACTGACTCGCGGCGATAATAACCCCAATGGCAGCGCGCAAACCGCCGATCCGCGTGCTCAGAGTAATCGCAAGAATGAATTTGGGTGGACCGGCACACCACGTCGCCCTGCTCAGCCGCGGGCTTGCCGGGAGGGACTACGAAACCTTGCTCGTGACCGGCAGGGTCGGAGCAGGCGAGGAGGAGCACACCGACCTCGACGGTATCCGTGTCCGCTATCTCGACCGGTTGGGACCGGAGATCCGACCGCTGCAGGACATCCTCGCCCTGATCGCCCTGATCCGCTTGGTGCGGGCCTACCGTCCCGACATAGTCGAAACACACACCGCCAAGGCCGGGATGCTGGGGCGGCTGGCGGCGCTGCTGGCGCGGCGAGAACGACCGATCGTGATCCACACCTACCACGGCCACGTGCTCAGGGGGTACTTCGGGCCGTTGAAGACGCGGGCCTTCAGGGCGATCGAGCGGGCGCTGGCCAAGGCAAGCGACCGCTTGGTCGGGGTCAGCGCCGCGACCGTCGAGGAGCTGGTCGAGCTCGGTGTCGCCCCACGCTCGAAGTTCACCGTGGTTCCGCTCGGGCTCGAGCTCGGTCCTTTCCTGGCCTTGGGGCCGGCGTCAAACGGCAGCTTCCGCGAGGAGATCGGCACCGCCGAGGATGAGGTGCTCTTTACCTACACCGGGCGCCTGGTCCCGATCAAGCGGCCGGAGCTGATGCTGCGCTCGCTGGCACGGGCGCGGCGACAGGGCGCCCCGGCACGGGTCGCGGTCGTCGGCGACGGCCTGCTCCGCCCTCAGCTGGAAGCCCTCGCCCGCAGCCTCGGTTGCGCCGGCGCCGTCGACTTCCTCGGCTATCGCCGTGACCTGGCCCGGATCGCGGCCGGGAGCGATGCCGCTCTGCTCACCTCCGACAACGAGGGGACGCCGGTGGCGCTGATCGAGGCGGCGGCGGCGGGGCGGCCACTGGTGGCGACGGCGGTCGGCGGCGTGCCCGACATCGTCATCGAGGGCGCTGGCCTGCTGGCGCCCCCCGGTGACGAGGGGGGCCTGGCCGCGGCGATCTCGCGGATTTCCGCCGAGCCGGACCTGCGCCGAGCGATGGGCGCCAGAGCCAGGGAGAACGTGGCGGCGAAGTTCACCGTCGACCGCCTGCTCGACGACGTCGACGCCCTCTACTCGCGCCTGCTCGGAGCGCCGGGCTCTTCCGAGTGAGCGAGGGCGCGCGGGCAGAGCCCCACGCCTCCGCGGCGATGGGCAGCGGCGGCAGGTTGCTCGGCTTCCGCCTGGTCCAGTTCGTCTTCCTCTTCCTGCTCAGCCTGATCGCGACCCGGGCACTGGGGCCGGAAGGCCGGGGGCAGTACGCGCTCGCGCTCAATTTGGCGACCATGGTTTGGGTCATCTCCCACCTCTCGATCGAGCAGTCGGTGGCGCGGATGATGGGCCGCAAGGAAGCCTCGCTCGAGCAGCTCTGCCGCCTCGCCTCGTTCTCGGCCCTGTCGCTCGGGCTCCTCGGCATCGCCGCCACCCTGGCGATCGGGCTGCCTGCACGCGATGCCCTGCTCGGCGGCGCCAACACGGCGACCGTGGTGCTCGCCGCGGTGACGATTCCCTTCACCTTGATCGGGCAGATGGCGACGGCGCTGTTGCTGCGCCTCGGGATGCTGCGCCCCTATGGCTGGACGATCGCGGTCGGCGCCGTCTTCCAGTTCCTTTTGGTGGTGGGTCTCGAGCTGGGAGTCGGCCTCTCGCCCCAGCTGACGATGCTCGCCGCCCTGGTGTCGATCGCCGCGGTCGCCCTTGCCCTTGCCCTCGCACTTGCGAGGCGCGTCGGCGTCGCCGCGCTCTCGCCCTTCGTCGAACCGCGCTTGGTTCGCTCGGCCCTTCACATCGGCGTCCGCCTGCAGCCGTCCTCGATCGCGCTATGGCTCAACCTCAAAGTCGATCTCTTCCTCGTCGGTCTGCTTGCCAGCACCGATCAGGCCGGCCTCTACTCGCTCTCGGCCAGCCTCGCCGACATCGTCTTCACCGCCGTCTCGACCGTGGCGCTGGCCGCGCTCGAGGCGCAGACTCACGCCGAGGAGGAGACAGCAGCCTCCTACACACTCGACTTCATCAGTCAAAACATCAGCGTCGCGGTGCTGCTCGGCCTGGCTGCCGCGCTCATCTCCTATCCCTTCATCGTCGTCGTATACGGCAGCGAGTGGCAGGGCAGCGTGCTGCCCTTTGTCCTCCTGATGCCCGCCGTGATCGCGCTCGCGATCGAGGAACCGGCGCGGGGGCTCTTGATCAGGATCGCGCCACCGCTGGTCATCTCAGCGGCTGCGGCGGCCGGTCTGGCGCTCAACGTCGGCCTCAACTTTGTCCTGATCCCGGCCGTCGGCATCAGCGGCGCCTCGCTTGCCTCGGTCGCTTCCTACTGGCTGGCCGGGATCCTGATGCTGTATCTCCTCTCTCGCTATGGACGGGTTCCGATGCGAGACGCAATGAGACTGCCCCGCCGTGACGACGCGTTGCCCCGCCTGCTGCGCAGGGCGGTGGGCTAGATGAGCGGAAACGCAATGGCGCCGCTCAAGCCACGGGTGACCTTCGCCATCGGTGGGCTGGGGCTCGGCGGTTCTGAGCGACAACTGATGCAGCTGATCTCCACCGCTCATCCGGAGCGGATCGAAGCTTCGATCATCGCCTTCTCGACAACCTGCGACCCTGCCCACCGGCGTCGCCTCGACGACCTCGGCGTGGAGCTGATTCAGCTCTCCCCCAAGAAAGGCCCGCGCGCGCTGCGGCCGGCGGTGGCGGTCCCGCGCACCTTCCGCGCCCTGCGACGGCTGAGTCCCGACGTCGTATATCCGTGGCTGGAGGAGGCATCCGCGACCGTCACTCCACCGGCGCGGGCACTCGGCTTGCCGGTCGTGATCGGCCGCCGCAGTGTCTGTGGCTCCCCATCGGAACGTTGGGCCTTCTTCCGCGGGCCGATCCGCTGGGCCGAGCGACATGCCCGCCTGGTCACCGGCAACTCCGAAGCCGTGCTCGAGGAGGCGGTCCGGCGCGGGGTGCCGCGTGAGCGCTTGCGCCTCGCCCGCAACGGCCACCCGCCGGTCGAGCCACTCGACCCCCCCGGCGGCGAGATCGTGAAGATCGGCTACCTCGCCAACTACAGGCCCGAAAAGGGTCACGCGCGATTGCTGGCCGCGCTCGAGCAGGTGCGAGCAGCCTCCCCTTGGCGCGTCGACCTGGCGGGCTCCGGGCCGTTGCGCGAGCAGGTCGCGGCCGAGGTCGTCGCTCGCGACCTCAGCGAACGGGTAGACGCCGGCGGGCCGATCGACGACGCGCGCCGGTTCTGGGCGGAGCACGACATCGCCCTGCTGCTCTCCGACAACGAGGGCAGCCCCAACGCTCTGATCGAGGCCGCACTCGCCGGCAGGCCGCTGATCGGCACCGACGGCGGCGGTACCCGCGAGATCGTCTCGCCGGACGGAGGCCTCCTCGTCTCCCGCGAGCCGGGCGAGATCGCCGCCGCGCTGGAGCGGCTGATCGACGATCGCGAGCTGCGCCTGCGCCTCGGCAAGGGCGCCCGCCGCCACGCTCTCGCCGAGCACGGGCTCGAGCAGTCGGTGGCCGCGCACCTGGCGGCCGTCAACGAGGCCCTCGGCTGGTTACCTAGAGGCTCTTGACGCCGAGCGTTTCCTGGAGGAAGCGGGCCTGCGCTTGAGCGGCTGCCGCACCCGCGCGCGTTGCCGCCGGGGAGGCTTCGCCGGCACTGGTAGGCAGCACCCCGTTCTCTTCGATTTCGACCCGGTTTTCGGCGTACTGCTTGAGCTCGGCGTCGAGCCGCGAGTCGTAGACGATCTGCCAGCCGCCGTCGCCCTTGCGCCAGGTGGTCGAGGCGAGTTCCCTGCTCCCATCGATGAACTGGAGCGAGTAGTTGATCGTCGCGAGGTCACCGTCGTCGTGGACGCGGACGATCTCCGGTTTCAGCTGCGGATAGCTCGAGCCGTTGATCTTCTTGCCGCCGATGATCGCCGCAACGCCGACGGAGGCGCGGAAATCCGGCTCGTAGTAGGCCGCCACTTCGGCCCAGGACTGGTACTGGAGGTCCGACCAGTATTCGAGGAAGGTGCCCTCGACGCTGCCGCGCGGCTGCGCCCTGACCTCGGCCCGGCTGACCAGGTTGTCGGGGGTGCGTTCGGTCGCCGACGAGGAGCTGCCGCAAGCCGAGATACCGAGGACCACGACCCAGGCAGCGAAAAAAGGGAGTGCCACCTTGAGCAAGGTCGAGCGCGAAGCGCTGCGGAAACCCCTGCCGATTCGCACGTCGGCAGTATAGGCTCATGGCCTTCTATGGGCATCGCCAGGGAGAAGCCTCGGGATCTGTGAGGAGGACGATCTCCCTCGCGGCCGTGACGCTCGTCGCCGCTGTCGTCCGCGCCCCGCTGCTGGGCTCCGCCTTCACCGCGCCCGACACCGATCAGTACCTCGCCATCGCCCGCAACGTGTTCCACGGCGGCTTCGCCGACAACGTCAGGGCTCCTGGCTACGCAACCCTGCTGGCCCTCTTCGAACTGGTTGGAATCGATCCGATCCACGGTGTCGTCTTCCTGCAGAACCTCGTCGGCATCGCCCTGCCCGCCTTTGTCGTCCTGGTCGGCTGGCGCTACTTCAGCCCTGTGCCGGCCGTGCTCGCCGGCTTCCTGATGGCCGCCTCGCCGCTGGTGATCGCGGTCGAGCAGCTGGCGCTTTCGGATTACCTGTTCGGGGTCGCCTTCTTCATCGCCGCGGTGCTGCTGGCGGAGTCGGCGATCCGGCTGCGCGCCGGCGACGCGGGCTGGGAACTGCTCGCCGCGACAGGCGTCGCCTTCGGCATCGCCACCCTGGTGCGCGCCAACGGACTGATCGCCCTCGCCGCGATCCCTCTCGCGCTGCTGGCGAGCGCCCCGCGCTGGAAGCCGGCCCTGCGCTCCTCGGCGATCGCGATCGGGGCGATGGCAATCGTCCTCGCGCCGTGGTGCGTCCACAACCTGATCCGCTTCGGCGACCCGAACGTCTCCAGCGAGAGCGGTCTGGCCCTCTACGCGCGGGCGGTCAGCTGGGGCGAAGTGCCACCCTCGCCGGACACCGCCGACGGGCGACTCGCCCTGCGCGTCTACGACACCGCCGATCCAGCCGTCCCCCACGCCAGCGCCGGCACCACCAGCGGCGTCTTCAACGCCCTCGTCGCCGAGGGCAAGACGCCGCGTGAGGCCTATGGCACGATGGGAGCGCTCGCCCGCGAAGCGATCCGCGACAATCCCGGCGCGTACGCCGAAAGCACGATCGAATCGCTCGGCCTCTCGCGGGAAGTCCTCGATCCGCGCACCTTCACCGCCGACGGCAACAACGATCAGATCTTCAAGACGCGGGGCTACATCAGGGCGCTGAACCCCGGCGCCACAACGCTCCCCGGCGATTCGAAGCTGACGCGGATCCCCTGGCAGGTCGCCCAGTCCCTGAACCGGCTCCTCTTCATCCTCACGATCGGCGGCCTGCTGATCCTGATCCTGCCCTTCGTCGGCCCCCAGCGAAGCCGCCAGGCCGCCACCGTGCTGCTGATCGTCGGCGGCATCGGCATCCTCGGCGTAGCCCTGACTGCTCGTTGGGAGGAGCGCTACGTGATCTCCCTGCTTCCCTTCATTTGGCTGCTCTCGACGGCCGCCGTCGGCCAGCTCGTCAGCCTGCTCGCCACGGCGCTGCGTCAGCTGCCGCGGCCACGGCCCCAGAGCGAGGCCGCTTGAGCCGGGCGTCCTGCCGATGAACGCCGTGAGCGCCGAGTTCCGGCGCACGCAGCTCGGCCTGCTCGCCGCCGCCCTCCTCGCCCCCCTTTCGGCGACCCACCTGGCCGGGCCGCTGACGGTTGGCAGGGCGGCGGTGCTGCTCTTCGCGGCGCTGCTCGGAGCCGACCTGTTTAGCGCGAGGCCACGCGATTTCCGGCCGGACCTGCCGACCTCGATGCTGGTCATCGGCTACCTGGGACTTTGCGGCTGGGCACTGCTCAGCACCAGGACCACGGGCTGCAATTGCGAAGGAAAAGCCGGAGGCCTCTTCGAGCTCAGCGCGATCGGCCTGATGGCCGTCGTCGCGATCGGGTTCGAACCGCGTTTGCGTGACGGAGCACTGCTCGCCTCGCTCACCGGTCTCACCCTCGCCGGCGGGCTGGCGCTGGTCGGGGTCGGCTCGATCAACTCGGCCACGGTCGATCTGACCGACACCGGCGGACGGCTCTCGGGCACCTACGGCAACGCGAACGAACTCGCCCTCGCGGTGGCGCTCGGGGTCCCCGTGGCACTCGCCTACCTCTCCGTCGCCGCGCATCGGATGCGCCTGCTGCTCGCGACCTCGGTCGCGCTCCTGCTCGCCGCGCTCGTCCTCACCTATTCCCGCGGTGGGATCATCGCCGCCGGGGTCGGCGTCCTCGCCCTGGCCCTATGGAGCGCGCGGGGCTCGCGCCGCCGCGTGGCGCTCGTCCTCACCGCTGCGGTGCTCGCCGCCGCGCTCGGCGGCGCTCTCTACTCCGTCTTCAAGACGCAGCGCGAAGACGCCAGCTTCGCGGCCGTGCCCACCGGGCTCGTGCCCCTCAGCCAGCGCGACGTCAGCGGCTGGGACGCGCGCCAGCTCGGCCCGATCCCAGCCGGTCCCTCACACCTCGCCAACGGCACCGGCGGGATCGTGGTGAGCAGCGGCGGAGGCGAGGGCATGAGCTTCGGCCTCGGAGAAGCGAAGGCCGGCCGCACATACCGGCTCAGCCTTTCGGCCCGGGCGGGACGGCGGGGAACGCGGCTCGACTACGCACTCGGAGATCGGGTCGCGGGCGGGGGGGCTCGCGCCAGTGCGCGCCTGGATCGCGGTTGGCAAACGTTGACCCTGCTCTGGCGACCGGCTGCGGACGCGCCCCACGCCTCCCTCTTCCTCTGGCTGCCGGGCAGGCCCGGGAGCGTCACCCTGGCCTCCGCGCGCGTGACCGAAAGCGATGGCGAAGCGGTGCTCGGTGCCGTCGTCGCACCGGCGCGACTACGCGGCTCGGTCTACCGTCACCTGGGCTCGGATGGACCGCAACTCGAACGACACTACGTCGAATCGCGGCTTGACGCAGCACGCTTGGCCCTTCGCGCCTTTGGCTCGGCGCCCGTGTTGGGAATCGGCTGGAGCACCTTCCCCGAATACTCGGCCGCGCACGGCGACTACGGCCGGCTCGCTGCTCATGATCAGTACCTCCTGATCGCCGCCGAGCTCGGTCTGATCGGCCTGGCGTTCCTGGCGCTGCTGGTCCTGGCGCCGGTCCTCGCCGTCCGCGGCGCCCGGCGCGACCGCGCGACCGCAGCGGCGATCGGGGTTCTCGCGACCGCCGCTGCAGGCATGTTCTTCGTCGAACCTCTCTCCAGCCCCCAGGTCTCGATCCCGATCGCCCTGGCTGCCGCCGTGCTCTGCGCCAACCTTCGCCCGGGCCAGCCTCAGAGTGAGAGGACCAGCTCCGCCACCTCCGAACCGCCGTTGAGGGAAGCCTCCGAGGCGAAGTGATCACCCTGGCGGCGAAAGATCGTCGCCCTGTTTACACCCTCTGCGGTCGTGCGGCAGATCGCCAAAAGACCCCTCTCTCGCAACCGGTCACGCAAGTTAGCCAGGATCGCTAACAGCCCCCGTCGGTCGAAGTAGGCTGGCTGGACCAGGTTCGCGGCCCGGATGGCATCGAAGCGATTGACGAAGCGACCTGGCACGGTGACGTCGTCGCCGACCAGCTCGATCTCCGCTCGCTGCTCGAGCGCCGGGCTGACCAGGGAGACAGGCCTCGTAACCAGTCCTCGGTGCGGCGCCGCGGCGCCGGGACCAAGCGGGCGGGCCCTGGCTGCGAGGCCGCGCAGGAGCGGCACGAGAACCGGCATCGAGCGCCCGACCAGGCGCCCGCCGGGGTCGATGGGCACCGAGAGCGAGCCGAGCTCGAGCAGCAGCGGTTCCCGGCCCTCGTCATCGAAGAGGATGGCGAGCCGATGGCCCCAGCTGGTCAAGCGACCCCGAGGCGCGAGATCGCCCGCCACCAGCGCGTGCCGGATGTTGTTGGCCTGCAGCTGATCGCTCCACTCGAGCGTCGAGATGCCGGAGGAGACAGCGACGTCCATCAGCTCGAGCCCGCGATCTCGGGGCAGGAATTCGAGCAGCCGCGCGTTGAGATCGTCGAGCCGGTTGGGATAGGTCGTCTTCCAAGTCCCGTTGGGAAGGCGTACCTTGCCGAAGAAGCGCCGTTCGATCTCGGGGCTCGGGTCGGCCCCCTCCCCACAGACGGCGAGGGCGAGAGACATCCGACTCAGGAGGCGACCGGACGGACCGCCTCGGCGCGCAGCGCGTCCACCGTACGCAGAAGCCCTTCGTCGAAGTCGACCAGCGGCTCGTAGCCGAGTTGGTCACGGGCCCGCGAGATGTCGGCGAGCGAGTGCTTGACGTCGCCTTGGCGGGCCTCCTGGTATGAGGCCTCGACCTCGCTGCCGACGATGCTGCGGACCTCGTCGAGCAGGCGGTTGAGGCTGATCCGCTCGCCACAGGCGATGTTGAAGGTCTGCCCCGCGACGCCCTCCGCCGCGGCCGCCCGCAGATTCGCGTCGACCACGTTGTCGATGTAGGTGAAGTCGCGCGACTGCTCGCCGTCGCCGAAGACCACCGGCGGCGTTCCCTCGAAGAGGGCTGTGATGAAGCGGGGAATCACTGCGGCGTATTGCGAGAGCGGGTCCTGACGCGGGCCGAAGACGTTGAAGTAGCGCAGCGCTACCGTCTCGAGGCCGTAAACCTCGGAGAAGCTCCTGCAGTAGCCCTCGCTCGCCAGCTTTGCCACCGCGTAGGGCGAGATCGGCATCGGCGCACGGTCCTCCTGCTTGGGGAGGGTCAAGTCGGCACCGTAGATCGAGGAGGAGGAAGCGAAGACGACCCGGCGCACGCCGCTGTCGCGTGAGGCGAGCAGGATGTTGAGGGTGCCGACGACGTTCGCCGCGTTGCTCGTCAGGGGATCCTGGATCGAGCGCGGCACCGAGGGCAGGGCGGCCTGATGGAAGACGACCTCACAACCCTGGACCGCGTTGTGGGCGCGCTCGTAGCTCTGCATGTCGCCCTCGATCAGGTCGAGCTCACCTTCGAAGGCGGCGAGGTTCGAGCGGTTGCCGGTTGAGAAGTTGTCGAGGACGCGAACCTCGTGTCCTTCGGCGATCAGGCGCGCAGTGATGTGGGAGCCGATGAATCCGGCACCACCGGTGACGAGAGCCTTCATCGACCTTTCACGCCCGCAGCCTAACCATTCTTGAATGCGTAGTAAGCCGGCTTCTTCGCGCCTTTATAGGTCAGCAGGCCGCGGTTGACCTCGTTGCCGGCGGCGTTCGGTGCTTCGTCTTCGAGCTCAAACCAACCGAAGGTGTAGATGCGCTTCCAGCTCCGGGTGATCTTCAGCGCGGCGGCTACCCAGTTCGCTGCGGTCTTCTTCGAGACCCAGTAGTTGAACTCCCAGTTTTTATGGTCGGTGGGGACGAAGTACTCGGAGATGAAGATCGGCAGCTTGCCCCTGTTGCGGCCGGCGCGAGAGAGATAGCGGTCGACGTATTCGGCGACGACGTCGAGGTCGCAGAAGTCGGCGACTCCGTTGCCGGGCTGGAGCAGGTCTTTACTCAGGTCAGGCCGACGGAAGCCAAAGGGGTTCTGTCCGTACATATCCATTCGCGGCGGCTTGCCGTTGGGCAGACGCAGCGCCTTGATGTAGGCGAGCGGGCGGATGTCGCCGCCGCTGTAGGTATTGCCGCCGATCACGATGTTTTCGGGGTTCACCTGCTTGAGCGAGACGTAAGAGTCATCGAGTATCTGCGCGTACAGTTCCGGCCCGCGCCGCTGCGCACGGGTGAGAGCTTCGCCGAAGACGTGCTTGGGCAACGGCATGAAGTTCGGGCGGCGAGAAGGCTCGCCCCAGATCTGCCAGTAGTGGACCGCGGGCCAGCGCTTGGAAGCGGCGGCGACGAAGTTCGCGTAGTCCTGCGGGTTCGTTGGAGCGAACGGCCACGGGTGGCCTCCGTTGGCCCAGCCAGGTGCCCCGGAGACCTCCAGGACCACCTGCATTCCGCGGGCCTGCGCGTTGGCGATGGCTTCGTCCACCGCCGGGGTCCACTGGTAGGCGGGATCGGAGGGGTTGGTCGGATCGGCGGGCTCTGTCGGCGCGATCAGCGACCAGTTGATCGTGAACTCATAGAGGCCCGCGCCGAGGTCTGCGTAGGTGTTGAAGGCCGCCGCATCGGTCGGTCCCCAGATCAACTTGTGAGTCGAGACAGCGGCATCGGCTCGCGTCGGGAGCGCTCCCGACGCGAGGAAGGCAAGCAACGCGAAGACGCTCGACAGCGCCACCAGA
>DASZQM010000208.1:0-14775 GCA_035549645.1 Solirubrobacterales bacterium | reverse complement strand
GGACCTCGGCTGACGCCGCCGGCCTGCCGGTCTTCCCCGGTCTCGTCCGCTACGACGAGGTTGCCGCCGGCCAGCTCGATCACGCGATCCGCGTCACCTTCGACAGCACCCGCAACGCCTGGGCCCACCCCGCCTCGCACTGCGCCGGCGACACTTCCAGCCCCAACGCCCCCGCGATGGGAACCCGCCTGCGGCTCAAGGCCGGCTACGGCCTCGGCGGCTTCAGCGGCGGCGCCAAGGTGATCGCCGAAGCGCTCAAGCGCTACGGCATGATCGTCGCCGACAACGGCTCCAACTGGTACTTCAGCGGCAGCAGCGACCGGCGTTGGAACGACGAAAACCTCGACCAGCTGAAGCGCATCCCCGGCAACGCCTTCCAGGTCGTGCGCAGCGCCGCCGCGGCGCACTCCTGCTGAGTCAGCCGAGACGCACGTAGCGGAAGTCGGCTCGCAGGCGATCGCGCAGCTGCTCCGCCGCCTCGCCCTCGCCATCCTCATCGGTGCCGACCAGGACCACCTCGGTCGCCGGGTAGCTCTGCAACTGGTCCTCGACCGCCTGCACGATGTCCTCGTCGCCGACCCGCGCCTCGGCTGAGACACCGGCCGCGGCCAGCGCGGCGACGGTCACGACCAAACGCTGCTGAGCACGGTGGCGGGCATCCTCGACGTCGGAGGCCCAGCGGTCGAGAAAGCCGATCCGCGCGGGGACCAGAACCCGCACCTCGTCCGTGCCGCCATCTTCGCCGCCGATCCCGGCCGCGCGCGTCACCCGCGCGACGTCCGCCGGGTCCTCCACGTCCTCGGCGGCGACGATCAGCACGTGGCGAGCTCCGTCTCTCTCGGGGGGCGGCGCAATCGGCTCTTCGGGCCGCCTCGCGGCGACCGCCACCAAGGCGACAGCCGCCAGCGCACCGACCGCGACCCCCACGCCCGGTCCACCGAGCATGAAGGCCGCGGCAACTGGCACCACAACCCCGGCAACTACGAAAGGAAGCTTCCAGGGGGTCATGGCTCACACCAAGCTACACCCGCGCACCACCTCCCCGCAGGCGAGGCAGAAGCAGCATCGCCAACCCGATCAGGATCACGATGATTCCGATTATGTAGTTGACGAGGATCGCAAGAACGATCCCGATGATGATCAACAGAATTGATAGCTCCATGACCCTGAGCTACCCCCGGTTCAGATCACCAAACTAACTTCGCAGGTCAGCCGCGGGTGCCACCGCCGCTGCCGTCTGGAGACCAACCAGGCCCCCGGAAGACGTAGCCGAGCCTGTCCCGCCAGCCGCTCGCCGCGCGCACGTCACGAGCGATCGCGCCGAACTCGTGGAAGGCGACGCGGGTCGGCCTGAAGCTGCGGATGTTCTTCGTCAGGCCATAGCGCACCCGCTCCGTCTCGCCCTGGTAGGTGCCGAAGATCCGGTCCCAGATGATCAGGATGCCGCCGTAGTTGCGGTCGAGGTAGACCTCGTTGGCGCCGTGATGCACGCGGTGGTGCGAGGGCGTGTTGAAGATGAACTCGATCGGCGCCGGCAGCTTCTTCACCCGCTCGGTGTGAATCCAGAACTGGTAGATGAGCGAGATCGAGAGCTGCAGGAGGATCATCCAGGGCGCGAAGCCGAGCAGCGCCAGCGGCGCCCAGAAGGGCAGCGAGGTCATCGGCGTCCAGGTCTGGCGCAGCGCGGTCGAGAGGTTGTAGTGCTCGGAGGAGTGATGGACGACGTGACTCGCCCAGAAGACCCGCACCTCGTGGTGCACGCGGTGAAACCAGTAGTAGGCGAGGTCGTCGGCGAGGAAGAGCAGCACGTAGGTCCACCACTCATCCGCCGGCATCCGCAGCGGCGTCAGCTCGTACAGCCCGGCGTAGGCGACCAGGACGACGAGCTTCCAGACCGCGTTGATCACGACGTTGCCGCCGCCCATCGTCAGGCTGGTCCGCGTATCCCGCGCCTCGTACCCGACCAGGTCGTCGTCGCGCAGGTACTTGAACGAGAGCAGCTCCATCACGAGCAGCAGCACGAAGGCGGGGATCGCGTAGTAGAGAACCTCGGCCACGCAGAGAATCTAGCTGTCGACCGCCATCGCGCCGGGCGCCACCCGCCGAGCGGGTCGCCCTAGTTCTCTGGGGCGATGAAGATCGGCATCTGGTGCTCGGTCCAGCGCCGGCCCTCACGGATGCGCAGCCTGTCGGTCCAGTCGGTGCCGTCCCACCAGCGCTCGATCTCAGCCTCGCCGGACGAGGTATCGCCGGCGTTGATCGGGTTGGGATACCAGCCCACCTCGTGCATCTGGCCCAGCCCGGCCCAGCGCGGTGAAAATGCGGGCAGGTCGCCGGAGAGGCGACCGGAGGTGTACATCCGGGCCGTAACCGTGCCTCCCCAGGCGGCGATCTCCAGCGCGCGGTCATAGCCAGCCTGCGATCGGTCTTCGTGAAGCTGGTCGTAGAGCACCACGTCGCCGGGCGAGCCGTCGCCCCCTTCGCGCCTCGCCTCGATGGTTCGCGCGACGGAGATCGTCTCGTTCGCGGCCTGCTGGGCGGCGGAGCCGGGCGTGAGAGCGGCGTCGTTCAGCCCCACGGATTCGAGGGCCGGGGCGCGATTCCCGACCAGCCCCCCGAAGGAGGCAAAGAGGAGTGCGACGTCGCGCGCCACCCGGCCGGCGAGGGAGCGGTCCTGCACGAGCGCTTCCTGAGCCGTCCCCCTGGCAGCCACGAGGCTCTCGCCTTCGAGCGGCAGGCCCCAGGAAGCTGCAGCGCCCACCGGCCCCACGGCCAAGCGGTTGACGATATGGAGCGCGATCTCGTTCTTGCGCGACATCGCCCCATTTGCCGCGATCCAAGCCCGCGAGAAGGATGGCTCCTGCGTCTTGCTGGAAAAGAGACCCACTTCGCCGCCCCCCGTTCGTACTTCAGTCGTTGTCTTCCGACCAATCGGAATAGTAAGTGTGCTCGGGGCGCGATCCTACTACCGCGTGACGCCCCCGGCTGGATTCGAACCAGCGACCCTCGGATTAGAAGTCCGATGCTCTATCCAGCTGAGCTACGGGGGCCCGACCGCCAAGATTAGGCCCTGATCCCCCACCTGGCGTAGGATCGTGGGCCATGCCGAGTGTCGATGCAGCCGGAACCGAGCTCTATTACGAGCGCGCGGGCGAGGGTGAGCCGCTGCTGCTGATCCAGGGGATGAGCGCGACTCATCTCGCCTGGGGCAGGCCCTTCCTCGGCGAGCTGGAGCGCAGCTTCGACACGATCGTCTTCGACAACCGCGGCATGGGGCGGTCGGGGCCGGCCCAGATGCCGTTCACGATCGCCGACCTCGCCGCCGACGCGGTCGGGCTGCTCGACGCGCTCGGGCTCGACACCGTCCACCTGGTCGGCATCTCGATGGGCGGCATGATCGCCCAGGAGCTGGTGCTCGCCCACCCCGAGCGGATCCGCACCTTGACGATCGGTGCGAGCTACTGCGGCGGGCCGAGCGGCTCGCTGATGGCGCCCGAGGATCTGCAGATGCTCGGCGAGGCCTACGCCTCGGGTGAGCGCGAGCGGGTCTTCCGGGCGATGTGGGAGATCAACCTCTCCCCCGACTTCCGCGCCGAGGACTCGCGCTTCGCCGCCTTCGCCGAGATGGGCTCGACCCTGCCCGCCCCCCAGCCGGTGGTCCTGCAGCAGATGCGCGCCTGCGCCGATCACGACACGCACGAGCGACTCACCCGGATCGACCTGCCGACGCTTGTCATCCATGGCGACGTCGACCGCCTGCTCCGCTACCCCAACGGCGAGGCGATCGCGGCGGCGATCCCCGGCGCCCGCCTGACGACGCTCGAGGGCGTCGGCCACATGTTCTGGTGGGAGCGACCCGAGCGCTCGGCGGAGCTGATCCGCGAGCACGCGCTGGCGCCGGTCTGAGCGAGCGATGAGCAAGGTCGACGGCTCCGCCAGCACCGAGATCGAGGCGCCGATCGCAACCGTCTTCGAGGTCGCAGCCGACGTCGAGGGCTCGCCCACCTGGCAGCCCGAGATCAAGGTCGCCGAGTGCCGTGAGCACGATCCCGACGGCAGCCAGGTGCTCGTCCACATGGAGACCGACGCCAAGGTGAGGACGCTGGGCTCGGAGATGCGCTTCAGCTACGAGGCGCCCAACCGGATCGCCTGGACCCAGGAGGAGGGGGACCTGAAGGCGATCGACGGCAGCTGGGAGCTGGAGGACCTCGGCGACGGTCGCACCCGCGCGACCTACCGGCTCGAGGTCGACCTCGGCCGCAAGCTCGGCCTGGTGATCCGCGGCCCGCTCGTCGGCGTGCTGCGCGGCCAGATGGTCGACACGATGCCGGAGAAGCTGAAGCGCTTCGTCGAGGGCGGGGGCGGCGGCTAGGAAGCCGCCGCCGGGATCCGGCACGAGACGCCGGTCCCCGCCAAGCCGCAGTACCCGTTGGGCACCTTGTGCAGGTACTGCTGGTGGTAGTCCTCCGCGTAATAGAAGGGCCCCGCGGGCTCGACCTCGGTCGTCACGGGCTCATGACCTGCGGCGCGCAGGTCCTCGTCGTAGGCGTTCCGCGCCATCTCCGCCGTCGCCCTCTGGGCGTCGTTGGCGAAGTAGATGCCCGAGCGGTACTGGGTTCCCACGTCGTTGCCCTGGCGCATGCCCTGCGTCGGGTCGTGCTCCTCGAAGAAGACCTTGAGCAGGTCGGCGTAGGAGACCTTCGTGGGGTCGAAGGCGACCAGTACCGCCTCGGCGTGCCCGGTCCGCCCCGAGCAGACCTCCTCGTAGGTGGGGTTCGGGGTAGTCCCGTTCATGTAGCCGACCGCGGTCGTGTAAACGCCGTCGATCCCCCAGAAGAGCCGCTCCGCCCCCCAGAAGCAGCCGAGCGCAAAGTAGGCGACCTCGATCCCCTCCGGGAAGGGCGGCTTCAGCGGGGTATCCAGCACTGCGTGCCGCTCTGGAACGTCGAAGGCCGGCTCGCTGCGACCGGGAAGCGGGTCCTCGGGCGCCGGCATCTGCGTCTTCTCCGGGGTGAGCATCGTCATCAGCTTGCCAAGTCGGTTCATCTCGTCTCCTTTTCTCTGTACCGACCTTAGCGCCGGAACCTTTCGATTCCGTGACATGCGAGCCGACAGCGGGTAGCTTGCGCCCATCGGCTGCTTCGTAATCCTCTTCGCGCTGATCTCGCCCCGCCTGGCGCTCTTCGCGCTCTGGCTCTTCAGCGACATGCTCAGCCGCGCCTACGACAGCTGGTTCGTCCCCTTCCTCGGCTTCTTCCTGCTGCCCTGGACGACGCTCGCCTACGCGGTGATGTGGGACACGGGCACGCGCGGCGTGCACGGCTTCGAGTGGTTCATCGTCATCCTCGCCTTCGTCTTCGACCTCGGCTCCTACGTGAGGGGCGGCCGAGAGCGCCGCGCGCGCTACGGCTAGGTCCTACTGGGACACGGGGAAGGCCACTCGCACGTGGTCCTTGGAGACCACGATGAACGGGTAGCGGACGACGTCGCCGCCCATGATCGAGGAGACCTCGGCGTTGACGACTGGAATGAAGGTGACGTCGGGACGGTTGAGCGAGTCGGAGAACCGGCTCTGGTACCCCTCCGGGGGCAGCGTCACGTCGCCGATGATCCGGTGCCGGTCGGTTTCGAACTGAACCCGTTCGACACGTCGCTCTCTCTGCCCAACTTCGGGACCGTTCATTTTGCGACTATCGGCACATCTTTAGGTTCTCATGAGAGACACACGTCCAGGTGACATAACGCTCAAAGATCAGTTTTCTTGACTGGAATTCGGCTTGATCACGTGCAAATCGCCGCGCCAACAGGCTGCGAGGCCGAGGCCCGTCACTTCTTCGGCGACCTGATTGGGCTACCCGAGATAGAGAAGCCGGAACCGCTTAGACAACGCGGCGGTGTCTGGTTTGCCGTCGGCGAACATCAACTTCACGTCGGCGTCGAGGCGGAATTCACCCCGGCCCTCAAGGCACACCCGGCGTTTTCCCTCTCCCCTGTCGACTTGGAGCTGCTCGCGGGCCGACTCACGGGCGCGGGCCGCGAGCTGACCTGGGACTCGAGCATGCCGGACCAGCGGCGTTTCTACTGCCAGGACCCCTGGGGCAACCGCCTCGAGTTCCTCGCCGAGTGAGATGCCGGCGAGGTCTTGCGCCTCCGGCACTAAAGCGACCCGAACCTCGCGCAGCAGTTCAGAGCGCGGGGCGGTATCTGAAAAATCGGGGCGCCCGGATTCGAACCGGGGACCTCCGCCACCCAAAGGCGGCGCGCTACCAGGCTGCGCCACGCCCCGAGGCGCCCAGTGTAGAGCGACGGCCGCGGGCAGGCGTTAGGTTTGTCGCCGTGGCAGATGTACGCCCGATCCACGCTCTGCACTACGACCTCGAGGCGGTCGGGTCGCTGCAGGACGTGGTCGCCCCTCCCTATGACGTGATCGATACCGCGACGCGGGCGGAGCTGCTCGAGCGCTCTCCGTACAACGCGGTCGCGATCGACCTGCCCAAGCCCTATGGGGAGACCGGCCCGCAGGCCGAAGGCGAAGGTGACCCCTATGCCGCCGCGGCCGACTCGATCGACGCTTGGCAGAAGGCGGGCGCTCTGGTCAAGGACACCGAACCCGCGATCTGGGCGATGGAGCAGGAATACACCGGGCCCGACGGCGGCTCGCACGTCCGCCACGGCATCCTCGCCCGGGTCCGGGTCGAGGACTTCGACGCCGGCACGATCCTGCCCCACGAGCGCACTCTCCCCGGCCCCAAGCAGGACCGGCTGGAACTGATGCGGGCGACGCGCTGCAACCTCTCGCCGATCTTCTCGCTGAGCACGATCGACCCCTGGCCGCTCGCCGCCAAGGAGACCGCGGTGACGGAGCCGTGGGGCGAAGCGACCGACGGGGCCGGCACCGTGACCCGGATCTGGCGCCTGCCGCAGCTGAACGAAGACATTCCCCGCCTGCTCGCCGACGCCCAGCTGCTGATCGCCGACGGCCACCATCGCTACGAGACCGCGATCGCCTACCGCGACGAGATCGGCGGCGAGGGCGATCACAACTACACGCTGATGGCGCTGACTGGGCTCGACGACCCCGGCCTCTCCGTCTACCCCACCCACCGCCTGCTCTCCGGCTTCGCCGAGGACCCCGAGCGCCAGCGCCGCCTCGGCGAGGGACTGCGCGAGCTGTTCGAGGTCGAGGAGGTCGAGACCAGCCGCGTCGACCCGCTCGGCGAGGACGGCGTCGGCGTCTTCGGCCTCTACGACTCCCACCACAAGAAAGCCTTCCGCCTGCGCCTGAAGGACACCGGGGAGCTGGACCGCCAGCTCGCGGGCCAGCCCGAGGCCTACCGCCGCCTCGACGCGGCGATCCTCGAGACCCTCGTGCTGAAGGGCCTCGCCGGGCTCAGCGAAGACGACATTCTCGCCAAGCGTGGCATCGGCTACGCCAAGAGCGTCGAGGACTCGCTGCGGCTGATCGAGGACGGCACCTACGACGTCGCCTTCATCCTGCGACCGATCCCGGTCCAGCAGACGAAGGAAATCTGCGAAAGCGACGCCAACATGCCGCCTAAGTCGACCTACTTCTACCCCAAGGTCCTGACCGGGCTGGTCTTCAACCCGCTTGCCTGACGTGGTCAAGATCTACACCAAGAAGGGCGACGACGGGACCACCTCGCTCTGGTACGGCGGCCGCGTCCCCAAGCACCACGGCCGCACCGAGGCCTACGGCACCCTGGACGAGGCCTGCTCGCAGCTCGGCCTGGCGCGGGCGCTCTGCGATGCCGGCGAGGCGGAGATCGCCGCCGACATCCTGCGTCTCCAGGACGACCTCTTCGTCGCGGGCGCCGAGCTGGCAACCGCGCCCGAGGCGGCGGAGCGGCTCGAAGACGGCATCAGCCGCACCACCGAGGAGATGGTCGCCGAGCTGGAGCAGCGGATCGATCGCTACATGGGCGAGGTCGAGCTGCCGCCGCAGTTCGTCCTCCCCGGCGGCAACCGGCTCTCGGCTCAGCTCGACGTCGCCCGCACCGTGATCCGCCGCGCCGAGCGCTGCATCTCCGCCCTCGCCGAGGAAGGTGAGCTGGCGAGCGAGACCGTGATCCACTTCGTCAACCGCGCCTCCGACTTCGCCTACGCGATGGCGCGCTTCGTCGACGTCGACGACCCCGCCCTCTTCGAGGGTCGTCGCAAGGCCTGATGAAGGTCGTCGCCCGCCGTCGCGAGGGCTACGCACATGACGTCGAGATCGAGGGCGGCCACACGATCCGCATCGACGAGCCAACGGCCGCAGGCGGCACCGACAGCGGCCCCGCTCCCACCCGCCTCGTCGCTGCCGGCCTCGCCGGCTGCATCGCGGTGACGATGGAGATGTACGCCGAGCGCAAGGACTGGGACATCGGTGCGGTCGAGGTGGACGTCGACGTCACCTACCGAGACTTCGCGCCGATCTCGTTCGCGGTGACGCTGCGCCTGCCGGCCGGGCTGAGCGACGAACAGCTCGAGCGGCTGCTCGTCGTCGCCAAGAAGTGCCCGGTCCACAAGCTGATCGCGGGAGAGACCGAGGTCGTGATCTCGGACAAGATCGAGGCGCTCTGATGCGCCTGTCGAGAGGGAGCGCGTGGACCTCGGCCTGAAGGGACGAACCTGCGTCGTTACCGGCGCCAGCCGCGGGATCGGCGCCGAGACGGCTCGGATGCTCTGTGCCGAGGGGGCGAACGTGCTGTTGGTGGCGCGCAACGAGGAGCGGCTCCGGGCGGCCGCCGAGACGATCCGCGAGGCCGGCGCCGCCGCGAGCGGCCAGGCCGAGACGCTCGTCCTCGACGTCACCGCGGACGGCGCGGCCGAGCACATGCTCGCCGCCGCCGCCGATCACTTCGGCGAGGTCGACGTCCTCGTCAACAACGCCGGCACCGCCCAGTGGCGCGACCTCGACGATGTCCCCGATGAGGACTGGCGCGCCCAGTACGAGCTCAACGTGATGGCACCGCTGCGGGCGATGCGCGTCGCCGCCCCGCCGATGGCCGAGCGCGGCTGGGGTCGCATCGTCAACGTCTGCTCGACCGCCGGCAAGCGTCCCTCGGCGGCGATGCCCGAGTACTCGGTGGCGAAGGCGGCCGAGCTCTCGCTCTCCCGCCTCTTTGCCGACCGCTACGCCAAGAGCGGCGTGCTCGTCAACGCGATCTGCCCCGGCCCGGTCGAATCGGAGATGTGGATGGAGCCCGGCGGCCTGCTCGACCAGTCCCAGGCGATGTCGGGGGACGCCACCCGCGAGGATGCCCTCGCCATGGCCGGGGCCAAGCGCCCGATCGGCCGCCTCGCCGAGTCGGCCGAGATCGCGGCCGCGATCGTCTTCCTCTGCTCCGAGCGCGCCTCCTACGTCGCCGGCGCCGCCTGGTCGGTCGACGGGGGAACCGTCCAGGTCATCGTCTGACCGGGCCTGGCGAGTTACCTCCCCTATATGGACGGAAAGTCGCCAAGCCCCACCGAGGCGGCGGTCCTGCTGCCGCTCTACGGCTGGCCGGATGACGACCCTGGCCTGATCTTCACCGAGCGGCGGGCCGATTTGCGGCGGCACGCCGGCGAGATCTCCTTCCCGGGCGGCCGCCGCGATCCCGAGGACACCCACCTCAGCGCAACCGCGCTACGCGAGGCCCAGGAGGAGATCGGCCTCGACCCGGCAGTCGTCGAGCTCGGCGAGGCACTGCCGGCGACCAACACCTTCGCCACCGGCTACCGCATCCACCCCTTCGTCGGCCGCATCCCCCACCCGCGCGAGCTCGACCTGCGACCGAACCCGAGCGAGGTCGAGACCGTGCTCACCTTCTCGCTCGAGCTGCTGCGCGAGAGCTACGACATGCGCCGCCTGGTCCGCCGCGGCGTCCCCATCCACACCCCGACCTATGAGATCGAAGGTGCGCTGATCTGGGGGGCAACCGCGCGGATCCTCGGCGAACTGCTCAGCCGCCTGCAAACCGGCGGCTGACGGTCACCCCTGCTTTTCGGCGGCTGACTGGGGAACGATGCGGATGTAGGGACGCGGTGACTCCCAGCCGTCTGGGTAGGCCTGCTCCGCTTCGTCGTTGGAGACCGAGCCGGCGATGATCACGTCCTCGCCCTGCTGCCACTGCGCCGGCGTCGCCACTTTGTGCTTGGCGGTCAGCTGCAGCGAGTCGATCACCCGCAGCACCTCGTCGAAGTTGCGTCCGGTGGTCATCGGATAGACCAGGATCAGTTTGATCTTCTTGTCGGGGCCGATGACGAAGACGTTGCGCACCGTCTGGTTGTCGACCGGGGTGCGGTCCTCGGCGCTGCCGCTGACGTTGGCCGGCAGCATCCCGTAGAGCCGCGCGACGTTGAAGTCGTGGTCGCTGATGATCGGGTAGTTGGGCGCCGTGCCCTGGGTGTCCTCGATGTCTTTGGCCCACTCCTCGTGGCGGTCGAGCGGGTCGATCGAGAGGCCGATGATCTTGACGTTGCGCTTGGCGAACTCGGGCTCGATGCTCGCCATGTAGCCGAGCTCGGTCGTGCAGACCGGGGTGAAGTCCTTCGGGTGCGAGAAGAGCACCGCCCACGAGTCGCCGATCCAGTCGTGGAATTTGATCCGGCCCTCGGTCGTATCGGCCTCGAAATCGGGTGCTACGTCACCAAGCTGCAGAGCCATTCGGGTGCTCCTCTCGAGTACTGGCTGACATTTACCTAAATTCCTATCCGAGTTTAGTCATATCCCAGCATGGGCTCGCCGTAACGCTTTTTCAAGCCATATCGGTGAAAAAGCGTTACGGCTCCGGAGCGCGCTTGACCTCGACCGGGATGTGCCAGGTCGCCGCCGCTCGCTCGACCAAGGCGGCACCGCCAGCGAGGATCCCCGCGTCGACCGAGCCGAAGGCCTCGTAGACGAAGCGGCGCACAGGCGTTTCCACCAGGTGTTCGAGCAGGCGTTCCAGTCGCGGCCCGTGGATCGCAGCGACGTTGTCGGGGTCGCCCACAGCCGAGCCCAGCAGCCAGTGCACCACGGCGACGTCGTCGACCAGCTCCAGCACGCTCGCCGGGCGCTCCGGGTCGGCGAGCGCCGGCTCGATCCCCGCCGCCTCGATCGCCGCCAGACCCTCCTCGCGCCGGCTCGTGCCGCGCACCGCCCAACCCTGCTCGAGCAGGCCGGCGCCGAGCTCGCGCCCACGGCAACCACAACCGACGATCAGGGCGCGCGCCATCGACTAGGCGGCGCGGCGCTCGGCGTAACGGCGGCGCTGCTCCTCGTTGGCGCCGGGGCCCGGGCGGTTGGTGACGTTGGCCGGCTCGACCACGCCCCCGCACTCCGAGCAGGTGGGCACCATGTGGAACGACTTGCCGCAATCGGCGTGGACCGTCTCCAGCGGAGCGCCCTCGGGCCCGGCCGTGTAGCGGTCGCCCCAGCGCAGCAGGGCCAGCAGGACCGGCTGCAGGTCCTTCCCCTTCTCCGTGAGGCGGTATTCGAAGCGCTCCGGGTGCTCGCTGTAGGGGCGCCGCTCGACGATGCCCTCGTCGACCAACGTCGCCAGCCGCTGACTGAGCACGTTGGTGGCGACCCCGAGGCTCTCCTGGATCTCGTCGAAGCGACGGCGACCAAGAAAGAGGTCGCGCAGGACGAGGATCGACCAGCGCTCGCCGAGGAAGGAGAGCGGGTGAGCGATCGAGCAGTTGAGCTCGGCGAATGCCTGGATGGCCATGGGCCAAGTCTAGCCCTTAACTTGCTTTTTGCAAGCTAGTCTTGCTAGGGTCGCTTTCAAATTGCAAGTCACTGATTGGAGCGGGTATGGAACAGCGCTGGAAGGTCCTCACGGTCACCTCGGTCGGTCTCTTCATGGCCAGCCTCGACCTCTTCATCGTCAACATCGCCTTCCCCGACCTGGCCGTGGACTTCCACGGCGCCTCGCTCTCCTCGCTCTCCTGGGTGCTCAACGCCTACGCGATCGTCTTCGCCGCCCTGCTCGTCCCCGCCGGGCGCATCGCCGACCGGGTCGGGCGCAAGCGGGTCTTCGTCGGCGGTCTGCTGCTCTTCGCCGCGGCCTCCGCGCTCTGCGCCCTGGCGCCTTCCGTCCCCTTCCTCGTCGCCGCCCGCGTCCTGCAGGCGACCGGCGGGGCGATGATGCTGCCGACCACCCTCGGCCTGATCCTGCCCGCCTTCCCGGCCGAGCAACGACCGCTGGCGATCGGCATCTGGTCCGCGGTGGGCGGCGTCGCCGCCGCCCTCGGCCCGCCGATCGGCGGCCTCCTCGTGCAGCTGAGCTGGCGCTGGATCTTCGTCGTCAACGTGCCGATCGGCGTGATCGCGGCGATCGTCGCCGTGCGGGTCCTGCAGGAGGTGCGCGAGCCGGAGGACGGCCGTCCCGATCTGCTCGGCGCCGCCGAGCTGGCGCTCGGCATCGGCGTCCTGACCCTGGGCATCGTCAAGGGCGCCGACTGGGGCTGGGCGGATGCCCGCACGCTCGGCTCCTTCGCCGCAGCCGTGGCGCTGGTCGTCGCCTTCGTCGTCCGCTCCAGCCGCCATGAGGCGCCGGTGATCGAGCTGCCGCTGCTGCGCGTGCGCTCCTTCGCCCTCGCCAACCTCGCCGCCGCCGTCTTCTTCGCCGGCTTTGGCGCGATGCTGCTCTCCGGCGTCCTGCTGCTGACCGAGGTCTGGGGCTACTCGGCGCTGAAAGCGGGATTGGCGCTCTCGCCGGGACCCCTCACCGCGGCGATCTTCGCGGTGCCGTCGGGGCGCCTCGGTGGCCGCCTTGGGCAACGGCCGATCGCGATCGCCGGCGGACTCACCTTCGCCGCCGGCTACGTGGTGATCCTCGCCACCGTCGGCAGCACGCCCGCCTACGCCTCCAGCTTCCTGCCCGGGTTCGTGCTCGGCGGCGCTGGCGTCGGCATGGTCCTGGGGACGCTGCCGGCCGCCGCAACCGCGGCGCTCCCACCGTCCCGCTTCGCCACCGGCACCGCGGTCTTCGGCATGGCGCGACAGCTCGGCTCGGCGATCGGCGTCGCGGTGCTGGTCGCACTGCTGGGCGGAACCACCGGCGGCGACCTGCTCGCCGGCCTGCAGCGCGGCTGGGCGTTCGCCCTCGGGGCCGGCCTGGGCACGGCAGCGCTGGCGGCGGCCTTCGGCCCGCTGCGACAGCCGCTCGAGCGACCGGCTCCCGACCCCACCCCCGAGCTGGCGGCCCAGCGCAGCGCCGCCTAGAAGCGATGGCGCCTAGGAGGTGGCGGAGCGGCGGCGGAGCTTCTCCCTCTCCTCGGCCGCGACCTCGTCGCGCAGCTCCTGCTCGTCGCGGGGAGCGAGGCCGCGGCGACGGCGCATCTCGTTCTGCGCGTCGAGCATCTGCTGCACGTCGTCGACTTCGTTCTGCACCTCCACTTCGGGCGAGCGGGTCGGCCTCCAGTCGAGCAATTCGGCGTTGTTGCCGGTGTAGAAGTGCTCGATCAGGAAGAGAATCCCGACGACCAGCAGGACCATCGCGACGGTTCCGAGGACGAAGTACACGGCGCCAAGGATACGCCGGGCAACCCGGTTCACTTAAATCCCGCAGGTGAGCGAGGCCTACCTGATCGACGCGGTGCGGACGCCGATGGGCGCATACCGCGGCGCGCTCTCGGGCGTGCGCCCGGACGACATGGCCGCCCACACGATCGCCGCCGTGGTCGAGCGCAGCGGCGTCGACCCCGAGCGGATCACCGACGTCTACTTCGGCGCCGCCAACCAATCGGGCGAGGACAACCGCGACGTGGCCCGGATGGCGGCGCTGCTCGCCGGCCTCCCCGACTCGGTCCCAGGCGCCACCGTCAACCGCCTCTGCGCCTCCGGCCTAGAGGCGATCAACTGCGCCGCCCGTGCGGTCAAGCTCGGCGAGGGCGACTTCTACCTCGGTGGCGGGGTCGAGTCGATGAGCCGCGCCCCCTGGGTCGTCGGCAAGCCCGAGCGCGGCCTGCCCCGCGGCCCGCAGACGATGCACGACACGACCCTCGGCTGGCGCTTCGTCAACCCGCGCATGGCCGAGCTCGGGCACTCCACGGAGTCGATGGGCGAGACCGGCGAGAACGTCGCCGAACGCTTCGGGATCAGCCGCGAGGACCAGGACGCCTGGGGCCTGCGCAGCCACCAGCGCGCCGTCGCCGCCCAGGAGGCCGGAATCTTCGCCGAGGAGATCGTGCCGATCGAGGCGCCGAAGGGCCGCCGCGAAACCGTCACCGTCGACACCGACGAGGGCCCGCGCGCCGACGCCTCACTGGAGACGATGGCGAAGCTGCGCCCCGCCTTCCGTGAGGGCGGCACCGTCACCGCCGGCAACGCCTCGACCCTCAACGACGGCGCCGCCTGCACCCTCGTCGCCTCGGAGAAGGGCCTCGAAGGGCTCGGCGCCGAGCCGCTCGCCCGTGTCGTCTCCTTCGGCGTAGCCGGCGTCGACCCCGCCTACATGGGCATCGGCCCCGCGCTCGCGATCCCCCGCGCCCTCGCCGCCGCCGGCCTCTCACTCGCCGACATCGACCTGATCGAGCTCAACGAGGCCTTCGCCTCCCAGGTCCTCGCCTGCGCCCGCGAGCTCGGCATCGACGAGGAGAAGCTCAACGTCAACGGCGGCGCGATCGCCCTCGGCCACCCCCTCGGCTGCACCGGCGCCCGCCTCGCCGGCACCCTCGTCCGCGAGCTGCGCCGCCGCAAAGCCCGCTACGGCATCGCCACCATGTGCGTCGGCGTCGGCCAGGGCCTGGCGACGGTCTTCGAAGCGGTCTGAGGTAGCCTCGCCAGCCGATGGCGACGGAGTTGAG
>DASZQM010000207.1:0-6729 GCA_035549645.1 Solirubrobacterales bacterium | reverse complement strand
GCTCGGAGGCGTAGACGATCGCCGGCAGGCGCTCGACCAGGCGGCGATAGTCCTCTCCTCCCTCGGAGATCTGGTCGAGGAACTCGTTGACTCGCTTTTCGGGCCAGTTGCCCCTCGCCGAGCTCTCCATTGCTCGCTTATCGACCGCTGCGGCGCACGCTTGAGTTTGGCCGCCGAGAACCCTCTAAAGGCCGAGCGTCCAGGCCGCCGCGAGGCCCCGGAAAGGCGCGTAAGGAGCGTAGAACTCCTCCACCTCCTCGACCGTGGCGCGGCGGCCGAGCCGGGCCAGGCGGCCGACCAGCTTCAGGTACATCAGGTCCCCGGCGGGCAGTGAGTCGGGTTCGCCGCGACCGAAGAGGCCGAGGCACTGCACGGTCCAGGGACCGATCTCGCGCACCCCGAGCAGGCGGCGGTCGGCACCCGGGTCGGCGATGTCGCAGCGACCGCCGGCGACGAAGCCCGCCACCGCGCGCAGGGCGATCGCCCGCTTCAGAGCAAGCCCCATCGACTCCATTTCAACCGGCGCCCGGCCGGCGATCAGCCCGGCGGTCGGCACGTCGCGGAGGCCTTCTCGCCCCGGGCCGAGGCGCAGGCCCCAGCGGCCGACCATGCGGCGCTGGATGCGGGCGGCTTTGCCGGTCTCGATCAGCTGCTTGACGACAGCCCAGGCCAACGCCTCCCAGGCCCAGGGGCGGCGGCGCGGACGCAGGTGGGGGCGCCGCCTCAGCAGCGGGCCGAGCAGCGCGTCGCGGCGAAAGCGGCGGTAGAACTCGCTGAGGTCGTCGTCGACCCCGAGCGCGAAGCGCATCCGCTCGACCGCCAGCGCCTGGTCGGCCTCGGTGGCCTGGCGCGCCGGCCCGACCGCGCCCGGGCCCGGCACCGCGATCGCACTGGGGTCGAGCGACTCGGCTCGCAGCGCGACCCGGTCCTTGCCGGGTTCCCATGCGCGGACGAGAACGGGACTGCCGTCGACGTGCAGGAGCCGCGAGGTGACGCCACGCTGCACTTGCATAACCCCGTCCTCGCTGCCGTAGGCGGGCAGCCGGAAGGGCGAGGGAGGACGGACCTCCAGCTCCAGGGTCACCGCCCGAGCAGGTGAACGTCGACGAGGAAGGAGCGGCTGGCGACGACGTTCTGCGGGCGCTCGCGCTTGCCCAGGCGGCGCGGGCTGCGCTTGCGGCTCGCCACAGCTCCCACCGCACGCACCGCGGCGACCGTGGCGGCCCCCGCGATCACGCCGCCGGCGGCTGCGATCACCGCGGTCTTCGCCTCGCTGCGCACCGCAAGCCCTCCGGCTTCCTCTCGCGGGAGCACCCGCACCGGGACGACCTCTAGCTCCATCTTGCTCACCGGCTCGACCTTAGCGCCGCCCGCGGCGCCCAACCGGATCGACCCCGCACCTTGCGCGGATCGCGGAGTGGGCAATGCGCGATCGCGGCCCTGCTCAGACGCGATCCGCCAGGGGCAGAGGTTCGCCCGCACGCCGCGACAGGTACCGATAGGCCAAGCCGACCACGACGATGAGGGGTACGGCACAGAGGACCCCGAGAGTCCCGGTTGCGCTGAGTTCGTCGGCCGCCATCCCGGTGAGCGCGGAAGTGCCACCGAGGCCGATCACCGCCTCGGCGAGCAGCAAGAGCAACGAGCAGATGCCGAGCGCCGACATGAGCAAGTTCCCAATGCCGATCGGCGCCAGCCCGGGCGCTTCGCCGGTTTCGAGACGAACGATACGCGCATCCAGCGAGGCCGGGTCCGCCAGCGAGACGCCCGTGACCGGCCCCCACCCCGGCTCCTCGAGCGCCTTCAATAGCGCTCCGAGAAGCGGGCGACGACCCCCGGAGCTCTCGGCACAGCGGTCGGCGGCCAGCTCGCGACCAACCTCATAGCGAAAGCGCAGAATCTCAAGCGCGGGAAGGAGAAAGAACGCCTCGGCCAGCGCCTTGCCGAGCAGGGCACGAAGAGGGTCCATGTGCCGTACGTGGTACCTCTCATGGTCGAGCGTGGCCCGAATCTCCTCGGCCGTAAGGCACTCGACCAACCCCCGGCTGATGGCGACGCGAGGAACGAGCAGGCCGTAGACGAAGGAGAACCGCTCGGGCGAGTCCAGCATCGACACCCGACCATCCAAGCGGCTTGCTTTCGCCGCGAGAGACAGCTCGGCCGGCAGTGGAAGCGCAAGGGCTCGAACCCAACGCGAAAGGCGCCGAGAGGCGGATGCTTGGCGCCCGAGCGTCCTCGTCGCGAGGCTGACGGAGGTGCCGACCAACGTGATGAGAACGATTGCCGGCAAGAGGCAGACTGG
Source organism: Solirubrobacterales bacterium (assembly GCA_035549645.1). Classification (GTDB taxonomy): domain Bacteria; phylum Actinomycetota; class Thermoleophilia; order Solirubrobacterales; family 70-9; genus VRUE01. The sequence continues at coordinate 4,427 of DASZQM010000207.1, read as the reverse complement.
ACCGAGATGCGCCAGCGCCCCGGGGAAGAGACCGACGAACGGAACCAGCACGTAGGCGACGAGTCCACAGGTCAGGTAGGCGGCCAGAGTCGCGGAGATGCTGACCAGCCCGAGGAAGTTGCGGGTGGGGCTATCCATCGGCTTCGTCCAGCATTCGCCGCAGGCGGCGGCGAAAGGAAGGGTCGGAGCGGGCCTGGTCGACGAAGTGAGCCACCGCCACATCGCCGTAGGTGCGCAGCACGTCTTTAACCGCGATGCCGGCGGCATCGGGGGCGTTCGCCTCATAGGCGTAGCCGCGGCCGGCCTTGCGGCGGGTGAGCGCGTCCTTTTCGGCCAAGCGGCTCATCACGGTCATCACCGTCGTGTAGGCAAGGGGCTCGGTGCGGAACCGGTTCAAGGCATCGACGACTTCTCGGACGACCACCGGACCGTCGGCGCGCCACACCGCTTCCATGACCTCGCTCTCGAGTGGGCCGAAGTCCTTGCGGCTGGCCTTCTCGCTATTCATGCTGCTGCATCCTACTACAGAAACGTAGTATATGCTCGCCTCATGAACACCACTGAAGACCACCCGACCCGCAGGTCGCAGAGCGCCAACACCAGGCGCTATGACCGCATCGCCCGCACCTACAGCACGCTCGAGCCGCTCTACCTCATCTTCCCCCCGGCCCGCCGTAGAGCCGTGGCCGCACTCGGGCTGAAGCCCGGCGACACTGTTTTGGAGATGGGCGCCGGCACCGGCCGGAACTTTCCCTATCTGATCGAGGCGGTCGGCCCGAGCGGGACGATCATCGGCGTCGACGCTTCGCCCGGAATGCTGGCGGAGGCAGGCAAGCTGATCGACCGCAATGGCTGGTCGAACGTCGAGCTGCTTCACCAAGACGGCGCCCAGCTCGACCTCGATCGTGAGGTGGACGGAGTGTTGTTCAGCCTGAGCTACTCCGCCATGCCCGAACCACGCCCCGCCTTGGCGCGGGCATGGCAACGCCTCCGGCCCGCGTCTCGCGTCGTCATCATGGACGCAGGCCTGACCCAGGGCGGACCCTGGCACCTGCTCGCGCCGGTCGCCCGGCTTCTGGTCAAGTACGCGCCCGGCGACGCCTACTCGGATCCGTGGAGCGACCTCGCCGAGTACGGCGAGGTCGAAACGAAGCGCTTCCTGCTGGGCTTCTGCTACGTCAGCTCGGTGACCAAGTCGGAGTAGCCCCGGCGAGGCAACCGATCAAGAGCTCGGCTGCTCGGCGAGGAGCTTCTCGTAGACGCGGTAGCGCTTGACGATCTCGCCGCTCATCGCTTCCAGGCCGCGGTTCATCGCTTCGTTGGTCTCGAGGATCCAGCCCGCCTCGCCGTGGTCCTGCGGCATCCGGGCGGCGGTGTCGAAGTGCTCGACGTAGAGCGACGCCGCGACCCCCGTGTGCTGCTCCTCGGGCTTGACCCCGAGGAAGCCGACCCGCACCTGATCGGTGATCTGGTTGCGGCGCAGGAAGTGCCACCAGCCGAAGGGGAGGATGCGCCCCTTCATCCTTTTCAGCACCTGATTGAGGTCCGGCAGGGTGATCGCGATCGCGATCGTCTCGCCGTCCTTTTCGGCGACCATGAACCATTCGCGCGAGAAGACCAGGTGCATGTCCATCGTGTAGGCGTCGAGGTCCTGCTTCGAGTACGGCACGAAGCCCCAGTTGTTCGCCCAGGCGGCGTTGTAGATCTCGGCGAAGCCGTCCATCTCGCGCCGCAGGTGACGGCGCGACATCTTGCGGATCTTCACCCCGTGCTCCGTGCGGGCCCGCTGGTCGAGCTCGAACAGCACCGGCAGCATGTCCTCGCGGTCGCTGATGTCCAGCGCCCAGGAGTAGAGGTCCATCGCCTTCGTCAGGCCCGCCTCCTCGCAGAGGCGCTGGTAGTAGGGCGGGTGCCAGGGCTGGCGGATCAGCGGCTCCAGCTCGTGGCCCTCGATCAGCACGCCGCTCTCCTCGTTCATCGAGAAGTCCATCGGCCCGACCATGCGCTCGCAGCCGCGCTGGCGCAGCCACCCCTCGGCCGCGGCAAGCAACGCGGTCAGGGCCTCCGGGTCCTCCTCCAGCTCGAGGAAGCCGAACATCCCCCAGCGACTCTGGTGGAACTCGTTGAAGGCCGTGTCGATCTGGGCGCTGATGCGACCGACGACTCGCTCGCCGCGCAGGGCGAGGAAGTACTCGGCCTCGCCGTGCTTGAAGTAGGGGTTGAGCTTGCGGCTGAGGAAGAGCCGCCGCTCCAGTTTCAAGGGCGGGATCCAGGGGGTGCCGGCGTGCAGCCGGTAGGGGAGGTCGACGAAGCGCTTGAGATCGCGGCGCGAGTGGACCGGGCGGATCGTCACTTCTGCCATCGGGCCGCAACCTACACTCTGCCCCATGAGCGAGACAGCCAAGATCCCCGTCGACGTCTTCGAGAAGGCGCGCAGCCACGACCGGCTCGAGCAGCTGGAAGCGGCGAAGCAGCACGACCTCCTCCCCTACTTCCGCCTGCTCACCTCGCAGGCCGGCCCGGTGGTCGAGATGGAAGGCCGCGAGACGATCATGCTCGGCTCCAACAACTACCTCGGCCTGACCGGGGACGAGCGGGTCAAGCAGGCCGCCCGCGACGCGCTCGAGACCTACGGCACCGGGGTCACCGGCTCGCGCCTGCTCAACGGCACGACGCCGCTGCACGTGGCGCTGGAGACCGAGCTGGCGGAGTGGATGCGGACCGAGGACGCGATCGTCTTCTCGACCGGCTACCAGTCGAACCTGGGCACGATCGGAACGATTCTCGAGCCGGGAGACACGGTGATCGTCGACTCCGGCGACCACGCCTCGATCCTCGACGGCTGCCGCCTCTCCGGCGCCAAGCTGCGGCCCTTCCGCCACAACCGCATGGACAAGCTGGAGAAGATGCTGCAGCGCGCAGCCGAGGACGGCGGCGGCGTGCTCGTCGTCGTCGACGGCGTCTTCTCGATGGAGGGCGACGTCTGCGACCTGCCCCGCATCGTCGAGCTCTGCAAGGGCTACGGCGCCCGCCTGATGGTCGACGAGGCGCACGGGGCCGGCGTGCTCGGCGCCCGTGGCGCCGGCGCCTGCGAGCTGTTCGGGCTCGAGGACGAGGTCGACCTGCGCATGGGGACCTTCTCCAAGAGCCTCGCCTCCTGCGGCGGCTTCGTCGCCGGCCCCGCCGACGTCATCGAGTACCTGCGCATCTCCTCCCGATCGTTCGTCTTCAGCGCTTCCGCCGTGCCGGCCGCGGTCGGCGCCGCGCTCGAGGCGCTGCGGGTGATCCGCTCAGAGGGGCCGCAGCTCTTCGAGCGCCTGCTCGACAACGCCGAGTACCTGCGTGAGGGGCTGCGCCATCTCGGCCTCGAGGTGGTCGAGCCGGGAACCCTCCCCGACGGGACGGTGGCGACCACGCCGGTGGTGCCGGTGGTGGTCGGCGACGACTGGCAGGCGGTGCTGCTCTGGAAGGCGCTCTTCGACGCCGGCGTCTACACCAACGTCGCGATCCACCCTGCGGTCCCTCCCGGCGGTGCCCTGCTGCGCACCAGCCTGATGGCGACCCACGAGCGCGAGCACCTCGACGGCGCATTGGCAACGATCGCCAGAGTGATCGAGGACTTTCCCGACCTACCCCGGTCGGGGTAGTTTCGGGCGCGGCCGAAACCGCAGCGGCTGAATCGGCGACGAAAAACATGCTCTTAGCGACCCGCTGGGGGCCTTTTTCCATCCGATGGGGTTGACGGTCGCCTCTCCCAAGGCATAGCTTGCCCCCCGCGCCGACCGCATCCCGGGGCAGGGACGCGATGGCGGAGCACTCAACTCAGCCAGGCCGAGACGGATACGTCTCCGGTCCGGTGCGCAGAGCTACCCAGTTAAAAAGAACTCCGAAGGGAGGAGTCCCAGTGGATGCTGCTTCGATCGCCCCTGCTCAGACGACCGCACCCGTGGCGCAGGCCCCACAGCACATGCAGGCCCTTGCCCGTGCCAACCGAGTGCGACTTGCGAGGGCGGAGCTGAAGCGCTCCATCGCCCGGGGGGACGTCGAAGCGGCGGACGTGGTCCGCGACTGCCCGTGGGAGACCGAGAGCATGACCCTGGCCGAGCTGCTGACCAGCCAGCGCCGCTGGGGCCGCACCCGCGCCCGCAAGTTCTTGATCGGCCTCGCCCTCAACGAGAACAAGAAGCTCGGCACGCTGACCTCGCGCCAACGCTCTCTCCTCTCCGCCGAACTGTCCTCCCGCGAGTCGGTCCTGGTCTAGAAGGCCTGATCCGGCAGCGGTTCCGCTTAACTTTTTGGATGAAGAGGAACCTGCTGACGCCGCAAGGTCAGAGCCCAAAAAGTGCAAGACGCTCCACCCCTGCCGGATCAGGCCTTAGCTGCCGAACCGTCCCACCTTGAAGGACAGGCCACCAGAGGCTTTCTGG
>DASZQM010000206.1:0-3381 GCA_035549645.1 Solirubrobacterales bacterium | reverse complement strand
GTCGGCCGCGTAGGGGGTCGAGCGGGCGTCATCGGGATCGGTGGTGAAGCCGACCTGGTTGTTCTGGATCACGTGGATCGTGCCGCCGGTCGCATACCCCTTCAGCGCCTGCAGGTTGAGCGTCTCGGCGACGACCCCCTGTCCGGGGAAGGCGGCGTCGCCGTGCAGCAGCACCGGCACCGCGCACTTCGGCTTGTGCTCGATGCTGGCGCCCTCGAAGTCGGACTGGATCAGGCGGGTCGCGCCCTCGACCACCGGGTTGACGAACTCGAGGTGGCTCGGATTCGGGTAGAGCCGGACCGCGATCTTCTCGCCGTCGTGGGTCTCGTAGACCCCCTGGTGGCCGTAGTGGTACTTGACGTCGCCGGTGCCGCCGTGGGGGATGCTCGCCACGGCCTTGACCTGGTCGATCTGCTTGGAGCCCTCGAACTCGGCCAGGATCGACTCGACCGAGCGACCGAGGTTGTGGGCGAGCACGCTGAGGCGGCCGCGGTGGGCCATGCCGAAGACGACCTCCTCGGCGCCGCCGCGGCCGGCGAGCGCGATCAGCTCGTCGAGCATCGGCACGACCACGTCGAGGCCCTCGATCGTGAAGATCTTCTGGCCCAGGTAGGCCTTCTCGATGAAGCGCTCGAACTGGAAGACGTCGATCAGCCGCATCAGCAGGCGCTGTTTCTCCTCGGCGGCGAGCGGGGCGCGGTGGGCGCCGGTCTCGACCATCTCGCGCAGCCAGGTGCGCTGCTGGTGCGAGGAGAGGTGCTCGAACTGGTAGGCGATCGTGCCGCAGTAGGCCTCGCGCATGCGGGGCAACGCCTCGAGCAGGGTCTCGCCGGGGACGCCGATGCGCAGGATCGAGGCCGGCACTCGCGACATCAGCTCCGGGGTGAGGTTGAGGTTCTCGGGTTGGATCGCCGGATCGCCCTTGGGCTCGGAGCCGAGCGGGTCGAGGCGGGCCGAGAGGTGGCCGTGGGTGCGGTATCCCTTGAGCAGCGACGTCGCCGCCTGGACCGCCTGCAACAGCTCTTCGTCGGGCTGGGCGGCGGTGACGCCGGCATCGGCGCTGCTGGCGGTGCCGAGCGGCGGGGCGGAAGCGGAGGCCGGGTGGGCGGCGGAGATCGGGGCGGCGTCGAGGCCGAGGTCGGCGGCGACGCTCTCGTAGAACCCCTCTTCGCCCTGCAGCAGGTTCTCGATGCTGCGCAGGAAGGCGCCCGACTCGGCGCCCTGGATCACCCGGTGGTCGTAGGTCGAGGTCAGCGTCATCACCTTGGAGACGCCGAGCTGGCGCAGCCGCTCCGGGGTCGCGTGCGCCCACTCGGGCGGGTAGGCGATCGAGCCCGTGGCGATGATCGCGCTCTGGCCGCTCATCAGGCGCGGCACCGAGGCGACGGTGCCGATGCCGCCGGGATTGGTCAGCGAGATGTTGGTGCCCTGGAAGTCGTCGGCGGTGAGCTTGTTCTCCCGCGTCTTGGTGATCAGGTCCTCGTAGTAGCTGTGGAAGCCGGCGAAGTCGAGGTCCTGCGAGCCCTTGATCGCGGGCACCATCAGGCTGTGTGAGCCATCTTTGCGCTCGACGTCGACGGCGATGCCGAGGTTGACCGGTCCGTTCTCGATCGCGAACGGTTTCCCATCGCGCCGCTCGAAGACCCGCGTCATCACCGCGTGCTCCTTCGCCGCCTGCACGATCGCCCAGGCGACCAGGTGAGTGAAGGACACCTTCATCCCCCGCTCCTTCAACTGCACGTTCAGCGCCTTGCGCTTCGCATCGAGCGTGTCCACCGCAATCGTCCGGAACGAGGTCGCCGTCGGCACTTCCCGGCTCTCGTCCATCGCCTGCGCCAGCATCGCCGCCGGCCCCCGCAGCTGCTTCTCTTCGCCGACGAGCCCGGAAGCCGCTCCATTTCCAGCCGCGAGCACGTCGTCCTTGGTGACCTTCGCGCCTGGCCCCGAACCAGCTACCGAGCCGAGGTCGACGCCATTAGCCGCAGCTACTCGCCGCGCGACCGGCGTCGCCCGGACCCCGTCGCCACCGTTTGTCGTGGGAGCCTCGGTCGCTGGCGGGGTGGGCTCGGCCGGCGTGGCGGAGCCGTTCGAGCTCTCACCGCTGCCCTCGCCCGGTTCCATCTCAGCCAGCGGAGCCCCAACCGGAACCTCGTCGTCGACCTGGACCAGAAGCTTCGTGATGACGCCCGCCATCGGCGCCGGCACCTCGGCGTCGACCTTGTCGGTCGACACCTCGACGACGGTGTCGCCCTCGTTGACGAAATCGCCCTCGGCGACGTGCCACTCGAGCACGATCCCCTCGGTGACCGACTCGCCCATTTCGGGCATCGCAATCTGCACGGTCGCCGTCTCCGCCATTTCTTCTTCGCAGTCTATGAAAACGAGTAGGCCTGCTTCTCCCTCAAGGTAGGCTGCAAGCGTGAACTACTTCGTCACCGGCGCCACAGGGTTCATCGGCCGCAACCTCGTGCAGCGCCTGCTGCAGCGCGAGGGCACCGTTTACGCCCTGGTGCGGGCGGGCTCCCGCGGCCGGCTCGAGGAGCTGCGCACCTCCTTCGGCCCCGACGGGGCGCGGGTCGTGCCGATCTCCGGCGACCTCGCCCAGCCTGGGCTCGGCGTCTCCGAGGAGGACCTGCTGGAGCTGCGCGGCAAGGTCGACCACTTCTTCCACCTGGCGGCGATCTACGACATGACCGCCGGTGCCGAGGCGCAGGAGATCGCCAACGTCGAGGGCACCCGCCACGCGGTCGAACTGGCCGGCTCGATCGAGGCCGGCTGCTTCCACCACGTCAGCTCGATCGCCGTCGCCGGCATGTTCCGGGGCGAGTGGCGCGAGGACATGTTCGAGGAGGCCGAAGGTCTCGACACCCATCCCTACTTCCGCACCAAGCACGAGTCCGAGCGGGTCGTGCGGGCGGAGAGCCGCCGTCCCTGGCGCGTCTACCGACCCGGGATCGTCGTCGGCGACTCGCGCACCGGTGAGATCGACAAGGTCGACGGTCCTTACTACGGCTTCAAGCTGCTGCAGCAGATGCGCCGGGTGCTGCCGAGCTGGCTGCCGACCCTTGGCGTCGAGGGCGGCGAGATCAACATCGTCCCGGTCGACTACGTCGCCGACGCGATCGACTACATCTCCCATCAGCCTGATCTCGACGGCCAGGCCTTCAGCCTCACCGACCCCAACCCGAAGACCGCGGGGGAGATGATCAACCTCTTCGCCCGCGCCGCCGACGCCCCGCAGGCGGCGCTGCGCCTGGAGGCGAACGTGACCGACCCGGCGACCTCGCTGGTCAAGACCGGTTTGCGCTTCTTCCCGCCGGCGAAGCGGGTGATGAAAGCGGGCCTCGGTCAGCTCGGCATTCCCGCCGGTGTGCTCAGCTA
>DASZQM010000205.1:0-7282 GCA_035549645.1 Solirubrobacterales bacterium | reverse complement strand
CTCGTCTCTGAATCGCGGGGTTGCGTCAGCGCCGGCGCCCCCAGCAGGGAGCGTTGGGGGCGACGGCGCGCAGCTCGGCGACGGCGCGCTCGCGTAAGGGCTGGTGAGACGTGCCGCGCTGGCGGGGCTTGATCGGCTGGGCCGCGGGGCGTTGCGGACTGGGGTCCTCATTGGGCCCGTCCTGCCGGGCCGACTCCTTGGGAATGGGCAGCTCGGTCACCGCGGAGACGACGACGTTGGTGGTGCCTTCGTGGCGCTCGAGCCTGCCGACGGCGCGGACCAGGGGCGCGGCGCGGACGGCGGCGCGGCAGCGCTCGTAGACGGGCGGCGGGACGACGAGGTTGATCGTGCCGATCTCGTCCTCGAGCAGCATGAAGACGATCCCGTTGGCGGTGCCGGGGCGCTGGCGGGCGACGACGAAGCCCGCCACGACCACCGTCGCGCCGTTTTCATCCTGCTCGAGGTCGGCGCTGGAGCGGATCTCGTCGTCGAGGTGGTCCCGCATCAGGCCCAGCGGGTGGGCGTCGAGGGTGATCCCGAACGAGTGCCAGCTGGCGATCAGCCGTTCCCACTCGCTGAGCGGCTTCAGCTCCGGCGCCCGCGGCGGCTCCAGCGGCAGCGCCATCTGCACGTCCTCCCCGTGCCGCACCCCCGTCCCGACACCCCCCGCCTCCCACAGGGCCTCGCGGCGACCGGCGCTCGACAGACCCAGCGCCAGGGCGGTGCCTCCCCTGCCGACCAGGTCATCGAGGGCGCCGGCCCAGGCGAGGCGTTCGAGGCCGTCGCGGCCGGCGCCCGAGCGCGAGGCGAGGTCGGCGATCCCAGCGTAGTCGCCGCTGCGCTCGCGCTCGGCGAGGAGGCTCTCCATCTCCTCGGAGCGCGCGCCCTTGACGTAGCCGAGGCCGATCCGCACCGCCAGCTCGCCTTCGATCGGCTCGACGTGGCAGAGCACGCGGCTGCGGTTGGCGTCGGGGCCGAGCACCTGGACGCCGCGGCGCTGCGCCTCGTGGACGAGGGCATCGGGCGGGTAGAAGCCCATCGGCTGCTCGTTGAGCAGGCCGCAGAGGAACTCCTGGGGCCGGTGAACCCGCAGCCAGGCCGACTGGTAGGCGAGCAGGCCGAAAGCGGCAGAGTGCGCTTTGGGGAAGCCGAAGCCGGAGAAGCCCTGGATCTGGTCCCAGACTCTCTCCGCCACGGCCTCGGGGACGCCGTTCTTCTCCCCGGCGCCGGCGATGAAGTTCTCATGGTGTTCCTCGATCGCCTGCTCGGAGCGCTTGCGGCTCATCGCCCGCCGCAACGAGTCCGCTTCGCCCGCACTGAAGCCGGCCAGCGCGATCGCGACTTCGATCACCTGCTCCTGGAAGACGATAGTGCCGAGGGTGCAATCGAGCACGCCCCGCAGCGACGGGTGCTCGTAGGGAACCTCGAAGCCGTCCGGGTCCTCCCGCCGCCGTTTCAGCCGCTCTATATATGGGTGCACCGCGCCGCCCTGGATCGGGCCCGGCCGCACCAGCGCCACCTGCACGGTGAGGTCGTCGAGCGTTTCCGGCCGGGTGCGGGGCAGCATCGACATCTGAGCGCGGCTCTCGATCTGGAAGACGCCGGTGGTCTCGGCTGCCCGGATCGACTCGAAGGTCCGCGCATCGTCGAAGGGGATGCGGGAGAGGTCGAGGCGCTCCCCGCGCGTCCGCGCCACTTCGTCGACGCAGCGCTCGACCGCCGAGAGCATCCCGAGGCCGAGCAGATCGATCTTGAGGAAGCCGGCGTCGTTGCAGGAGTCCTTGTCCCACTGGACGATCTGGCGCCCCTCCATCGCCGCCGGCACGACCGGGCAGACGTCAATCAGCGGCCGGGTCGAGATCACCATGCCGCCGGAGTGCTGGGAGGCGTGGCGGGGCAGGCCCATCGCCTCGGGACAGAGGCGCAGCAGCACCCGCCAGCGCTGGTCGGCGGCCCGCTCCGGCCCGAGCGCGGCGACGACGTCCTTCTCGATCTCGCCGCTGCGCTCGTGGAAGCCGACCATCCCGGCGACCTTCTCGATCTCTTGCTGCGGCAGGCCCAGCACCTTGCCGAGGTCGCGCACGGCGCCGCGCGGGCGGTAGGTGGGAAAGGCCGCGACGAGGGCGGAGTGGTCGGCCCCATAACGCTCGTGCACGCGCGGGATCAGCACCTCGCGGATGTCGCGCGGAAAGTCGAGGTCGATGTCGGGCATCGTCGCCCCGTCCCGCTTGCCCACCTCCTCGTTGAGGAAGCGGCTCGAGTTGAGGTCGTTGGCGATCGGGTCGATGTGGGAGAGGCCGGTGAGGTAACAGACGACCGAGCTGACGCTGGAGCCGCGGCCGCGGCCCGGAGGCATCGCGGCGCGCGCCGAGTCCCGTCCCCGCACCTCATGGGCGACCTCGCGGGCGAGCTCGAGCAGGTCGTGGTGGAGGAGGAAGAAGCCGGAGAGGCCGAGGGCGCGGATCGTCTGCAGCTCCTCCTCCAGCTGCGCTTCCGCCTTCGGCCGGAGCTCCGGTTTGGGCTCGTAGCGCTCGGCCAGCAGCGCTCGGCAGAGCTCCGCCAGCTTGCGGTCGACTCCCGGCTCCTCTTCGCGCGGGTAGCGGTAGCCGAGCTCGCGGCTGAGGTCGAACTCGAGCCGCTCGGCGAGGCGCAGGGTCTCGGTGACGGCGTCGGGGTGGTCGGCGAAGCGCTCGGCCATCTTCCCCGGCGCGGCCAGGGCGGAGCTGCGGTTGCCGCGGCGCAGCGGCTCGGACTCCTCCAGCGTCATCCCCAATCTCACGCCGACGAGTACATCCTGCAGGTAGGCCCGCCGCTTGTGGTGAGAGTGGACGTTGCCGGTGGCGACGGTGGGCACCCCCAGCCGCTCGGCCAGCCCGGCGAGCCAGCGGTTGCGAGCGCGATCGCGGCGCCAGAAGGGCCGCTGCAGCTCGATTCGGAAGCGGTCCCGCCCGAAGGCGCCCAGTAGCCTCCGGGCGGTCTCCGCTCCCCTCGCCACATCGCCCCTTTCCAGGGCGACGGCAAGCATTCCCGACCCCGCGCAACCCGAGAGGCAGAGCAGCCCCTCGGCGTGCTCCTCGAGCTGCTCGACGCTCACCGACGGCTGGCCGGCGCGGCGCTGTGGGGTCTCGCGCGTGTGGGCGTGCGCGGCGGTGAGCAGGCGACAGAGGCTGCGGTAGCCGCCGGCATCTTCGACCAGCAGGGTGAGGTGCGCGGCCTGGGCGTCCGCGAGCCGTACCGTGACCTCGGCGCCAGTGATCGCCCTGACCCCGGGCTTGTCGGCAGCTTCGAGGTCCTTGCTGGCCTGGACGAACTCCATCGATCCCCAGACACCGTCATGGTCGGTCAGCGCGAAGGCCTCATAGCCGAGCTCCCCGGCGGCACGGGCCAGCTCCATCGGCGTCGAAGCCCCGTCAAGGAAGGAGAAGGCCGAGTGAGCGTGCAGCTCGACGTAGGGAGGCGGACCCGACGTCATGAAACCCAGCAAGGATCCGACCGCAAAACAGCAAGGTAACCGCCTGCAAAATGGGAGCGTAGGAAGTTATTCCGTCTCGAAGACCTGTTCCACGAAGAAGCGGGCGGCTGGGTCGAGGCGATCGCCAAATGTGCGCTCAGCAATCGCGAGAATCTCCTCTGCGCTTTCCAGGCCGAGCTCATTGGCGAGCAGACGCAGGTCGGCCTCGTCCTCACCCACCCGATGGGCGAGAACCTTGAGCGCAAGCAATGTCTCAGGAGAGGCTGCGAGGCAGCGCAAGCCAGGCAAATCAAGGATGGGTGCCGCAGCGGGGTCATCCCCAGCCAAGAATCCCTTGACGGCGTCATTGAGCCACCCAGGCGGAAGATGGCGCTGCTCGGCAATCGATGCAGCGGCCTCGTAGACGGCTGCCTTCGGCTCGAAGACCGCATCTATGTCCCGCGTCGAACGGCGCTCGTCGAAGGCGAGGGCAATGGCAGCGCCGCCCACCACGTACATCTCTGCGCTGATTCCGCGCTGGGTCAACTCGCCCGCAAGGGCTGTCAGCGCCTCGATTATCTCGGCTCGGTCCATCGCTCAGACACGATGGAGGGAGCGCTCGGGCACGAACACGTTGCGACGTCGAAAAGCTGCGGGAGCCTGGGCGATCGATATCGCGCGGAAGCCCGACACCTCGCTGACGAACCAGAAACGCGGCAAGAAGCGATCTTTTTCGACCGACCAGGCCGGCCGATGGAGGCCATGCGCCGCGGCAAGATGCTCGGCCAGGGCGCCGAGATATGCATCGTGGCGGGGATCCCCCGTGGGAAGGGGCTTTTCGGCGATCGCATCGCCGCGGGAGCCTTCGTCCACTCGTAGAGCAAACTCGTCGAGAAACTCGCGTGCCGCCAGCTGAAAGTCCTCTCCTGCACGAGCGCGCCGCGCCACACCCGCAAGGGTCTGGGTCAGAGACCCGGCGGCGGGCGGATGTGCGGCAAACCAATCGGATCGCGTCGTGAGTCGAGTCATCGTGAGGAAATCGTAGGGGCAGAACCGGAGAGCGTTGGGTGAAAGCGATCATCGGCTACCCCCGCTGCCGGTACCAGCGCCTGCTGACGATGCTGCGGAAGACGACCAGGTTGCGGCCGTCGGCAAGCGCCAACTCGAAGTAATGGCGGCCGAGCGGGTGCGGCGTCCACCAGCGGTCCTCGACCACCCACTCCTCCCGAACCGCCTCGACCGCGACGCCGTCGACCGAGGACGGTCTCCCCGCCTCATCCACCTCGACCTTCGCCGGCCGCGGCACGTACAGCCGCCGCACACCGGGACTCATCGGTCCGGGCTGGGAGCGAGCATCGCCCAGCGCTCGGGGAAGCGCGAGGCGGAGTCGAGCGGGATGACCTCGAGTAGGGAGTCGCCGCCCTGGGCGGCGCGGACCTCGCGGATCGCGGCGACGAGGCGGCGTCGGCGGTGCTCGTCGCCGCGCAGGGAGAGCTCGAGCTGGTCGCCGGCCGGGGGACCGAGCGCGAGGGCGCGCAGACGCAGGGCGGCGACCGGCCCCGGCAGCTTCTCCATGCGCGTCGTCAGCAGCGCGCACAGAGTCCTTGCCGAGGCGGTCGCCTGCCCCAGTCCCTGATCGACGCTCCAGCTGCCACCGCCGCACAGCACGGCGCCGAGGCGAAGCCCCAGCACCGTTCTCCCCTTGCGTTGCGGTGCGGCGAGCAGCCTCGCGACGAGCAGCTTCAAAGCGTGGTCGAGCTGGGCGCCCGCGGCCCCTTCCGGCAGCTCGACCTCGGCGCTGAGCTCCTCGTGCGGGCGGCGCGGGCGCAGCGGCGCCTCCTCACCACGGGCCAGGCACATCGCTTCCAGGCCGACCATGCCGAAGCGGTCGGCGACGAGGTCGTGAGAGAGCGCCGCCAGCTCACCCAACTCCTCGATCCCCAGCCGCTGCAGCGTCTCGACCAGGCTCCCCGCCTCGCGCGGCGGCAGCTCGAGCCTGCCGACCAGCGCCGAGACGGGAAGCCCGGCCAGGAAGTCGCCCGCCTCCGCGGGTGGGACGATCGTCTCCCTCAGCGCGGCGGCATGAGCGGCGAAGCGGGTGGGCGCAACCCCGATCCGCACCTCTGCTTCCACCGCACGCCGCGCCGCAGCCAGCACCCCAGCGCTCTCCCCCCCGTGGATCCCACGCAACCCATCGAGGACGAAGAACGCCTCCCCGAGCCGCTCCGACTCCACCGCAGCGCCGATCCTCTCCAGTCGGCGCAGCAGCAGCTCGGTCAGCTCGCCGGCTTCGACTGGATCGGCGAGCGCGGAATCGGGAATCAGGACACAGGCGACCTCCATACGAACGTATGTTCGTGTTTCGAAGATCGAAATTCAAGGCCCTCCGGCCTTCTTAACGAGCGACCCGGAATGTTTCGAGTCATTGCCCCCAAAGTTCCCTAGGCTGGGCGCGGATGGCGACCGCTAGCGATGCGCAGACGATGCTGGAGACGATGCTTGGGTCGAAAGCCAAGTTCAAAGAGGGACAGCTCGAGGCCATTCTCGCCCTGGTCGAAGGTCGAAAGCGGGCCCTGGTGGTACAGCGAACCGGCTGGGGCAAGAGCGTCGTCTACTTCATCGCCACCCGCCTCCTGCGCGACGAGGGTCTCGGGCCGACGATCTTGATCAGTCCCCTGCTGTCCTTGATGCGGGACCAAGTGCGAATGGCCGAGAGCCTCGGGGTCAAGGCAGTCAGCTTGAACAGCAGCAACCAGTCCCAGTGGGACGAGATCGAAGCGCAGCTGAAGGCGGACGAGATAGACATCCTGATGGTCTCGCCCGAGCGGCTCGCGAACGAGCGGTTTCGGGCTGCAACGCTTGCTTCGATCCCGAAGGGGATCGGCCTTTTCGTCGTCGACGAGGCGCACTGCATCTCCGACTGGGGGCACGATTTTCGGCCCGACTACCGGCGGATCCAGCGCATCACGGAGCTGCTGCCCCCAAACATTCCGCTGTTGGCGACGACAGCGACGGCCAACGACCGCGTCGTGGAAGACGTGGAAGAGCAGCTCGGCCCCGAGCTGACGGTGATCCGCGGGCCTCTCGGTCGCGAGAGCCTCTACATGCAGGCGATCCGGCTGGATGACCAAGCCGAAAGGCTCGCCTGGCTGGCCAAGTACCTGCCGCGAGCCGATGGCTCCGGAATCGTCTACACCCTCACCGTCGCCGACGCCAAGCGAGTCAGCGCCTGGCTAGCCGAGCAGGGAATCAACGCGCCGGCCTATTACGGAGGAGTGCCGAATCGCCCAGAGCTGGAGGAGGCCCTGCGCAACGACGAGGTAAAGGCCCTCGTCGCGACCGTCGCCTTGGGCATGGGCTTCGACAAGCCCGACCTCTCGTTCGTAGTCCATTTTCAGCGCCCTGGCTCGGTGATCTTCTATTACCAGCAGATCGGCAGAGCGGGGCGGGCTATCGACCGAGCCGAGGTGGTGCTCCTCACCGGTGCCGAGGATGACGCCATTGCCGAGTACTTCATCGGCGGGGCCTTTCCCCCCGAGGAGGTCCTCGACGGCGTGCTGAAAGTGCTGGAGGAGCGAGACGGAGCCCGGGAGGCGGACCTGATCGCCAACGTCAACGCAACCCAGGGCACGATCAAACAGGCGCTGAAGACTCTCGAGGTTGAGGGAGCCGTCACTCGAACCAACTCGGGGTGGACGCGCACGCCCAACCCTTGGCAACTCGATGCGGAGAGGGTCGAGCGAGTGACAGCCGCACGCCATGCCGAGCAGGAACGGATGGTCGAGCTGGTCGCTAGCTCCGAGTGCCTGATGTCCTTCGTCACCCGCGAGC
>DASZQM010000204.1:0-1870 GCA_035549645.1 Solirubrobacterales bacterium | reverse complement strand
TGCGCGGCGATCTCGTCCTGCACGCCTCGGCGGTCGAGGTGGATGGGCGGGCGGTGATTTTTTGCGGCCCGACGCAGCGCGGCAAGTCGACGCTGGCGCGGGCGCTCGGCGAAGGTGGTTACCGGTTGCTGGGTGAGGATGGGGTCGCGATCGAGCTGGGTGGCGATGGGCCAACTGCCTTCCCAGGAGCGCGCGGCGTCCGCTCCCGCAGTCGGGGTGCGGAGGGACGCAGCCGCACGGACCTGATCGCCGATCCTGGCGGCGGCGCGCCGCTCCCCTGTCCCGTCGTCGCGGTGGTGCTGCTCGAGGAGCGGGCCGAGGAGTTGAGGGTCGAGCGGCTCGAGCCGGCACGGGCGCTGGCGCTGCTGACGCCGAACCTCGTCCACAGCGGCTGGCGCGAAGCGATCGGCGCGGCCTTCGCCAACCTCGCGGCGCTGCTCGGCTCGGTGCCCGCCTACGCCGCCTCGCTCCCCGACGACCTCGCCGCCCTGCCGGCGAGCGCGCAATCTCTCCTCGACGCCACCGCCTCCGAGGGCTAGACTCCGGCGCCACTGGCCCTGTCTACTTCATGGAGGAGAGATGAGCGAGATCCGTCCTGAGCCGTACGAGGCGCCAAGTGTCGAAGAGGTTGATACCGGCGGCTACCCGATCAGCACTGCTGCCGGCGCCAGCATTCAGATCAAATAGCGATGAGTGATCTGAGCGACGGCAAGACGCCCTACGAGGCTCCCAGCGTCGAAGAGGTCGACACCGAGGGCTTCCCGATCAGCACCGCACCGGGCAACAGCCTTCCCGTCATCAATTGACGGCGGGTGCGAGCGACGTCTTCGCCAGCACTACGTAGGCGCGGTGAGCACAGCTTTCGCTGGGGGCGGCTGCTCTGGCGGCTCGGCCGCCGTCCCCCGCGCGCTCTCACCACGGCGCCGGATCGCCCGATCGGGGCGAAGTTCGAGATCACCTACGCCTGCAACCTGCGCTGCGGCTTCTGTTACACCGACTCGCCGCGCCACACCCTGCAGCGCACCCCCGAGCTGAGCGACGAGCAGTGGCGTGAGGTCGTGCGCCAGTCGCTCGACCTCGGCATCGTCGAGGCCGTCGTCACCGGCGGCGAGCCGTTCCTGCGCCGGGAGCTGACGCTCAGCGTGGTTGAGGAACTCGCCACGGCGGGCGTCGGCGTCACCCTCAACACCAACGGCTGGTTCGTCGACGAGGAGGTCGCCGCCCGGCTGGGCGCGCTCCGCGGGGTCACCGCGCACGTCTCGCTCGACGGGGCGCGGGCGGGGCTGCACGACGGTTCGCGCGGCGTGCCGGGGAGCTGGCGACGCGCGGTCGAGGGAATCGACCGCCTGCTCGGAGCGGGAGTGGGCGTCTGCGTCGTGCACGTGGTGACGCCGGAGAACGCCGCCGGGGTGCCGGACTTCTTCGAGCAGATGTGGGCGCTCGGCGTGCCCTGGGTGCGGGTGACGCCGGTGGTGGTGACCGGCGCAGCGGCGCGCGGCGGCGACTGGTCGATCTCCCGCCGGGCGCTGCAGGAGGCCACCGAGGCGTTCAAGGCGAGTCACGGCGAGGCGATGCGGATCGTGCTGCAGCCCGGCACCGGCGGCAGCGTCACCCTGCAGGGGCGCGAGGCCCCCGGCAGCTACCTGGTGCGACCCAACGGCGACGTCCGTCCCGACTCGATGCGGCCCTTCACCTTCGGCAACGCGATCGAGGAGGGCGTAGCGGCCTGCTGGGCCTCGATCTGCGCGGGCTGGGACGACGAGCGGATCAACAGCTGGGCGAACTCGCTGAAGGGACCGGAGGACCTGGCCCAGTCAGAGCTCGTCGCCTACCTCGACGACGAGGTGTCGATAGCGGGCGGCTCCGGGAC
>DASZQM010000203.1:0-4911 GCA_035549645.1 Solirubrobacterales bacterium | reverse complement strand
GTCTCCTCGGTGATCGCCCGCAGGCGCGGGTCCGGGTAGCGCACCGTCGCCGGGTTTTTCTTGCCCTTGGCGTAGGTGGGGATGTAGGCCATCGCGCCGGGCCGGTAGAGGGCGCCGAGCGCGACCAGGTCGGCGAACTCGGTCGGCTTCACCTTGCGCAGGGCGTCGCGCATGCCCTCGGACTCGAACTGGAAGACGCCGGTGCTGTCGCCGCCGGCGAGCATCTGGAAGGTCCTGGCGTCGTCCATCGGAATCTCGCCGATGTCGAGCTCGACCCCGCGCGAGCGGCGCACGATCTCGATCGCGTCCTCGATCACGTCGAGGTTGCGCAGGCCGAGGAAGTCCATCTTCAGCAGGCCGATCTCCTCGATCGGGCCCATCGAGTACTGGGTCACGATCTTGTACTGGCGCTCGGCCTTGCCGCCCCCGCTGCCGTTTCCGCTCGCGGCGGGCGCGCTGCGGTCCTCGGCCAGCTGCAGCGGCACCACTTCCTGCAGCGGCCGGTCGGCGATCACCACCGCGGCAGCGTGGATCGAGTTGTTGCGGATGATCCCCTCGAGGCCCTGGGCGACGTCGACGATCCGTTTGGCCTCGGGCTCGGCGTCGTAGGTCTTGCGCAGCTCCTGGCCCGGCTGCAGGCATTCCTCGAAGGAGGGGCTGCGGCCCATGATCGGCTCCGGGATCTGCTTGGCCAGCCGGTCGCCGGTGCCGTAGTCGAAGCCGAGCACGCGGGCGGCGTCGCGGGTCGCGGCGCGCGGTGCCATCGTGCCGAAGGTGATGATCTGGGCCACCGCTTCGCGGCCGTACTTCTCCTGCACGTAGCGAATCACCCGCTCGCGACCGCGCACGGAGAAGTCGATGTCGATATCGGGCATCGACTTGCGGCCGGGGTTGAGGAAGCGCTCGAAGAGGAGGTCTTCGGCGAGCGGGTCGATGTCGGTGATCGCCAGCGAGTAGGCGACGATCGAGCCGGCGGCCGAGCCGCGGCCGGGACCGACGGCGACGCCGTTCTCCTTCGCGTAGCGGACGAAGTCCCAGACGATCAGGAAGTAGGAGGAGAAGCCCATCTTCTCGATCACCCCGAGCTCGAACTCGAGCCGCTCGCGCGCCGCAGCCGGGATCGGGTCGCCGTAGCGAGCCCGCATCCCCTCGTCGGCGATCCGCCGCAGCATCGCTTCGGGCTCCTCGCCGTCGGGGGTCGGGTAGCGCGGCAGCAGCAGCTTGCCGAGCTCGATCTCGATCTCACAGCGCTCGGCGATCTCCAGCGTGTTCGGCACCGCCTCGGGCCACTCGGCGAAGGACTCCGCCATTTCAGCCGAGTCCTTCAAGTAGAACTCGTTGGTGTCGAAGCTGAGCTTCGGCGCCTCCAGCGTCGACTTGGTCTGCACGCAGAGCAGCGCCGCGTGGTTGTCGAAGTCCTCGCGCCGCAGGTAGTGGACGTCGGCGGTGCCGACCAGCGGCCGGCCGAGCTCGCGGGCGTAGCGGACGATTCCCTGGTTGGCCTTGTCCTGATCGTCGATGCCGTTCTTCTGCACCTCGAAGTAGACCTGGTCGGGGCCGAAGACCTGGATCAGATCGTCGAGGTGGGCACGGGCGTCGTCGTCGCGCTCTTCGACCAGGCGACGGCAGAAGCGCGACTGCAGACAACCGGTGAGCGCCAGCACGCCCTCGGCGTGGGCGGCGAGCATCTCCATGTCGACGTTGGCCTTGCCGCGCGAGAAGCCCTCGAGGAAGCCGGCCGAGGTGAGCTTGACCAAGTTGGCCAGGCCGGTGTCGTTCTCGGCCAGCAAGGTCAGGTGGTTGCGCTCGTACTTGGGCTTCTCCTTGATCGACTTGACGTCGTCGACGAAGTAAGCCTCGAAACCGGCGATCGGCTTGATCCCGTGCTTCTTGCAGGCCTTGTAGAGGTCGACGGTTCCGTTCATCACCCCGTGGTCGGTGAGACCGAGAGCGGGCTGGCCCATTTCCGCGGCGCGCGCCGCCATCGCATCGATCTTGCAATGACCATCGAGCAGCGAGTACTCGCTGTGGGCATGCAGGTGGACGGCGGAGGGGGTGCTCACGAGGGGAGCGATGATGCCAACCGGCCCAGATGGAGCGAGTCGGTTTCGTGCGTCTTCCGCGCACCTTCCGCAGGTATTCGCGATCGATGCGCGCGGCTAGCCGCAGACCCAGGCACTCGGGCCGGAGTCGGCCCAGATTTCTCCCGCGATTCGGTCCTGTTCGGCCTTGGGAGCGTTCTGCGGTTCCCCCTGCCCGCCGTAGAGCTGCCAGGTGGAGGGCAGGATCTGGTAGGCGCCGCCCGCGCCCGAAGAAGGGTTGACAGCGCCGTAGTTGCCGCCTGACTCGCACATCACGATGTAGGCGGGGATTGCGTAGGGCCCGCCGAGCCAACGTTCGACTTCGCCTTCGGCTTCTTCGGCGCTGATCCGTTCGGCGCGGGCCGCCTTGGCCGCCTGGATCTCTTCGACCCAGGTGCCGATGCTCGTTTTCAGCTTCGCCAGCGAGGCCTGGCGGGAGGCTTCGATCGCCCCCAGGTGGGCCGCGGCGGCTTCCGCGTCTGCGCGCACTCCGGCCACTTCCGAGCGGGCGGCGGCGAGACGTTCGTTGTAGGCGTCGACGCGGGCCTCGAGCTCGGCGACACGGTGCAGCGCCACCGCAACGGTTCGGCGCACCGCGGCGACGCGCTGGGCCAGGGCAGAATCTGACTGCTGGATGCGGTTCAGGTATTCGGTCCTGGTTGCGATTTCGTCGAAGCTGTCGGCAGCGAGGATCACGCTGGCCGTGTCGGGGGCGCCGCTCTCATACATCGCCACCAAGCGCTCGGCGAGGACGCGGCGGGCCCTGCGCAGCCGTTTCTTGGCGAGGATCAGCTGGCGCTGCGTCTTGCGCACTTCCGCAGCGAGCCGCGCGGCCTTTTCTTCGCCTGTGGCGAGCAGAGCGGTGAGCTTTCGCTCCCGCGCTTTTGCCTTCGTCGCTTCGCCTTCGGCCGCGGCCAGTTCGCCCTGTATCGCCTGCAGCGCGCCGGCCAGCGAGCTGGCTTCCTCGCGCCCGGCGGAGAGCTTTTGCTGCAGGGCCGAGATGCTGGCGCCACCCGCCGTCGCGGAGACGAGCAGGGTGAGGCCGATCAGAGCGCAGAGGAGCGCGGCGCCGCGGCCGGCGTTTGTCGCAAGCGTTCGCGCCACGAACGCTCGAAGTTACGCTAGCCCTCCGGCACGTTGCGGGTCGCGGCGTAGGCTGCAATCGCCACTGCAACCGCCGCAACCCCAGCCCCGATGCGGATCTGGCGCCGGTAGCGCCGCCGCACGTACTTGACCGAGAAGCGGATCGCGGCCCTGCCGAGCTTGTCGTAGGCCACGCCTAGGCCCCCTCTTCTCGCTGGCGGATCCTGTGCGCCATCCGCGACTGCAGCGACCAGAGCTCGATGAAGCCCGGCGAGGCGGTCTGCGAGAAGAGCCCGCCGGACTCGGCGAAGGAGGCGAGGTCGGCGTCGTAGACGGCATTGGGCGAAGAGCGGGTGACGACCCGCACGCTGCCCTTGAAGAGCTTCAACCCGATCGTGCCGGTCACCTGGGCGTTGACCGCATCCATGTAGGCGTCGAGGTCGGTTCGCAGCGGCTCCCACCAGAGGCCGGCGTAGACGAGGTAGGCCCACTGGCGGTCGAGGTCCGGCTTGAACTGGTTCTGGTGGATCGTGCAGACCAGCTTCTCCAGCTCCTGGTGGGCGGCGAGCAGGATCGCCGCCGCCGGCACCTCGTAGATGTCGCGCACCTTGAGGCCGACGATGCGGTCCTCGATGTGGTCGACGATGCCGACGCCGTGGCGGCAGCCGATCTCGGCCGTCCGTTCGAGCAGGTCGACCGGGTCGAGGCGCTCGCCGTTGAGCGCGACGGGAACACCGGCCTCGAACTCGACCGTCACGGTCTCCGCCTCGTCGGGAGCCTCCTCCGGGCGGGTGACGAGCTGGAAGACGTCGTCCTCGGGCGCATGGTCGAGGTCCTCGATCCAGCGACCCTCCGAGGAGCGGCCCCAGAGGTTGTCGTCGATCGAGTAGGGAGCGACCTCGGTGCCGCCCTTGACCGGGATGCCGTGCTCGCGCGCGTAGGCGATCTCCTCCTCGCGGCCCATCTGCCAGGAACGCACCGGGGCGATCGTCTTCAGCTCCGGCGCCAGGGTGGCGACGGTGCCCTCGATCCGCACCTGGTCGTTGCCCTTGCCGGTGCAGCCGTGGGCGATCGTGTCGCAACCGGTTCGGCGCGCGTACTCGACCGCGAGCTTGGCGATCAGCGGCCGGCCTAGGGCGGTGAAGAGCGGGTAGCCCCCACCGTAGAGGGCGTTGGCCCTGATCGCCGGAAGCACGTAGTCGCGGGCGAACTCCTCGCGCGCGTCGACGACGTGACACTCGAGCGCGCCCAGGCGCTTCGCCTTGTCCTCGATCACGGAGTAGTCCTCGCCCGGCTGGCCGAGGTTGACGGTGAGGCAGACGACCTCGGCGTCGTAGGAGTCCTGGATCCACTTCAGCATGACGCTGGTGTCGAGCCCGCCCGAGTAGAGCAGCAGGACGCGCCGCACCTCGGCGGGGTCCGCCTCGTAGGAGGCGGTGCGTACGTCTAGGGGAGAGTCCGGGGTCACAGGAAGGGCGCGAAGTCTCGCACGACGGCTATGCGGTCGCACTTTCCGCCGCACAGCGGAAAGAACTGCGACCGCATTACGGGGCGCCGATGCCGCCGCTACCGTTTTCTTCTTCGGATGGAGGCGTGGTGGTCGTCGTTTCGGGCGAAGTCGTGGTTTCGGTCGTCGCCGTTTCGGCCGTTTCCGTCGTTTCCGGTTCGGTGCTCTCGGTGGTCGAGCCCGTGGTCGTCTCGGTCGAGGCTTCGGTGGTGGTTGTTTCGCTCGGCGTCGTGGTGACGG
>DASZQM010000202.1:0-2639 GCA_035549645.1 Solirubrobacterales bacterium | reverse complement strand
GCTGGGAGCGGGTGTAGTCGTCGCAGCAGTTGCCCATGGTCAGCTCCTCCTCATTGCAGGATCAGGTCGGGACTGACGCCGATCAGCTGCAGCAGGGCGTTCTGCCGCATCGCCCGATATGGGCCCTGCTGCCATTTGGCGATCGCCAGTTTCTCGCTGCGCTGGGCGAAGTCGATCAGCTCGGCGCGGTGTTCCTCGCGCAGCGCTGGTGAGCCCCAGGAGGCCAGCGCCCGGGCGAGGGCTTCTTCGGCAGTCTCGGTGGAGCTGTATTCGCCGTTCCAGGCGTCGACCGAGATCTGGTCGAGCGCGTAGTCGACCATGTTCCAGCGGGCTCGCAGGCGGGAGGTGTCGAGCCAGCGGGTGTCGTCCCAGCCGGAGACGTTGGGGGGCCAGAAGAGCTGCTGACCGGCCCCGTCGCAGAGCCAGACCCAGGCCGTGGTGTCGATCTGGCGGCCGAGCGCGCGCAGCGCCCCGGCCAGCTGAACCACGGGCGGCTTCACCATCGCCGGCCCTTCGTAGAGGTCGGGGCCGGCGAGGATCGCCTCGAGCACCGGCCGGATCGCCCAGCCGGAGCCGCGGTAGGTGTCGATCAGGCTGTCGCGGACGCTCGCGGAGGGCGGTTGCGGGATGAAGTAGCTCCACAGCTTTTCGACGAAGAAGGAGGGATGGACGGGGTTTTCGACGCAGAGCCGGCAGGCGTCTTCCCATCCCCAGTTGCCGGTCCGGCCGAACACCGTCTTGCTGCCGCCGTCGTGCCGTTTGGGGTCGAAGTGGAAGTTGTGGGCGCCGAGCTCGTTCGACCAGTCGTAGGTCCAGCCGGTCAGCGCCCGCGCCTGCTCGCGGATGTCGTCCTCCGTATAGGCGCCGCGGTCGGCGCCGAGCGAGAAGAGCTCCATCATCTCGCGGCCGTAGTTCTCGTTCGGCGCCTGCTTGGTGTTTTCGGCGCCGTTCAGCCATTGCAGCATCGCCGGGTCGACGGTGACCGCCTTGAAGAGGTCGAGGAAGGAGCCGAAGCAGGCCGAGCGGAAGAGGTTCGACTGGTCGATCATCTGCTGCTGGCGCGAGACGCCGGCGTTGGAGGTGGCGAACCAGTCGTGGAAGACCAGCGCCATGCGCTCGACCAGCGGCTGGTCGGTGCGCACCATGCGGTCGAGGAACCAGAGGTGGTCGTGGCCGTAGGAGTCGGCGGGGGCGATCGGGTTGTTGTCGTCGTCGACGGGGGCGGGGCCGTGCAGCGTCGCCGGCCCGCTCGGCCGGGTCAGCGACTGGACCGCGCCGAGCAGTCCGAGGCCGGCCAGCTGCTCGGCCTGTCCCGGCACGGCGCCGAAGCCGGCCCTCTCGAGCAGGCGCTTCGCCTGTTCGGGACCGAAGGCGCCCTGGTAGGTGCCCGCCGGGCGGGGATCGCGATCGACGAGGGTGGCGGTGCTGGGAGCGCAGCGATCTGCCGGCCGCGGGCCGGGCCCGCGGTGGTGCCCCCGCCTGGGCTTGTGCCTGTGCTTGACGGTGTACTTCTGCACCCGCCAGCCGCACTCCCCATCAGGGACCCAGCGGTAGTGGACGTCCTTCCAGACGTGCTTGTGCCGGTGCTTGTCGCCCCTCTGCTTGGGCCGCGCCGCGCTCGCTGTCGCCAGGGGAATCGCCATGCCGAATAGGGACCACGCCGGTCCAACACGATCTCCTCGGCAACCGGGGCGAAAAGCTGAACCAATGCGCCCCGCATGGACGTTCGGTCGATGCGGAGGCGGTCGGAATCAGACGCCTGCAGAAATGACAAGACCCGCCGGAGCGGGTCGAGTCTGGTGAAGCGGGGAACCACCCCGCACGCAATTGACACCTGCCGCGAGGCTAGCACGGCGATTGCCCAGACTCGACGCTCCGACGGTCGATATGCGGAGGGCACCGGACTCGAACCGGATCCGGCGGTTAACCGGACAGCGCAAGTGTCAATTGCGTGGAGCACGCCTGTCTCCTTCGACCCTCCTGTCGGCAAGGCTAGAGGCGAAAATCCGCCCTGCAATGCGGGTTACTCAATTGACACAGCGAGGTGACATTTTCGCGGGCTAGCTCGTTCCCGCCAGCGGCTCCCAGCGGAAGCGGCGGGTGGCGATGAAGGCGCCGACCAGGGCCCAAATCAAGAGCGGCGTGACGTTGTCGGCTTCGAGGCCGGTGCCGCTGGCTTCGGGAGAGAGGGTGCTCTGCAGGCCGATCGCTAGGTGGTAGAGGGGGAAGACGCGGCCGACCTCCTGCAGCCAGTGCGGCAGCTGGTCGATCGGGATCCAGACGCCGGAGAAGAAGGCGAGGATGACGACGCTGAAGGGGGCGATCGTCGAGGCAGCGTCGACGGTGGGGGTGAACGGCGTCAGGGCGATGCCGAGCGTGCAGAGGGTGGCAGTGCCGAGCGCGACGTAGGCGAGGAAGCCGACGAAGCTGGAGCCGGGGAACTCGACCCCGTAGGCGAGGATGCCGATCGAGACCAGCAGCACGGTCATCGCCAGCGCCTGCGCGGTGGCGCGCAGCACCTGGGCGGCGATGAAGGTCCAGGACGGCATCGGTGTGCCGCGCAGCCGCTTCAGCTGGCCGCGCTCGCGCTGGGTGGTGATCGAGACGGCGAGCGTGGTGAAGGTGGAGAGGGCGATCGA
>DASZQM010000201.1:0-1570 GCA_035549645.1 Solirubrobacterales bacterium | reverse complement strand
GATCGCCCAGGCCAGGGCGGCGGCGAAGGCATCGCCCGCGCCGCTCGCGTCGACCTCCCGGCGGGGCGTCGCGGCTACCTCGAAGTGCTCTCCCCGCGCCTGCACGGTGCAGCCGCGGCGGCCATGGGTGACGACGAGCGTCGTGCCCGCGGTCGCCTTACGCCAGGCTGGGCTGGCGCAGGCCCGCGCCTGCTCGGCAGCGTTGAGGACGACGACCGCGACCCGTTGCAACTGCGCCGCCCCGCCGAGGCGCTCGCTGACGAACGGCCCGGGAGCCCAGATCAAGTCCGTGCCCGCCGGGACCCGCTCGACCAGGTCCTCGAGGGGCAGCGGCACGTCCATGACCAGCGCCGCGGGGCCCCAAGCTCCAACCGGTCCAGGGCGCGCGGCCCAGAGGCTGGCGACGTCCGCCCCCGCGGACCTGGCCGGGCGCACCCACATCCGCTTCGCCGAGGGCTCGTTCACCACGTAGGCGCGCCCGGTGCTCACCCCGGCCGCGACGAGGACCTCGCCGGTGCCGACGCCGGCCGAGCGCAGCGCCGCGAGGGCGGCGCGACCGGGGGCGTCGTCGCCGACGACCGTGCGCAGCGCCGCCCGCCCGCCGAGCGCGGTGATGACGGTGCCGGCGTTGGCGGCGTGACCGCCGAGGCACTCGGCCTCGGCGATCGCCAGGGCGGCATCGTCGGCGCCGCAGTCGGTCGCGCTGCGGACGATCGTGTCCCAGTGACACCCGCCCCAGACCACGAGCGGCACCACGGCGTCAGCCGAGCAGGGACTTGACGGCGACGCCCGAGACCTCGAGCAGGTGCCCCGGCTCGGCGAGCGCACTGACCTCGACCAGGGTGCTCGACGGCGCAGCGGCAGCGAAGAAGGCGTTGCGCACAGCCGAGACGGCCTCGAAGTCCTCGATGCGCTTTACGTAGATCACCACCGAGACGAGGTGCTCCGGAAGCGCCCCCGCCTCGGCCAGCACGAGGCGCAGGTTCTCGAACGCGACCTCCGCCTGCTCGCCGGCGGTGGCGCCGATCGTGCGGCCCTCGTCGTCGGTCGCGACCTGCCCGCTGACGAAGACCAGGCGCAGCGGCCCGGCGTCGACCTGCACGCCCGGCACGTAGCGCCCGATCGGGCGACTGCCGCCGGCGGGGACCAGGTCGCGCCTGGCCACGGCTGCCGGAGCGGGAGGAGGGGCGCCGCTCACGCCGCCGCCCGCCGCAGGATCTCCCCGAGCAGCTGCTGCACCCGCGCGCCCTGCTCGAAGCTGGGCGTCCGGTCGTCCTCCCCGCCCCCTCGCAACCAGGTCGCGTAAGGGTTGTCGATCTCACCGCCGCAGCCCTCGGGATCGATCGTCACCTCCTCGCTGCCGAACGCCGAGGTGGCCAGGACCCGCAGCCGCCGCACGCCGGCCGCGGTGCGCGAGACGACGAGCGTCGCCTCGGCCCGCGGCGAGAGCCGCAGCGTCGCGCTGCCGACGTCCTCCGTCCCCCCGGGGACCGCACCGCCGGCGGCGCGCCGCTGCGGCCAGGAGACCGACGAGGACGCCGCCAACACCGCCGGGCGCGCACCCGAGAGC
>DASZQM010000200.1:0-2842 GCA_035549645.1 Solirubrobacterales bacterium | reverse complement strand
TCGACTCGGTCTGGGCGATCGGCGACTGCGCCGCCGCGCCCGACCCCCGCGGCGGCCTCTGCCCGCCGACCGCGCAGCACGCCGTGCGTCAGGGCCCGGTTGCTGCTCGCAACATCGCCGCCGAGCTGGGGATCGGCAGCTCCCGGCCATTTGACTACAAGGGCAACGCCGCCTTCGTCAACCTCGGGCGCTACAAGGCGGTCGGCAAGGTCGGCGGCCGCACCTTCCGCGGCTTCCCCGCCTGGTGGATGGCGCGGACCTACCACATGAGCCAGATCCCGGGGGCGGCCCGCAAGACCCGCGCCGTGATCGACTGGACCGCCAGCCTGCCCTTCCGCCGCGACATCTCCGAGGTCGGCACGATCGGACACCCGAAGGCGCTGGAGGCGAC
This sequence comes from Solirubrobacterales bacterium, assembly GCA_035549645.1. Lineage (GTDB taxonomy): Bacteria > Actinomycetota > Thermoleophilia > Solirubrobacterales > 70-9 > VRUE01. Next base: position 2,451 of record DASZQM010000200.1, on the reverse strand, counting down.
AATAGGACCGTGGGATACGAGTACCTCGTCATCGCCTTCTTCTTCGGCCTAGCCACGGCGATCATCGGCAAGGGCAAGGGCAGCTCCTTCTGGGTCTGGCTGGTCGTCGGCACGGTGCTGCCGATCCTCGGCCTGATCGCGGTGATCCTCTACCGCAGCGAGAAGAGCGAACCCGAACGCCAGTGCCCCAACTGCCACAAGGCGGTCAAGCTCTACGTGCAGGTCTGTCCGCGCTGCGGCACCGATCTGTACCTGCCCGATCCGGCCGCTGTTCGCCATCCAGGTGTTAGCTGACAGGCGCTGCCGCGATCTCGTGGTGTGCTCGGGGCCGCAGGTGGGTAGCGAACCTTGATCGGGAGGAGATCGTCAAGAGCGGGTGCTTTCGGGGTTGCGGTCGCGCTCTGCGTCCTCTCTCAATTCAGCACTGTGGCGACAGCCGCCTCCCTGCACGAGATCGGTGAATTCGACCAGCCGATCTACGTCACCTCCGCACCCACGGACCCCGATCGCCTGCTCGTCGCCGAGCGCGAAGGCGTGATCGTCGAAGTGACGCCGCAGGGCAGGAATCAGCTCGCCGACATCTCCTCCCTCATCACCTGCTGCGAATCCGAGCGGGGACTGCTCTCGATCGCGCCGGCACCCGACTTCGCCAGCAGCGGGCGTTTCTACGCCGCCTATACCGGCGTGGCGGCAGCGGGTGGTGCTGAAGGCGACGTTCACCTCGACTCTTTCCGCCCCGACCCTGCGACCGGTGTCCTGATCCGCGAACCGATCCTCAGCGTCGGCCACTCCTCTCAGCCCAACCACAATGGCGGTCAGCTGCAGTTCGGCCCCGACGGCCACCTCTACTTCTCGCTCGGCGACGGCGGCGGCGGCGGCGATCCCTCCGGCAACGCCCAGAACACCGGGGTGCTGCTCGGCAAGATCCTCCGCATCGACCCGGCACCGGGGCAGGCCCCGGCCTACTCGATCCCCCCGGGCAACCCGTTCGCCTCCGGCGGTGGCCGTCCCGAGGTCTGGAGCTACGGGCTGCGCAACCCCTGGCGCTTCTCCTTCGACCGGCAGACAAAGGACCTGCTCATCGCCGACGTCGGCCAGGACACGCGCGAGGAGATCGACTACGTCCCGAGCAATGGGGGCAACTCGCCGGGGGCGGGACTCAACTTCGGCTGGAACTGCCGCGAGGGCTTCATCGCCTACAGCGGTGCGCCCGGCGATTGCGCTTCGAGCGGCTTCACCGAACCGGTCTTCGACTACCCGCACGAAGATCCCGGCACCGGCGCGGCCCACGGCTGCTCGATCATCGGCGGCTACGTCGTCCGCGACGCCAGCGTCCCCGATCTCTACGGCCGCTACGTCTACAGCGACTACTGCTCGGCCGAAGTGCGCTCGATCGCGCCGGCCGGCGGCGGCGACCGCTCCGAGGGGCTCACGGTTGCCCATCCGAACTCCTTTGGCGAGGACTCCTGCGGCCGCGTCTACGTCGCGTCCTCGGAAGGGCCGGTCTACCGCATCGAAGGCCCGACGCCCGCCGTCTGCCCGCCGCCGCAGCTGGTCAAAGTGACCACGGTCGCGAAGAAGGCGGGTGCGCGGGCCCGTCATCGCCGGCTCCTGCTCTCCGCCAAGCGTCTGCGTCCCGGCGGCTCGCGCTTCCGAGTCAAGGTGCGGCTCGCCCCCTGCAGTGCCCCTGGCCATCCGGTCCAGCTCAACCGCAACGGCAAGAGCTTCTCCAGCAAGCACCTCACCCGGCGCTGCCGCGCCCGCTTCCTGCTCACGGTCGCCAGGCCGACGCCACTGCGCGCTTTCGTGCGGCTCGGCGGTGAAGGCCACCACGTCGGCTCGCGGCGCCTGTTGCTGATGCCGCCCGCGCGCTAGCGCAGCCAGGTGCGGACGATCGCGTTGGCGAAGCCCATCCCGTAGCGGAAGACGGCGGGCTTCTTCGAGTGGCCGTGGAGGCGCTGCTCGACCGTGATCGGCACCTCGCGGGCAGGGATTTCCCGCTTGATCGCCTCGATCATGAACTCGGAGGTGTGGAACTGCTCCTGGCGCAGGACGAGCTGGGGCAGCACCGTCGTGCGCACGGCGCGATAGCCGTTGGAGCAATCGGTGACGTGGGTGCGAGTGATGAAGGAGACGAGGCGGTTGAAGAAGACGATGCCGAGCTCGCGGGCGAAGTGGTTGCGGTCGGCCTGGCCGAGCACGCGCGAGCCGTGGGCGACGTCGACTTCACCGTCGAGCACCGGTTTGACCAGTCGCTCCATCTCGGAGGGCAGGTGCTGGCCGTCGGCGTCGAGGGTGACCACGATCTCGGCGCCCGATTCGACCATCAGCCGGTAGCCGGTGCGCAGCGCCGCGCCGCCGCCGCGGTTGATCACGTGGCGGGCGACCGCGGCGCCGTGCTCAGCGGCGACGTCGCCGGTGCCGTCGCGCGAGCCGTCGTCGACGACCAGG
>DASZQM010000199.1:0-4076 GCA_035549645.1 Solirubrobacterales bacterium | reverse complement strand
CGCCTTCGCCCGCGCCCTCCTGGCCGAACCCCGCATCCTGATCCTCGACGAGGCGACCTCCAACGTCGACGTGCGCACCGAGCAGATCATCGAGAAGGGCCTGCAGCGCCTGCTCGCGGGCCGCACCGCGATCGTGATCGCTCACCGCCTCTCGACCATCCGCCGCGCCGGCAAGATCGTCGTGCTGGAGCACGGCCGGATCGCCGAGTCCGGCACGCACGACGAGCTGATCGCGGCGGGTGGCGCCTACGCGAAGTTGTACGGCGCCTGGGAAGAATCCTCGGCTGCGTAGGAAGGACGCGCCGCACCTTTTGCATGCTCAGCGTGCAAAAAGTTCGTAAGGTTTTTTTAACCGGGGCCGATGCCGCCGGAGCTGCCGCCGCCTGAGCCGCCGCCGGCTTCGGGGGCGCCGCTGCCGCCGCCTTCGGGGGCACCGCCGGCACCGCCGGTTTCGGGGGCAACTTCTTCAGGGACCGGTTCGGGCTCGACTTCGGGTTCCACCGTTTCCGGTGCGACCGCTTCGGGTTCTTCGCCGCCGGCTTCGGCTTCGCCGGTTTCGCCACCGGGGGTGGTCGCGGTGGGAGCGCTGGGACCTTCGCTGCAGTCTTTGAAGCCGTATTCGCTGGCCGCGTTCTGGAAGGAGGTGAGCGCGGTGGAGGCGTTCGATTCGGCGGTTTCCAGGGCGGCGGTGTCTTCACGTTCGGCGGCGAGCTTGACTTCGCCCTCCGCCGTCGCCAGTTCTTCGGCCGCTTCGGAGAATTCGGCATAGCCCGCGGTTTCCTGCGGCGCGCCGAGGTTGTTGAGGCTCGCGACCATGCCGCTGTAGAGGCCGGCGACCTGGGTGGTCGCGCCGCTGCCTTCTTCGCCCGAAGCCTCCCCACCGACGGCAGCGTTGACCTCGCCGCAGATCGCGTCGCCCTGTTCGATCAGCTCGGCTTTGGTGAGGGCCGCGGGAGCCGCGGTCGTCGTAGCGGTCGATTCCGAGGATTCGTCGCCGCCGCCCCCGCCGCAGCCGGCGAGGAGCAAGGCCGCCGCGGGCAGCAGGGCAATCCATGTTCGGCGAGGACTCACGATCGAGGCGAAAGTAGCAAAGGGATTAGACGGCTTTGCAGGGGTTTGATGAAGCCGAAAAAAGGCGTGTGAGCTGCGGCCCAGGGACTCGAACCCCGACTACCTCGTCCAGAGCGAGGCGTGCTGCCATTACACCAGGCCGCAAAGGAACAACTTCAGGATATAGACGAGAGGTCGGCGTCGGGGTCCGCGAGCCGGTCTTTTGCAGCCGAGACGTCAACGCCGTCGGCGAGCAGGCGGCGGGCCTCGGCCAGGTCTTCGGAGCGCTCGACGCTGAGCGCACCGGCGACGCGGCCGTCCTTCAGGTACCAGACCGAGAACTCGCCCTGCTCGCGGTCGCCGCGCCAGATCTCCTCGTCCCACTCGTAGGCGGGACCCACGTACTCGAGGCTCGCCCAGTCGGCGAGGTCGCTGAAGAAGTAGGGAACGACCTCGTAATCGGCGTCGGCGCCGAGCATGTTGCGGGCGGCGTGCATGCCCTGCTGCATCGCCACGTCCCAGTGCTCGACCCGCAGGCGGCGGCCGTGGACGACGCTCTCATACGAACAGCAGTCGCCGGCCGCGTAGATGCCCTCGGCGGAGCTCTGCAGCTTCGAGTCGCAGGTGATGCCGTCGTCGACCTCGAGGCCGGCGCGCTGTGCGAGCATCGCGTCGGGGCGCACGCCGGCGCCGACGATCACCGCGTCGCACTCGATCGCCAAGCCGCTCTTCGTCACCACGCCCCTGACCCGACCGTCGCCCTCGTAGGCCTCGAGCTCCTCGCCGCCGTGGACGGTGACGCCCTTGGACTCGATCAGTTGGTGGAACCAGCGGCCGGCCTCCTCGCCGAAGGTGCGCGAGAGAGCGACGTCCTCCATCGTCACGATCGTGCATCTGGTGCCGTTCGCGGTCAGCGAGGCGGCAACCTCGGCGCCGATGTAGCTGCCGCCGATCAGGACGACGTGCTCGGCTCTCTCGGCGTCGGCGCGGATCGCGTCGGAGTTGCCGTAGGCGCGCAGGTAGTGGATGCCCTCGTTCTCGGCACCCTCGACGCGGAGGATGTTGACCATCGCGCCGGTGCCGATCAGCGCCTTGCCGAAGCGGACCTCCTCCCCGCCCTGCAGCTTCGCCGTGCGGGCCTCGGGGTCGAGCGCCATCACGTTGGTGCCGGTGAGCAGCTCGACCTCGTTCTCCTCATACCAGGAGGGCGGGTTGACGTAGGCGTCGGCGCGCTCGGCTTCGCCGCGCAGGTACTCCTTGGAGAGTGGCGGGCGTTCGTAGGGTGGCTCGGGCTCGCGGCCGACGAGGAGGACCGAGCCCTCGGCGCCGCGCTTGCGCAGCTCGGCCGCGCAGCTGGCGGAGGCGAGGCCGCCGCCGATCAGGAGGAAGTCGACTTCGCGCGTCACGCGAGTGGACCGGTCGTTGGTTGCGGCTCAGCCACCGTTGCCGGCGGACGGGCCGAACATCGTCTTCAGCTGCTCCTCGTGTCCGGGGTCGAGCACGGCCAGCACCTCATCGCCGGCCTCGAGCACCGTGTCGGCCACGGGCACGAAGCCCTTGCCGTTGCGCAGGACCGAGATCAGGAGGCTGCCTTCCGGCATTTCGAGGTCGCCGACACGCTTTCCGGTTACCCCGGAGTCCTTGCCGAGCAACATCTCGATGATCTCGAGCTGCTCCTCCTGCAGGTCGAGCAGGTGGACGAGGCCGTACTCGGGCACCTCGTGCTCGAGCAGGCGCAGGATCAGGTCGGTGGCGGAGACCGAGGGCTTGATCCCGAGCAGGTCGAAGTGGGGCCGGTTGCGGGGGTTGTTGACGCGGGCGATGATCCGCTCGACTTCGTACTTCTCGCGGGCGACCTGGCAGATCAGCATGTTGTCCTCGTCGTCGCCGGTGACCGCGATCACCATGTCGGCGCGTTCGATCCCGGCCCGCTCGAGCACCCAGAGCTCGGAGGCGTCGCCGTAGGAGACGTTGTGCTCGAGCTCCTGCTCCACCGTCAGGTAGCGACGGCGGTTGCTCTCGATCACCGTCACCTCGTGTTCCTTTTCGAGCAGCTCGCGGGCGAGGTTCCAGCCGACCTTCCCGGCGCCGACGATGATGATGTACATCAGGAGGCCTCGCTCGGGGAGCCGTCGGCCGACTCGCGCGGAGTGCCCTCGCGCACGGCACTCTCGAGCATGTCGATCGCGACCCGGGTCGGGCAGACGGTGTGCAGGCCCTGGCGCTCGTACCATTCCGCCCGCAGCGGGTCGAGGATGCGGGCGATCACCGTCGGCACGTCGTAGCGGCGCTGGGCGATCTGGGCGATGATGATGTTCGTGTTGTCGCCGTCGGTCGAGGCGATGAAGGCGTCCGCCCGCTCGATCCCGGCGGCGACCAGCGCGTCGGTCTCCAGCCCGGCGCCGACCGTGAACTGGCCGCCGAGGTCCTCCCAGCCCTTGTCGAGCCCGACCTCCAGTCGCGCGTGCGACTCGGGGTCCTCGTCGAGGCAGGAGACCTCGTGCCCTTCGCGCAGCATCGCCCGGGCGACCGAGGAGCCGACGCGGCCGCAGCCGACGATCAGGATGAACATGCGATCACCCGGCGGATACTAGTCTCGTCCCGCGATTGCCGTGCGCTCAGATTTCTCCGCCGCCGCGGGGTCCGCGGAGGCTTCCGGCGCGGCCTCCGGCGGGGCGGTGAGCAGCACGCGGCAGGGGGCTTTCTTCAGCACGTACTCGGTGGCGGCGCCGATCTCGGCGGGCTTGGCGGCGCCGATGCCGCCGAGGCGGGCGCCGCCCTTGATCTTGGTCGGGGGCTCGCCGCCGATCACGATCGCCTCGGAGTCGCTGCGGCGGGCGGCTTCGACGATCCCGGCGCCGATGCCGCGGGCGCGAACGACCTCGGCGGTGACCTTGACGTCCTCGTACTCCTCGCCGACGTCGCTGGCGCGCTTCAGCGCCCGCTGGGCCTCGGCCTCGATCTCCTCGGGCAGCTCCGCGTCGAGCGGCAGGGTCAGGGGCACCTCGATCACATAGACGAGGTCG
>DASZQM010000198.1:0-10745 GCA_035549645.1 Solirubrobacterales bacterium | reverse complement strand
AACGGCAAGGCGGAGCGATTCATCCGCACGATGCTCGGCGGCTGGGCCTACGGAGCGATCTACCGCGACTCCCGAGAGCGGACCGTGGCCCTCTCCGGCTGGCTCGACTTCTATAACTGGCGCAGACCGCACGGCTCCCTCAGTCACAGGCCGCCCGGAGCTCGGCTTGCCGAGCTGAACAACCTTGTTGGGACTTACAGCTAGAGCTCCCGGAATCGAGTAGTTCGTTCATCCTTTCCGGATGGCGACCTTCATCGTCGGTTTCGACGGCAAGTGGCAGGAGAAGTTCGACGATGAGGACGAGGCCATTGCTTGGGCCAGGGAAGTGGCGGAGACCGGCCGCACGGTCGAGGTCGTGAGGCGGCGGTTTGGCTTCTGCAAATTCCTTACTGGCTTCACGGAGTCGGAGCGCGAAGCCCTCGAGGCTCGCTGGAGGCGATTGCCGCTCGCGCTATTCGGAGACAACGGGACTTATGGCAGCGCCGGGCACCACTACGGACACGCCCACGGAGGCCATGGCGGTGGTCACGGGGGTCACGGCGGCGGACATTGAGTCCGTGGGTCGATGCCAGCCCGGCGTTCGATCGATTTACCACCGGATACGTGGGTCAATCCATCGCGCGGCGGCGACGCTCAGTCCCACGCCCTTCTTGCTTGAGGCCCGATGCTCAGGCGGGCGCCGCGTCCGCTTCCGCCGAGACCGCCTTGCCGTGGCGGATCAGGTCGGCGGCGCGCTCGGCGATCGCGATCACCGGGGCGTTGGTGTTGCCGCGGGGCACGGTCGGCATCACCGAGGCGTCGACGACGCGGAGCGCCTCGAGGCCCTCGACGCGCAGGTCGGTGTCGACGACCGAGCCGATCGCGCAGGTGCCGACCGGGTGGTAGACCTCGTAGGTGGTCGCCGCGATGTGGGCGCGCAGGGCATCGTCGGAGTCGTCGGCGGGAGCTGTGAAGGGCTCGACGGCGTAGGGCCTGAAGGCGGGCTGGGCGCAGACCTCGGCGGCCAGGCGCACCGCGTCCATCATCCGCGGCATGTCGGCCTCGGCGGCGTAGAAGGAGTTGCGGATGATCGGCTTCGCGGTCGGGTCGGCCGAGGCGAGGCGGACCGAGCCGCGGCTCTCCGCCGTCAGCAGGCAGGGCGAGACCCAGACGCCGTGCGCCTGCGGGTCCCCCATTCCCTCTTCGACGATGTGGACCGGGGCGACGTGGAACTGCACGTCCGGCGCCTCCACCCCCTCGCCGACCCGGGCGAAGCCGCCCGACTCGGCCAGGTTGGAGGCGAACGGCCCGGTTTGGGAGGCCTCGAACTCGGCCATCGCCGCCGGCTCCAGCGCCAGCAGCAGGCTCTCCGGCTCCGGCGTGGTGAAGACGGCGTAGGTGGCGGGGTGGTCGCCGAGATTCTCCCCCACCGCCGGCTGGTCGAGCAGCACCTCGACTTCGCGCATCGTCAGGTGCTCGGCCGGGCCGACCCCGGAGAGCATCAGCAGCTGCGGTGAGTTGTAGGCGCCGCCGCAGAGGATCACCTCGCGCTCGGCCCGCAGCTCCTGCACCTGGCCGAGCTGGCTCGCCTCGACGCCAACCGCGCGCTTGCCGTCGAAGAGCACGCGGTGGACCTGCATGTAGGGCATCACGGTCAGGTTCGGGCGCTCCATTGCCGGGTGCAGGTAGGAGACGGCGGCGCTGGCGCGCATGCCGCCGCGCTGGGTCACCTGGTACATGCCGACCCCGTCCTGCTCGGCGCCGTTGAAGTCCTCGTTGCGGGCCAGGCCCGCTTCGGCCCCGGCCTCGACGAAGGCGGGTGAGATCCGGATGTTGGAGCGCTGGTCGGAGACCGGCAGCGGCCCGCCGACAGCGTGCCACTCCGAGGCGCCGCGCTCGTTGTCCTCGGCCTTGAGGAAGTAGGGGAAGAGGTCGTCCCAGCCCCAGCCGGGCACCCCCCACTCGTCGTAGTCGAGCCGGTTGCCGCGGATGTAGATCATCGCGTTGATCGAGGAGGAGCCGCCGAGCACGCGGCCGCGCGGCAGCGAGACCCGCCGCCCGTTGCAGTTCGGCTCGGGCGCCGAGGCGTAGTCCCAGTCGACCTCGGTGCGGGCGAGCTGCAGGTAGCCGAGCGGCACGTGGACGTTCTGGTTTACGTCGGGCGGACCGGCCTCGAGCAGGAGGACGCTGGCCTCCGGGTCCTCGCTCAGCCTCGCCGCGAGCACGCAGCCGGCAGAGCCCGCGCCGACGATCACGTAGTCGTACATGCAGCTCCTTCCCGTTGGTTTGCCGGCACCCGATCCGGCTCTGCCGAGTGTACGCCCGCGCGGCCCCATTGCGAGCGATTTCTCGACCGACTGCTACGGTGGATGGGTCGGGTTTGGCGCAACCGCCACCCGAGAGGTTCCGTTTCCTCCGTGCGCTCGCTGCGTTTTGGGGTCGCTGGATCTCCCCTTAACGCTCAAAAAGGAGCCACAAAACAGTGTCATTTGCCGACCTCGGCATTTCAAAAGCCGTGGTGCGCGCGCTTGCCAAGCGCGACATCACCCAACCTTTCCCCGTCCAGCAGCTGGTCATCCGCGACGGACTCGCCGGACACGACCTGCTCGTCCAGTCTCCGACCGGGTCGGGCAAGACCCTCGCCTTCGGCATCCCGCTGATCGAGCGGATCGAGCCGGGCCGCAGGGGCGTCTCCGCGCTCGTGCTGGCGCCCACCCGGGAGCTGGCGAGCCAGATCGTCGACGAGCTGAGCGCGGTCGCCCGCGCCCGCGACCTGCGCGTCGCCGCCGTCTACGGCGGCGTCGGCTTCGGCCCACAGATCAAGGCCGCCAAGAGCGCCGACGTCGTCGTCGCCACTCCCGGCCGGCTCGAGGACCTCATCGCGCGCCGCGCGGTCGACCTCGGGCAGGTTCGCGTGCTCGTCCTCGACGAGGCCGATCGCATGCTCGACATGGGCTTCAAGCCCGCGGTCGACAGGATCGTCGGCCACACCCCGCAGCGACGCCAGACCCTCTTCTTCTCGGCCACGCTCGAGGGCGCGACCGGCAAGCTCGCCGCCTCCTACACGCACGACGCGCGCCGTCACACCCACGCGCCGCCACAGGACCGCGAGGCCGAGATCGAACATCGCTTCGTCCACGTCGACTCCCAGGCGGCAAAGCTCGACCACCTCACCGGCGAGCTGCGCGGCCCCGACGGCGGCCGCACGCTTGTCTTCGTACGCACCAAGCGCGGCGCCGACCGCCTGGTCAAACGCCTGCGCAGCCGCGAACTGGAGGCCGTCGCCATGCACGGCGACAAGAGCCAGGGACAGCGCGAACGTGCGCTCGCCCGCTTCGAGCGGGGTGAGGTCGAAGTGCTGGTCGCCACCGACGTGGCGGCGCGCGGCATCGACGTCGCCGGCATCGCCCACGTGATCAACTTCGACGTACCCGGCGATCGCGATTCCTACGTCCACCGGGTGGGCCGCACCGGACGCGCCGGCCAGCGCGGCGCCGGCACCAGCTTCGTGCTCGCCGACCAGGCCACCGAGATGCGCCGCATCGCCCACGACCTCGGCCTGCTCGACGAGTTCGAGCAGAACCTCGGCGAGCCGGCACCGGCCCCGGCCAAGACGCCCCCGGCCTCCGCCGCGCAGCGGAAGCCCCGCTCGCGCCGGCGGCGCAGGCGCAGGCCCAAGGTCGCCGCGTGAGCTCCGCGGCCAAGACCGCGGCGAAATGGACGTGCAACTGCTGCGGTGTCAGCGCTGGCCGCATCGACGGTGAGGACGTGACGATGCCACGCGCCTGGGTGGACTCGAGCGAGGGAACCTTCTGCCTGGCCTGCCGCCGCGAGCGCGCGGCGGAGGCGGCCCTCGGGCCTGCCTCCCTCGAGGACCCCGTCGCCACGCGAGCGAAGCTCCGGCGCGCGGCCTTGATCGAGTTCGAGGTCAGGCGTACGCCCGATCAAGCCAATGGAACGATCGCGCGAGCGTGCAAAACGTCGGCCTCGGCGGTGGGGCGCGTACGACAGCGGCTCGGACTTCCAGACCCTCCGCAACAGTGCAAATAGGGATCGGCCTCGCCGTCGCCGCGGCGCTGCTGACCAATCTCGCTTCGCTCTTCAAGCACCGCGGCTGCCACCGGGCGGCCCCGGTGCGCCTGCAGGAACCACTGCGCAGTGCCCGCAATCTCGCCTCCTCCCCGTGGTTCGCCGCCGGCTGGGGCATCGCCGCCCTGGCCTGGCTGATCCACGTCGCCGCCCTCTCCTTGGCCCCGCTCTCGATCGTCCAGGCCGTGCTCGCCGGCGGCGCCGTCACGCTCGCGGTGATGGCCCAGCGCGTCTTCGGCGATGCGGTCGAGCCGCGGCAGTGGCTGGCGCTGCTGCTCGGCGGCGCCGGGCTCGCCCTGCTGGTCCTCACCGTCCCGCACATCAGCGGCAATCATTCGGGCTTCGCCGCCGGGGCCATGCTGGGCTTCGAGGGCGGTCTCGCGCTGTGCGCGATCGGGTTGGCGCTGGGACACCGCACCGAGCGATTCGCCGACCACAGCAGGGTCCTGCTCGCCGCCGCTGCCGGCGTCCTCTTCGCCCTCGCCGGCATCGCGATCAAGGGCCTGACCGGGGCCGAGGGCGTCTCGCTCGCCGTGCTTGGCCCCTGGGTCGCCTTCACCGCCGCCGCCGGCATCGCCGCCCAGTACGCCGCGGCGGCCGCGCTTCAGGGGGGCGGCGCGATCGAGACGATCGGCCTGATCGGCCTGGTTGCGAACGCGGTTCAGATCGTCGCCGGCGTGCTCGTCTTCGGCGATCCGCTCGCGGCGAGCCCGCTCGGCCTCGCCCTGCAGGGCAGCGCCTTCGCGATGGTCTGCGCCTCGGCCCTCCTGATTCCCGCGCGTGGAGCCATGGCCGAGCCGCTCCCGATCCCAGGCTGAGACGGAAAGCGACGCGGCGGGCCTGAGCCCGCCGCGTCGTGACACGGACTTCCCGCCGTCAGCCTTACTTCTTCTTCTTGCTGCAGCCCGAGACCTGGAGCGGCAGCTTGTTGTTCTTGACCTTCTTGCCGTTCTGGCCCTTCAGGTTCATCACCGAAGACAGCTTCTCGCCTTGGCAGAGGTTCCTGGAGTTGACCAGGAGCCCGTGCTTCTTGCCGCCTTCCATGCGCAGGATGAACTTCTTGACCGGAACATCCGGCGCGTTGTTGAACACGGTCTTGATCCCTCCGTTCTTGGAGCTGATCACGCCGTAGAGCTGGATGTTCACCTGGCCGCGCAGGTCCGCGACCAAGTCCGGCAATTCATGACTCGAGGAGACCAGGTAGACCGGCCCCTTCAACTTCTTGTCGAGCAGTGGGCTCTTCGCTTCCGCATGCCCGTAGACAGCCGCCTTCGGACACGTGCGCGAGGCCAACTGCGGTTTCGTGCACACCGTGCGGATGTTCCCCTGGTCGAGGAACAGCGCGTGTGGCAGTGCCAGCGCGCTGCGCAGCACGTTGGCGTCGCCGCTGCGGGTTTCGAGAATCGCCCGCAGCTTCGGGTGCTTGGCCCGAGTGGTGTTGCCCTTGGCGAACAGGCGCGTGTGCAGCTTCGGCTTGAAGCCGAGCTTGTTGCACTGGCTCGCCTGGTACGGAGCGGACACCGCGTAGCTGCTCCAGGCCGCCGGGTCGAGCGGGTTGCCGCCGCCTCCGTTGAGGAAGCCGGCGGTCGCCTGGGCCGCACAGTTGGTCGGGTTGACCATGAACTTGCTGCGGTCGACGTTGACGTCGATCGCCCGCAGGTCCAGCTTGACGCCACCGAACACATCCGGGATGGCATCGGACACCGCGTTCACCTGTGCGGTTTTCGGGTTGACGTTGAGCGCCACCCGGACGACGACCGTGCCGAGGTCGAACGGACCGGAGAGCGCTGGGGTGATCACCGCCATCGAGAGCGGCGCCCCCTTGTACGGACCGGCCAGGTAGGCACTGCCCGGCAGCGTCACCGGGTGATTGCCCGTTCCGGCCGTGGTCGAGGTCGTCCCGATCTTGCTCGCGTCAGAGCAGCTCGAGCTCGCCTTCTCTTCGGCTCCCGTCTTCCCGGCAGCAGCGCTGAGTGCCTCCTCCGAGCAGTACGGAATGCCCGAGAGGTTGCCGGTCAGGCCTTTCGGCAGCGTCACGTTGACGCCCTTCAGCTCCTGCTGCCCATCGGGCCGTCCGATGTTGACCCGGAACGGGCTGTAAGCACCCGCCTTGGTGCTGTCGGACTTGGCCGTGTAGGGCGGCGTGAACTTCCGCTCCGCCAGCGTGGTCGGGCAGGTACCGCCGCCCGGGACGCTGGAGAGAGTGAAGCTGCTTTTCACACCGACCTGCGTCCCAGGCCGCGCCCACGGTTCCATCTGTCCGGTGGTTTCAGCCGCCGAACAGGTCGGCGGGCTCGTGAGAACCGCCTGAGAACCGTCGAAATGCAGCGTCACCGATTTGAACGGAGCCTGCGGGAGTCCAGTGGGCAGTTTGCCCGCGAGCGGTCCGATCTCCTGTTCGTCGAACGTCGTGGTCAGCTGACCGATTTTCGCGTTGGCGGCCGTATTGCCGACCAGGCGAACGGCAATTCCCTCTGCCGGTTCTTTGGCTTCAACCAGGATCCGGAACTCTTCACCCGATTCGGGACTGGAGCTCTTCTGCTCGCCAACATAGATATCGCCGGTTAGCGGCCTCTCTAGTGGCGGCGAGTCGATAGTCGCTGTACCGATTCTCGAAGCAGCAGGACATTCGTTGTTGTAGGTACGCACGCCCTTCTTGAACTGTGCATCGGTGCATGCCACCAGACCGCTCGAGCCGGCCGGGTTGAGACCCATGCCTGCAGGCAAGGTCACGATTGCTTTACGCAGGTGCGATTGAGCCTGTTCTTTGCCCAATTCCGGTAGATCGAAGGGAACTTTGGTCACCACGTCTGCCGCAGCAGGCGAGTCGACCGAAGCGGTCCCCGGCGCTACATCCACCGTCGGTTCAAACGGGACGGTGTCGCAGTTTTTTTGCTGGAACAGTTCTCCCGTAGAGCTTTCCACCCGAGCTTCGAACGGAGTTGATCCATTGGGGAAGAGCGGATTCGGTTCCCCGTAGGACTCAGCCCTGAACCACGTTGGGTAGAGCGTCGGCCATTCGTTGGGATCGAAGCATGTCGTCGGAGTGCTCAGGTAGGTGCCGTTGCCCGAGGACGATTCGATGTTGCCCGCTTTCTTACCGAAGTTGACGAGCCTGCTCTGCAGAGTTGTGAAGGGCGGATCCGATTCGGGCAGGCGAATAGTAAACGCCTCGTGATAGTCGCTTTCCCAGCTGACGTCTGTTTCTAGGTAAACGATCTCTTTACCGGCCACGACGAAGCCGAACAGGGCGGGTTCGCCCGCTTTCGGCTCAAGGTTGTAAACGGGAACTTTGGTCCCAGTCGCAGTGCTCGGCGGTACCACGGCTCCAGCGGGAAGGGTGTTACCCGCTGGGAACGGGGGCGACGGCGCCGGAACGACGCCACCAACGGTGGTCACCAAGGTCACTTCCTCAGTGCCGACCCTCGAGCCTTTGTCGCACGCAGGGACAAACGTCCCCGGCGCCACTTCATTTTCGAAGTCTTCAATCGTGCAATGCGGCGTCGCTTGTGGGTTCACGGTGAGACCCGGCGGGAGGTCAACCCGCAGAGTCTTGATCTCGTGATTAGGCAGGCTTCCTTTGATCGGCGAAATCGGGATGGGAATTCCAGCCGGTTCAACGTTGCCGGTCCCCCCTTCTTCGTGCTGGATCGTGTACTGCGTATAGCCAATTTCCGGATGACCTCCCGCTTCCACGAAGTAGTCCGGGTTGTTCGGCGAACACTTCGTCGGTTCGTCGGCATTGCACGTAGCCGCCTGCCAGCCGTCTTTGGCGGTGGCAGGTTTGGAGTTCGGTTCGATGATGTTGCCGGTGTCGGCCTGTGCGACCGACACCGCCGCTACAAGCCACAGGCTCGTTAGGGCACAAAAAGCAAGCAAGCGCCTAGCCATTCGTCTCTCCTCTTAAATTCGCATTGACGTTCCCATTGCGTCCCTGCGTATGGCGCTTGAATCTCTCCGCGCCTACAAAGGTAGCTGGCCGTACCCGTCGGCATCAAGGGGGAAAACCCGCATAGCCAAATTGCTGACACGGGACGGTGTAGAGGTCGGCGCGCGATTGGCTCTAACAAGCCAAATCAAACGAAACGCCTTGAGATAGTCCCGGCCCCCGTGATCGCTTAGTCTCAAACCGGTGACGGTCGACGTCCACGCTCTCCCCGGCTGGCACCTCTCAGCGATGAAGCGACGTACGGAGCGCAACTGACCGGCTGGTCGGCAATCCGCCCGGTCCTCGCTGGCTTCCTGCTCCTCGCCAACGCGGTCGTGGTCGTAGCGCTGGCCGCGGCCCATCCGAAAGGCTGGCTGCCCCCCTTCATCGCCTTCGGCTCCCTGCTGATCGGCATGATCGCCTTCGAGCTTTGGGCGATTCGCCATCGCCACGACGACGACTAGGCATCTGCCGAGACTGCGTTGCTCAGGCCGCGCGCCCGATCCAGACGATGCCGGCGATCGACGCGGTGGCGAGCAGCATCAGCGCAATGTCGGTGCGATGCTCGTTTCCCCTCATACCGCTCCTCCTTCCCTGTCTATTGGAACACCGGAACGGCGATGGGGATGCTGCGAGTGCGTTAAGCGGGCGACTTCTCAGCGATCGCTCGAATCGCCTGCTTCCTGCTCCTCCGCGTAGGCCCGGCGCAGGGCCTCGTCAAATGTTTCCGGTTCTATCCTGAAGGCCTTGGCGCCCGAGGGATCGGTGACGACGGTTTGCGTCGTCAGTCCCTCGACCAGCGGGCGGGCGACATTCGTGTCCACCGGCGTCACCAGACCGAGCCAGAGAGAGGAGAGCCAGGGCGTGATCAGCGGCACCGCGACCTTGCGGCGGGGCTCCATCCCCATCGCGATCGCCATGCGGTCGAGCATCTCCTCGTAGGTGAGGACGTCGGGGCCGCCGATCTGCACCTCCCGGCCCGTCGACTCCGGCACCTCGGGGGCGCGGCCGAGGTACTCGACCACCGCGTCGATCCCGATCGGCTGGGTGTCCGTCCGCAGCCAGCTCGGCGCGATCATCACCGGCAGGCGACCCACCAGGTAGCGCAGCGTCCGGTAGGACTCACTGCCCGCGCCGACCACCATCGCGGCTCGGAAGTAGGTCAGCGGCGGTCCCTCCTCGGCGAGCACTTCCGCGGTGAGGTGACGGCTGCGCAGGTGCTCGGAGACGCTCTCGTCGCCGAGGCCGCCGAGGTAGATCACTCGCTCGACGCCCTCCCGCTTTGCCATCCGCGCGAAGTTGGCCGCTCCGGCGCGCTCCCGCTCGGCGAAGCCCCCTCCCCCTCCCATCGCATGCACCAAGTAATAGGCGACCTCGACGCCCCGCCCGGCACCCTCGAGGCTCGCGGCGTCGGCGACATCGCCGACGTGGAGATCCAGCCCCGCCGTCTCCAGGCGCCGGGCGCGCGCCGGATCGCGCACCAAGCAGCGAACCTCGGTGCCGGCGCCGGGCGCAGACAGTGCTTCCGCCAGCCGGCCGCCGATGAATCCGGTCGCCCCGGCGATGAGGACACGCGCCATCCATCCAAGCTACCCGGCCCGGCTGCGAAGCTAAAGACATGCGAGTCCACCTACTCGAGCGCAGCCAGCGAGTCGAGGTTCCGATTGAGCGGGCCTTCGCCTTCTACGGCGACGAGCGCAACCTCGAGCCCCTGACTCCCCCCTGGCTCCATTTCGAGGTGACCACGCCGCGCCCAATCAAGATGGCTGCCGGCACCCTGCTCGAGTACCGCCTGCGCCTGCACGGCGTCCCGATCCACTGGCGGACCCGGATCGACGCCTGGGAGCCGCCCACCCGCTTCACCGACTTCCAGGAGAAAGGCCCCTACAAGCTCTGGGACCACACCCACACCTTCGAGCCCGACGGCGACAACGCGACGATCATCCACGACCGCGTCCGCTACGCGATCCCCTTCGGCCCCCTCGGCTCACTGGCCCACGCCCTCTTCGTCCGCCGCGACCTGGAGCGCATCTTCGACTTTCGTCGGGATGCAGTGGCCGCCAGCCTCGTCTGAAAGGCGCCCGAGTCGCCTGATTCCCTGGACGTTGCAGCCATTTTCTCGAGAAGGTTTGGACGCTTCGTACAAGCGGGTACTCGTTGCCCATGCTCAGGGAGGCACAACAGAGATCCGGCAGCTCGCTGCACAAGCGCGACCCTTCGCTCAGTCGCACGATCGAGGCGATGCGAGCAACCCGCTCCCGCGCCACTCGGCTCGAGCTCAGCTCGAACCGGCGTCGCGCACTCACCTAGTCAGAGAGCGACCCATCCGAAGAAGGCGGTGCTTTTTTGAGCCAGAGCACCGCCGCATTTAGCGCGAATCCCGCGGCGAGAAGCGCGTCGAACAAGCCCCGATCCGGCGACAGCACCGCAAAAGCCGCCCAAGTGAGGCTCATCAGCAGATAACCCCCGATCATCCATCGCCTTTGCCGCGGAGAGGCCGGCTGGTGTCGCCTTTGACCGCCCCCGTATAGCCCCAGCGCAATGGGCTCCCGCTCGGAGTCCGTTTCATACCGAGGCAACCTGCTTCGCGTGGTCTCGGAGAGATTGCGCCGCAACCCCAAGCCGACGACTGCAACGCCAAGGGTGACCGCGACGACCAAGGCGATGAGATCGCTGCTCATTGCCTCAACATACTCCGCCGATGGGCAGGTACCCCCCACGACTCAAGGTCGATCGGGAGCCGGCCGAT
>DASZQM010000197.1:0-2886 GCA_035549645.1 Solirubrobacterales bacterium | reverse complement strand
CGGGCCGGCACCACGACCGTGGTCGAGGCCGTCCTGATGGGCTCAGTGCTGCTCGCCGCCATCTGCCTCACCTTCTGGTTCTTCCTGCTGGCCGGATCGCCGATCCCGAACCAGTAGCGGCCCGCGTCAGACGACGAACTTCCCGTCCTCTTGCATCACGACCCCGTCGACTTCGAGCTTGCCGCCGAGGCGGAGGTCGCAGACGAGGTCGGTGTGGACAGCTGAGTCGTTGACGCCGCCCGACTCCGGGTAGGACTTGCCGACCGCCATGTGGACGGTGCCGCCGATCTTCTCGTCGAGCAGGACCTCGAGCGTGCCGCGGTCGATCGCGTAGTTGGTGCCGATGCCGAGCTCGCCGAGGCGGCGGGCGCCCTCGTCAGTGTCGAGCATCTGGATCAGGAACTCCTCGCCGCGCTCGGCGCTGGCGTCGACGACCTTGCCCGCCTCGAAGCGCAGGCGCACGCCGGAGACCTCGCGGCCGCCGATCACGGCGGGCAGGTGGAAGGTGACCTCGCCCTCGACCGAGTCCTCGACCGGGCCGGTGAAGAACTCTCCGTCGGGCATGTTGCGATCGCCGACGCAGGGGATGAAGGTGCGGCCGGCGATGCCGAGCTTGATGTCGGTGCCGGGGGCGGTGATGTGGACCTCCTCGTGGCCCTGGATCCAATCGGCGAGCCGTTCGCACTCGCCCGAGGCCCGCTTCCATGCGGTGAGCGGATCGGGATCGTTGGCGAGACAGGCACCGAAGTAGAAGTCCTCGTAGTCGACGAGGCTCATCTCGGCCTCGGAGGCGTAGGCGTTGGTCGGGTAGAGCGTGTAGCACCAGCGGAAATCGCCGGCGGCGTCGCGCTCCATCATCTTGTTCAGCACCGGGCCCGTCGCGGTCTGGCGCTTCATCTGCCGCTCGGGCGGGATCGCCGAGAGCTCGCGGGTGTTGGCGCTGGCGCCGATCCCGATCCTCACGTCGGCGTTCTCGACCGTCCACTCCATCAGCGGCGAGATCCACTCCAGCTGCTCGTCGGTCGCGTGCTTGTAATAGGTGGCGGCGAGGCCGTCGAGGCCGACGTTGAGGATCGGGTGGGCGCCCGCCTTCAGCACCTCCTCGTAGACCGCGCGCAGCAGCGGCTCGGCGCCGATCTCGCCGTCGATCGAGACCACCTCCCCCGCCTTCACCTTGGTCGAGTAGCCGACCAGGATCTTCGCCAGGTTCTCCGCTCGGGGGTTTCTCACGTCTCAGCCTCCTCTTGCACGCGATCCTCGCGCGCCTTAGTGGTCATCGCCATGAATAGCGCGTGCAACCTCGGGTCGTCCGTCAGCTCCGGGTGAAAGGCGCAGGCGAGAACGCCGCCTTCGCGGACTGCGACCGGGTTCTCCTCGTAGCTGGCCAGGACCTCGACTCCCGACCCGCGACGCGCCACCCGGGGAGCGCGAATGAAGACCGCCCGCAGCGGCTCGTCGCCGATGCCCGCGATCGCGAGATCGGCCTCGAAGCTCTGCAGCTGGCGGCCGAAGGCGTTGCGTTCGGTCCCGATCTCGATCAGGTCGAGGTGGTCCTCGTCGCAGACGATCATCCCGGCGCAGGTGCCGAAGATGGTGCCGCCGCGCTCGCGCAGGGCGCGGATCGGGGCGGCCAGCTCCGCCGACTCGATCCCCATCGAGATCGTCGTGCTCTCGCCGCCGGGGATGACGAGGCCGTCGAGCCCGTCGAGGTCGGCGGGCAGCCGCACTTCGGTGACCTCGGCGCCGAGCTCGCGCAGCACTTCGCAGTGCGCCTGGAATCCGCCCTGGATCGCGAGCACGCCGAGGCGCAGCTCAGGCTCCGCGGTCCTGCAGCAGTGCGTCGGCGGCGGCGAGATCGGCGATCTCGAGGCCCGGCATCGCCTCACCGAGGCCGATCGAGGCGGCCGCCACCCGCTCGGGATCGTTGAAGTGAGTGGTCGCCTCGACGATCGCCTTGGCACGGCGCTCGGGGTCGGCGCTCTTGAAGATGCCGGAGCCGACGAAGTTGCCCTCGGCGCCGAGCTGCATCATCAACGCCGCGTCCGCCGGGGTGGCGATGCCACCGGCGCAGAAGAGCGGAACGGGCAGACGGCCCGCCTCGGCGACCTCGTGGACGACTTCGAGCGGCGCCTGGTTCTCCTTGGCCGCGGCCGAGAGCTCCTCGGGGCCGAGCTGGGCCAGGCGCTTGATTCCGGAAGTGATTTCACGCATGTGACGGACGGCCTCGACCACGTTGCCGGTGCCTGCCTCGCCCTTGGAGCGGATCATCGCCGCTCCCTCGCCGATCCGCCGCAGCGCCTCGCCGAGGTTGGTGGCGCCGCAGACGAACGGCACCTCGAAGGCCAGCTTGTCGATGTGGTTGCGCTCGTCGGCCGGGGTCAGCACCTCCGACTCGTCGACGTAGTCGACTTCGAGCGACTGCAGGACCTGGGCCTCGGCGAAGTGGCCGATCCGCGCCTTGGCCATGACCGGGATCGTCACCGCCTCCTGGATGCCCTTGATCATCGCCGGGTCCGACATGCGGGCGACGCCGCCGTCCTTGCGGATGTCGGAGGGCACGCGCTCGAGCGCCATCACCGCGCAGGCACCGGCGGCCTCGGCGATCCGCGCCTGCTCGGCGTCGACGACGTCCATGATCACGCCGCCCTTGAGCATCTCGGCAAGGCCCGTCTTGACGCGGAAGGTTGCTCGCTCAGCCATCGCGGCGAATACTACGGGTCGCCTGCACTTGGGCTACTTCAGCTTGTAGGCGCGGATGCGGTCTTTGTGGCTGTCTTCGTCCCTCGCGTACAAACCGTGCGCGAGGGCTTGGACGAGAGCCATCAATGCCGTGTTGGAGCGGGCGAAGGAAGGGCTGTTGGACGAGTAGTAGAGCGTCAGCTCGGC
>DASZQM010000196.1:0-8246 GCA_035549645.1 Solirubrobacterales bacterium | reverse complement strand
GATCGACCGCGAGCCGCCGAGGCTGGCATTCGCGGTTGGACAGGACCCTTCCGACCCGGAGCGGCTCGAAGCCAGGGCTGAGGATTCCGCCTCGGGGCTTGACCCGGGCCGCGGCTCGATCGAGGTGCGTGGCGCCGGCACCGGTCATCGCTACGAGCCGCTGCCAACCGAGGTAACCGGTGGGGCCCTGCGCGCTCGCTGGGACTCCAGCGCCTACCCGGCCGGCGAATACGAATTCCGCGCCACGGCCTACGACCGCGCCGGGAACTCAGCCGGCAGCTCCGCCCGCGCCGACGGAACGGCGATGCGGCTGACCGGACCGCTGAAGCTGCCGGTCAAGCTCATCGCCCGCGGCGGCCGGCGCACCGTGCGCTACGGCAGGGGAGTGTGGTTCGGCGGCCACCTGCTGACGGCCCGGCGCACGCCGCTGGCAGACGCCGCGGTCCGGGTGGTCGAGAGCTTCGGGGAGGGTGCCGCGCCCGCCCAGCGGGTGACGATCGTGCGCAGCGAAGGCGACGGGGGCTTCGGCCTGCGCCTGCTGCCGGGGCCGAACAGGCAGGTGAGCGCTCAGGTCCTGGCGACGGCGACGCATAGAGGTGCGAGCAGCCGGCCGTTCGAGATCTCCGTGCACTCTCACGTCGCACTGAGAGTCTCTTCGCGGCTCGCCCGCGTCGGTGGGAAGCCGATCGTCCTGCGGGGCCGGGTAGGGCACACCGGCTCCTCGCTTCCAGCGGACGGCAAGGTGGTGCAACTCCAGTTCCGCCTGCCTGGGCTGCCCTGGCAAGAGTTCAGGACGGTGCGCAGTGACGCCTCCGGCCGCTTCCGCTACGCCTACCGCTTCAGCGACGACGACAGCCGCGGCGTCCGCTTCCAGTTCAGGGCCTACGCACCGGCGCAAGCCGGCTGGCCGTTCGAGCCAGCCGGCTCACTGCCGGTGTCGGTACTCGGCGCTTGAGTCAGCGAGGACTCAGACCGGAAGCAGATCGACGGCCTTGCGCACGCGCTCCTGCAGCTCGTCGCGATTGCGCTTGATCGTCGTCTCGACCGTGCGCTGGCGTTTGCGCGCCTCACGCTCGACCCGGTTGCGGGTTTTGCGCGCCTCGGTGGTGGCACGACGGCGGGCGGTGGCGCCGCGGCGCTCGGTTCGTTTGACCCGGCGGCGCAGCTCGGTGCGGTAGGACTTGAACTGTTTTTCGGCAGCGCTGCGGCCGGTGAACGGCTCGACCAGCTCGCTCACCTTGTCGGTGACGGAGAGAACCGCGCCGACGTGAAGATCGACGGCGGTCTCGGCGACGCTGCGCGTCTGGCTTTTCGAAGCGGTAGTGCTTTTCGCTTTCGAGGTGGTGGTGGAGCTTTTGCTCCCGTTGGTGCTTGCCATCTTGGGTGGGGGTCCCTTCGGTTTGGCGTTTGCGGCTTGCTTGGGGGAAGTTCGCGAGTGTAGCGAACATACGTTCCAGCGAACAAACGTTCTTAACCCCGAGCGGAGCCGCGGTTACTGCGTGGATCTGGCGATCGCCAGCGCCTGCTCCCCAGCGGCGGCGGCGAAGGTGTAGCGGATGTCCAAGCCCAGCGGCGCCGCCTCGAGTGGGCCGTCGGCAAAGCTCACCTGCCCGCCCGCCTCGCGGACGATCAGCTGCGTCGCCGCCGCGTCCACCGAGCGACAGGGGCGCAAACCGATCATCGCGTCGAAGCGCCCCGCCGCGACGTAGGCGGCGGTGATCGCGATCGAGCCAACCACGCGGATGCGGTAGACGCGACCGTCGAGCGCGGCGAGCGCGGTGGCGGCCTGCTCCGGCTCGGCTGCCTCGAGGCCGAGCACCTCGATCTTCTCCCCGTCGGGCCCGACGCCGATCGCCTCGCCGTTCAGCGTTGCCCCCGCGCCGCGCCGCGCCGCGAACTCCTCATCGGCGCCGAAGTCGTGGACGAAGCCGAACTCGACGGCGGCCATCGAGTCCTCGCGGGCGACGGCGATGCTGAGGCTGTGCGAGGGCAGGGTGCGGCGCGCGTTGAGCGAGCCGTCGATCGGGTCGATGACGACGCGGGCCGGGCCGCCGTCGCCGAACTCAACTTCGCCGCGCTCCTCGGAAACGGCGACGAAGGAAGCGCCCTGCGCCGCGAGCGCGTCGAGCTCTTCGAAGACGACGTCCTCACATCGACGGTCGATCACCAGCGTGCGATCGCCCCCCTCCCCCACGCCCTCGTAGACGGTGCGCGCCTCGATGCCCTGCACCGTGGAGAAGATCTCGCGCTGCGCGGCGACGGCGCGGCGGCAGATTCCCAGCCAGTCTGCGGAGAAAACGTCCATGCCGGTCATCCTATGGAGGCCGCCCACTCGCTAGCGTTGGAACATGCTCGCCCTGGCCGAGGAACAGCAGCGCGCGGTCGCCCACGACGAGGGTCCCCTGCTCCTGGTCGGACCGTCGGGGAGCGGCAAGACGGAGGCGTTGGCGCGTCGCTTCGCCCGCTTGGTCGAGGAGGGTGTGGCGGCGGAGCGGATCCTCCTCCTCACCGAGACCCGAGCCAATGCCGAGCGGCTGCGGCATCGCGTCGAAGCGCTGCTCGAGAAGCCCTATGAGGAGCTCTGGATCGGCACCTGGGGCGAGCTGGGAGAGCGTCTGTTGCGCGAGCACTCGACCGCGGCCGGGCTCGACCCGTTCTTCGACGTGCTCGGGCCGGCGGAGCGACTGGCGATGCTGCTCGACCGCCTCGACGAGCTGCCCCTGCGCAACCACGAGATCCGCGGCAACCCGGCGGGGCTCTTGGCGCGCCTGATCGAGCAGGTGGACGAGCTGAAGGCGGGCACCAGACTTCTGGAGACAGAGCTGGCCGAGTTCGCCGCCGCCCACGACCGAATTCTGGCCGAGTCGGGGAACCTCGACGAAGGCGACGTCTTCATGCTGCTCGGCAAGCTCGTCGACGAGCAGCCGGACATTGGCGCCAAGATCGCGGCGCGCTTTGCCTTCGTCATGGTCGACGAGTACGAGGACGCGACGGCTCCGAGGCGCTTCATCCTCAGCGCGCTGGCGCGGGACAACCCCGATTTCCTCTACGCCAAGGACGGCACCTCCGTAACCGAGGCGGAGCAGGCTGTCGCGAGCGTCCTCGTGCTCGACCAGGTCTTCCGTGATCCGGAGGTGCGCTTTTGGCGCTGCGACAACGAGCGCGCCCAGGCGCAGGCCGTCGCCCGGGAAGCGGAGCACCTGCTCGCGACCGGCACTCCGCCGGAGCAGATCTGCGTCTTGGTCGAGAACCCGGCGACCGACGGCGGGCCGGTCGCCGCAGCGATGGAGGAGCGCGGCATCCCCTTCCACATGGCGGGGCCCGCGGCGCTCTTTCAGCGTCCCGAGGTCCGCGACGCGATCGCCTGGCTGCGGGTGCTCGCCCAGCCCGACGACTCGCCCGCGGCGGCGCGAGCGCTGACCCGGCCGCCGATCGAGCTGCGGGCTGCCGACCTGGCGCGGCTGACGACGATCGCCCGGCGGCGCAAGGTCGACATGGTCTCGGCCTGCGAGGCGGCGCTGGAAAGCCCCCAGATCCCGCCCGAGGGACGCGAGCGGATCCAGGCCTTCCTCAAGCTCTACGGCGAAGCCTCGGCGGCCCTGGAGGAACGGCGCGCCGACGTCTTCGTCCGCCGCCTGATCGAGCGCGTCGGCTTGCGGCGCCAGCGGCTGTTCGCCGCCGAGCCCGAGGTCGCGGAGCGGCTGCTCGCCCTCTCCCGCCTGGCCGAGCTGGCCTCGGTCTGGGCACGGCGCGAAGCGCACGGCTCGACCCGCGACTTCGTCCGCTACCTCAGCGCTGTCGCCGAGGCCGGAGTCGAGCCGAGCGGTGGTGAGGAGCCGCCGGCACGCGGAGCGGTCCAGGGTCTCGGCCGCGCCGCGGCCAAGGGAACGAGCTTCCACCACGTCTTCGTGCTGGGCGCCGAGAGCGAAGGAGTGCAGGCGGAGACAGGCCTCGTCGTCTCCAGGGTCGGCGGCGAGAGCGAGGAGGGCGGACGACTCGAGGAGCACCAGGAGGAGGAGCTCTTCGGGCCCGCCGAGGGGCTTCACGCCACCTACCGCAAGCTGCGCGAGGAGGTGCTCGAGGCGACCTGGCGGGCGGGCCGGGAGCTCTCCGAGCCCCGCCTCGACACCGTCGTCGACGTCAACCGGGCGATCGCCCGCCACCTCGAGCTGCTCAAGCTGGCGGCGCTGGCGCAGCGCCCCGGCGAGGAGGCGACGGCCGAGGCAATCGCGGCGGTCAACGGGCTGCTGCGGCAGGTGGCAACGCCCGAACAACAGACCGAGCTCGATGCCTCGCCGCTCGATTCCTACCTGCTCGGCTCCGAGCGTGAGCGGGACGGGCGCCAGCGCCTGATCGCGGCCCGCCACGAGCCCTCGCTGGAAGCCTTCCTGCCGCGCCGCGGCGACGGCGCCCTCAGCCTCTCCGCATCCGACCTCGACCTCTACCTGACCTGCCCGCTCAAGTACAAGTTCGGCCGCGTCTTCGGCATCCCCCAGGAGCCGACGATCAACCAGCGCTTCGGGATCCTCGTCCACAACGTGCTCGAACGCTTCCACCGCGAGTCGGGCGAAGGCGAGGAAGACGGGGTCGAGCGGTTGATGGACCTCTTCGAGGCCGGCTGGCGGCGATCGGGCTTCGGAACCAGCGACGACGAGCTGCAGTTCCGTGACCGCGCCCGCAACTCGATGCGGCTCTACTGGGAACGGGAGCAGGAATCCGAAGGGGAGCCGGTCTGGCTGGAGCGCAAGTTCGACATCCGCATCGGCCCCCACCACGTGCGCGGCCGCGTCGACCGCGTCGACCGCCTGCCCGACGGCAGCCACGAGCTGATCGACTACAAGACCGGCGAACGCAAGAGCGAAGCCGCCCTGGAGAACGACCTGCAGCTCGCCCTCTACAGGCTCGCCGCGCGCGAGGCCTGGGACATCGAGGCCGGCAAGGGCAGCTACTACTACGTGCTCGACGCGGACAAGGTGGCGGCGCCGACCAAGCCCGACGACGCCGAGCGGGTGGAGCGCACCGTGCTCTCGGTCGGCGAGGGCGTGCTCAGCCAGGACTTCGAGCCGCGACCGGCCCCGACCACCTGCAGCTGGTGCGACTACCGCCTGATCTGCCCCGCGGCCGAGATCTGAGCGGCGGGCGGTCGCCGCTAGCTCTCGTTGCCCTGCTGGCGGAGGAAGTGCTGAAAGTCGCGGGCGATCGAGTCGGCTGAGGGCAGGTCATCGGGGCTCTGCAGTTGGTCGGCCTGCTCGGCCTCGATCCGGTCGACCAGCTCCTCGATCTCGGGGTTGGCGGCGATCGCGCGGTCGATCTGCTCTTCGTAGCTCGCCGTCTCCTCCTCCAGCTCGGTCGCCTCGACCGCGATCCCGGTCAGGCCCTCGAGCCGGCGCAGCAGCGCCAAAGCCGCCTTCGGGTTCGGCACCGCGGCGACGTAGTGGGGCACCGCCGCCCAGAGCGAGGCCGAGCGCATCCCCACCTGGCGGCAGCAGTCGTGGACGACGCCGACGATCCCGGTCGGGCCCTCATAGCTGGAGCGCTGCAGGTCGAGCTCCTCGACCAGCTGCTCGTCGGAGGCCAGGCCGGTGACCGGCACCGGCAGGGTGTGGGAGACCTCGGCGACCAGCGAGCCGAGCGTGATCACCATCTCGACCCCGAGCGCATCGGCGGCGGTGGCGACCGCCTCCGAGAAGGTGCGCCAGCGCAGGTTGGGCTCAGTGCCGTCAAGCAGGACGAGGTCGCGGTCCGCGGCCGGGGCGCGCACCGCGATCAGGTTGTTGTGCGGCCATTCGATCTGCCGCGTCTGGCCCTCGGTGAGGATGATCGTCGGCCGGCTGGCCTGGAAGTCGAAGAACTCCTCGGGGTCGATGTCGGCGATCAACTCGGCCTCGAAGGCGTCGCCGACCGTGGTCAGCGCCGTCGATGCCGCCGCGGCGGCATCGTTCCAGCCGCGAAAAGCGCAGACCAGGATCGGGTTGCGCAACTGCGGAACATCGCCATCCCAGCGGAGTGAATCCACGCTTTTGAGATTACCGATGGGCCTACGCGGCGCCAGCGGAGAGAGCTCGGCGTACCAAAGTGAAGGCCATGAAGAGGGCGAGGGCGGCAAAGGAGAGTTCGAGCGCCCGGGTCGGGATCTCGTTGGAGATCCCGACGCCGATCAGGACGCCGACGGGCGAGAGCGCGCCGATCACGAGCGCCTCGCGCACGCGCACATTGCCGTAGCCGTTCTGGCGGATCGCACCGACGAGGGCGACGATCACGATCATCAGCAGCGAGGTCGACTCGCCCTCGACCTGACTGAGGCCGAGGAAGATCGTCAGCGCGGGGACGAAGAGGACGCCACCGCCGACGCCGACCAGTCCGCCGGCGAGGCCGCCGGCAATCGCGACCAGGACTGCCGCGACCTCGTTCACCGGCGCACCCTCACTTGACGATCAGCTCGATCGCGACGGCGACGAGGAGGGCGGCGAAGAGCAGTGAGACGGCGCGCTGGGGGATGCGCTGCTGGATCGCGGTGCCGGCGATGACGCCCACCACGGCCGGAATCGTCAGCAGCAGGCCGGTGACGACATGGACGTTGCCGTAGATGCCGCCCTGGGCGATGGCGCCGAGCAGGCCGATGAGGACGATCGCGGCGAGGCTGGTGCCGGTTGCCAGGCGCTCGCCGAAGCCGAACCAGAAGATCAGCAGCGGCACGATCACCGTGCCACCGCCGACGCCGAAGAGTCCGCTGAAGGCCCCAGCCAGGGTGCCGATCGCGGCGAGCCTGAGCATCGGACTGGCTGACTGGGCGGGGGCCGAGGTCATGCTGCCGCGATACTAAGGCCGTGCCTCCCGCCAACCAGTCAGGGGAAGCCGGCGCGATCTCAACTGCGATCGAGCGCTTGCGCGTCGACCCCGCCCGCACCGCGATCCTCACCGACGTCGACGGCACGCTGGCGCCGATCGCCGAGCGGCCCGAGCAGGCGGCGGTGCCGGAGCGGGCGCGCGAGCTGCTTTCCGAGCTGAGCGAGAGCTTTGGGCTGGTCGGCTGCATCTCCGGGCGCCGGGCGTTGGAGGCACGGGAGCTGGTCGGGGTCGAGCAACTCGCCTACGCCGGCAACCACGGCCTCGAGCTGCTGTTGCCCGGCGAGGAGGAGCCCCGCCTCGATCCCTCGCTGGCGGGCGAGGAGGGCGCGGCGGCCGAGTTCGTCGCGGGCCTCGACACCGCTGCCCTTGCCGAAGCCGGCATTCGCTTCGAGGACAAGGGACCGATCCAGAGCCTGCACTGGCGGGGAGCGGCTGATGAGCGGCTCGCCGAGGCGCGCGCGCATGAGGTCGCGGTCGAGGCGGGCAAGGCCAAGCTCGAACCGCGCTGGGGCCGCAAGGTGCTGGAGCTGCGCCCGCTCGGCGGAGGCGGCAAGGACTCAGCGGTGGCGGCGCTGCTCGCCGGCGCGGAGATCGCGGCGGCGGCGTACGCCGGCGATGACCGGACCGACCTCGACGCGTTCCGCCGCTTGTGGGAGCTGCGCGACGAAGGGCGGCTGGAGACCGCCGTATGCGTCGGCGTCGTCTCGCCCGAGGCGCCGCCGGGCCTGGTCGAGGAGTGCGACGTCGCCGTCGACGGGCCCGCCGGCTGGCTGGCTCTGCTCGAGGAGCTGGCGGCGTAGCGATGCCGTTCACCGACCTGCTGCGCGTCACCGTCCTGCTCACCGGGGCCGAGGCGACGGCGCTGGCGGCGGTGACCGCGGTCGCGACCAACCGCGACAGCGACACGAGGACGCTCGCCGTGGCCGCCGCCTGGTGGCTGGTCTCCCTCCTGGTCGGCTTCTACCTGGGGCGGCCGAGCCGCGCGACCGAGGCGCTGCGCGACGCCCTCGCCCGGGCCCGCACCGCCACCTCGCTTCCCGTCGAGTCACCGGCACGGATCGCCTTCGGCCGGCTCTGGCCGATCGCGCTGACGGCGGTGGCGGCGGGAGTGCTCGGCGTCTTCTTCCCCGGCGTCTCGGCGATCGCCGCCGGCTACGCGCTGCTCGTCTCGCTCGCCTGGCACAGTCGCGAGGCCGCCGTGCTGGCGATCGAGCAACGCGACGGGGTCAAGTTCTACGTCGTCCCCAATTCGGCGCTGCGCCCGGTGCAACTGGTCCGCAGCCCCGGCCTGCGCAGCGACCAGCTGCGCCGTGCCTGAGTGAGCGTCGCCCGCGCCGGGTAGCGTCAGCCCAGATGATTCGCCGCGCCCTCGTCCCGCTCGTCGCCCTGACCTTCGC
>DASZQM010000195.1:0-15192 GCA_035549645.1 Solirubrobacterales bacterium | reverse complement strand
CCTCGGCATCGCCAAGCAGGCCGAGATGGTCCGCGCCGCCGCCGCCGGGGTCGGCAACACGGTGGTGCTGATGGGCGCCTCGACCGGGCGCGACGGGATCGGCGGCGCCTCGGTGCTGGCCTCGGCCGAGCTCGGCGAGGGGGACGACGCGACGCGGCCGACGGTGCAGATCGGCGACCCCTTCGAGGAGTCGAAGGTGCTCGAGTGCTGTCTGGAGCTGCTGGAGAAGGGACTGCTAGTCTCGCTGCAGGACCTCGGCGCGGCGGGGCTCACCTCCTCCGCGGGCGAGATGGCCTCGGCCGGCGGTGTCGGGATCGACCTCGACGTCGCCAGGGTGCCGCTGCGCGAGGCCGACATGGAGCCCTTCGAGATCATGGTCTCCGAGTCGCAGGAGCGAATGCTGGCCGTGGTCGAGCCGGACAAGGTGGCCGAGGTGATCGCCGTCTGCGAGAAATGGCAGACCGGCTCGGCGGAGATCGGCGTCGTCACCGACTCCGGGCAAATCCGGATCCTGCGCGAGGGCGAGGTCGTCGGCGAGATGCCGGTCGAGGCGCTGGTCGACGGCTGCCCGCTCTACGACCTCGAGCCGGAGGCGCCGGACGGGTGGATCTACGGCAACCGGGCGACGCTGCGCGATGACGCGACCAGCGAGGAGACGCTGCTCGCCCTGCTCGCCTCCCCGAGCGTCGCCTCGAAGCGCTGGGCCTTCGAACAGTACGACTGCGTCGTCGGCTCGCGCACGGTACGGCGACCGGAGTCGGCCGACGCGGCGGTCCTGCAGATTCCCGAGGCGGGGAACGCGATCGCGGTCTCGATCGACGGCAACGGACGGCGGGTCGCCTGCGATCCCCACGCCGGCACGATCGAGGCAGTGCTCGAGTGTGCCCAGAACCTCGCCTGCGTCGGCGCCGAGCCGCTCGGCCTGACCAACTGCCTCAACTTCGGCAACCCCGAGAAACCGGTCCCCGCCTGGCAGCTGGACCAGGCGGTCAGCGGTCTCGCCGCGGCCTGTGAGCAACTTGGCGTGCCGGTCGTCGGCGGCAACGTCTCCCTCTACAACGAGGGACCGGAAGGCCCGATCTACCCGACGCCGGTGGTCGGCATGGTCGGCGAGCTGCCCGACCCGGCCGCCACCTGCGGCAGCGCCTTCGCCCGCGAGGGCGAGGCGATCGCCCTGCTCGGCCCCTTCGAACCGAGCCTCGCCGGCTCGGAGCTGGCGAAGCTGCGCGGCGAGCTCGATACCGGTCTGCCCCATGCCGACGTCAGCGCGGTTGCCGCAGCCTGCGCGAGCGTCCGCGACGCGGTCCGCGCCGGCAAGCTCTCCTCTGCCCACGACGTCAGCGACGGCGGCCTCGCCTGCGCCCTGGCCGAGTCCGCGATCGGCAGCGGCATCGGCTGCAGCGTCGACCTGCAGCCGCTGCGCGAACGCGGCTGCTCCCCCGAGGAGGCCCTATTTGGCGAGGGCGCCGGCGGCTTCCTGCTCAGCGGCGGTCGCGAGACCCTCACCGCCCTCGGCGCCACCCTGATCGGCGAGACCGGCGGCAGCACGATCGAGATCGCCGCCGGCGATCGCAGCTTTACCGTCGGCGTCGGCACCGCCGAGAGCGCCTGGCTCTCGCTGGACGAGCGCCTCTAGAAGGGCGCTTTTGCGCGAGCCTCACGCCCGGCCGAGTGGCTCTTGTCAGCAGCCTGCCGGGACTTTCCGAACGACTTGCTGAGCAGGCGCCCCAGCGGCCCCGGCGCCTTGCCCCCGGCGCGCTGGCCGAGCGAGAAGCCCTTGTCGGTCCCCCTGCGCGCATGCTCGGAAAGACGCGGCAAGAGGAAACCCAGAATCAGCAGCAGGACGCATATCGCAACGACAGCGGCAATCAGCACAACTCCCTCCCCTCAGTAGCGGTGATTTTTCAACCACTACCCGGTGGAGTCAATCGTCAGACGCAGAGCCGAGGAACGATGATCGGGCGCCACAACCGCCGACTAAGGCGAACTTGGTGAGAGTTGCGCCTCACCCACGCCCACCGGGGTGGGCCGCAGGACCAGGACCACGGCCCCTGAAACCAGCGCCGCGATGACCGAGAAGAGGTAGGCGTCGTTGGAGACGCTGAGGGCGGCCTGGAGGGTCGCGGGTTCGCCGACGATTGCGACGAGGATGGCGGTGCCGAGGACGGCGCCGACTTGGCGGAAGGCGGCGTTGACGGCGGAGGCGGTGGCGAAGCGGTCGCCGGGGATGTCGCGGACGGCGGCGGAGCCGAGGGTCGGGAAGGCGAGGCCGATGCCGATTCCGGTGAGGCAGGCGCCGGGCAGCCAGAGGCCGAGCCAGTCGGGGGTGGCGCCGGCGGAGCGCAGCACCATCACGCCGGCAGCGAAGAAGAGGGTGCCGGGGACGATCACGGCGCGGTGGCCGAAGCGGTCGGCGAGCTTGCCGGCGGGGCCGGCGACGACGGTCGAGAGGGTCGGGCCAGGCAGGGTGGCGGCGCCGGCCTGAAGCACGGTGTAGCCCCAGATCGAGGTGAGGAAGACGACGTTGCCGAGGATCAGCGAGAAGAAGGCGGCGGCGAAGAGCAGGGTGCCGAGGTTGCCGATACGGAAAGAGCGGTGGGCGAAAAGGGCGGGCTCGACGATCGGGCGCGGATGAGTGCGGCTGCGCCAGATCATTCCGCCGAGCAGGACAACGGAGGCGGCAAAGCAGGCGAGAGTCGAGGTCGCGGCCCAGCCCCAGTCGTTGCCCTCGACGATCGCGAGCGTGACCAGGGCGAGGCTGAGAGCAAGCATCAGCGCGCCCGGCAGGTCGGGCAGGCGACTGTCGAGCTGGGGGCGCTCGCGCAGGGCGCCGCGTCCCGCCAGCACCACCGCGGCGCCGAGCGGCAGGTTGACGAGGAAGACGAGGCGCCAGTCCGAGAGCTCGACCAGGGCGCCACCGAGGGTCGGGCCGATCGCGGCCGCAGCAGCGGCCGCCGCACCCCAGATGCCGACCCCGGTCGCCCGCTGATCCGCCGGAAAGGCGTCGAGCACGAGCGCCAGCGAAGTGGGTGCGATCAGCGCCGCGCCGATCCCCTGCACGCCCCGGAAGGCGATCAGCAGCCCGAGCGCGGCCGCCAGCGCACAGAGCAGGCTGGCGGCGGTGAAGCCCCCCGCCCCGAGCAGGAAGATCCGCTTGTGGCCGAAGCGATCGGCGAGTCCGCCGGCCGGCACCAGCAGCGCGGCGATGACGACGAAGTAGCCGTCCAGCACCCAGGAGAGCGCATCCCGTCCCGAGCCCGCGAAGGAGCGCGAGATGTCGGGGAAGGCGATGTTGACGATGGTCGCGTCGAGGAAGGCGAGGAAGGCTCCGGCGCAGGCGATCGCGACGATCCTTTTATGCCCACTGTCATACATCGGCGCGGACTATAGACTATGACGGTGGGCATATCCAGAATCGCTGACGGAGAGCCGCAGGAAGGCAAGCGCCGCGACGGGCGGGCGCTGCTGATCAAAGGCGCGCGCCAGCTCCTCGCCGAGAAGGGCTACGCGGGCATGGAGCTGCGCGACGTGGCCGAGCGGGGCAAGGCCCCGCGCGGCTCGATCTACCACCACTTCCCGGGCGGCAAGAGCGAGCTGGCGGCCGAGGCGGCAAAAGCCGAGGGCGAGGAGATCGGTGCCCTGATCGAGCGCTCGCTGGAAGAGCGCGGCCTGCGCGGCACCCTCGAGCGCTTTGGCGAGATCTTTCGCCGCCGGGTCGTCAATCACCCCGAGCGGATCGGCTGCCCGGTCGCCGCCGCGGCCCTGGCCCGCCCTGAGGATCCCGAGCTGGCGACCGCCGCGACAGCCGCCTTCGGCAGCTGGGAAAAGCCGATCGCCGCCGCCCTGCTAGACGAAGGCGTCGGCCGTCGCGACGCCGAGACCTTCGCCGGCCTCGTCGTCTCCACGGTCGAGGGAGCGCTGATCCGCGCCCGCGCCGCCGGCAGCACCGACCCGCTCGACTCGGCCATCGGCGGGCTCGGACAGGCGTTGGACCGGTTGCTCGAGCGCTCGCGAGCGTCTCAATAGCTGTCTAACCTTCGCCCGGTCGTCGTCAAATCGGGAGGAATTCATGCGGTCCCTGCGAGCAGTTGCTCTTGTCGGAACGGTCTTGGCCTTGGTGCTGGTTGGCGCCTCGAGCGCGTCGGCGGCGATTGAAATGGGGGATGAATGCGCAGGCAACACCGCCTCCGGGACCTACACCCTGGTGCCGGAAACGCACGCCTCGGGTGGCACCCTCCCACTCGCGGCACCAAGCGGCGGCGTCGTCACGGCCTGGAAGGTGAACTCCGCCTATCCGACCCCGGTGCTGGAGGCAATGGGCGTCTTCCGGCCTATCGACACCGGGAAGTTCGAACTCGTCGGCGAGAGCAACGAGGTGACCGTCAGCTCCGGCACCAACGTCTTCGCGACCCGACTCCCGATCGAGACGGGTGACCGGATCGGCCTGCTGCCGGTGGAAGAGGAAAGCCCGCTCTACTGCGCGACGGGCGACAACGGCGATCACACCTGGTCCCGCCCGGGCAGCATTGGGATCGGTGCACCGCACGTCTTCTCGGCGGGGGTCGATGTGCGGGTGCCGCTGATCTCGACGATCGAGCCCGACCGCGACGGCGATGGCTATGGCGACGAGACGCAGGACAGGTGCCCACAGAGCGCTGCCTACCACGACCCCTGCCCGACGATCTCGCTCGACAGCTTTCCGATCGTGCTCAAGCGCTCGGTCCTCCTCATCGTCAGCGCCAGCGAATCCGCCGAGGTCCAGGTCTTCGGTCAGGTCGGCTGGCGACCGCGGCACAAGGGTGGGGCGCTGGCCTCGAAGATGCCCAAGTCGGGGGGACCGGCGGGCAAGGGAGTGATCGTCGGTCTGAGCGGCGGCACGACGCTGGTGAAACCAGGTGAAACCACCCCGTACAACGTCAAGCTGCCCAAATCGGTGATCCACCACCTCGACCAGATCTCGCCGAAACAGGTGGTGAAGGCGACGCTGACGGCGCGCACGACCGACCTCGCCGGCAGGACGGTCGACCACACGATCACGATCCGACTCCACGGCCGGGCCAAGATCCACTCCGCCGGCACGTCCTAGCTCCGCAACGGCCGCAAATCGCGAGCTTCCGCGGCTCGCTTGTCGCCCGCCCGCCGTTGCTACCCTGCCCGGGTAGGCAGTCCGCCTGCGCGTCACGTCCTTCCCCGACCGCGAGGAAAGCGCGCTTGACTCCGCCCCAGGGGCACCCGATAGATCGCGAAGGCCCGCGTGAGGAATGCGGGGTGTTCGGCGTATACGCACCGGGTCACGACGTCTCCCGCCTCGCCTACTTCGGGCTCTACGCGCTGCAGCACCGCGGCCAGGAGTCGGCCGGGATCGCCACCTGCGAGGGCGGGCAGATCACCACCATGCGCGACTCGGGCCTGGTCTCCCAGGTCTTCGACGAGGAGAAGCTGCGGGCGCTCGAGGGCGACATGGCGATCGGCCACGTGCGCTACTCGACCACCGGCGGCGGCTCCTGGGAGAACGCGCAGCCGGTCTGGCGCGACGACGGCCGCGAGCTGGCGCTCGCCCACAACGGCAACCTGACCAACGCGGTCGAGCTCTGGGGCGAGCTGAAGGAGCGCGGCATCTCCTTCCGCGGCACCTCCGACTCGGAGATCATCGCCGCTCTGCTCTCCTCCAACGAGGGCAAATTCATCGAGGACGCGGTCGCCGACGTGATGCCGCGCCTGCGGGGCGCCTACTCGACCGTGGTGATGACCAAGCGCGCGATCGTCGCCTTCCGGGACCCGCACGGGGTGCGGCCGCTATCGCTCGGACGCCTCGACGACCGCTTCGTCGTCGCCTCGGAGAGCTGCGCCTTCGACATCATCGGCGCCGAGCTGATGCGCGAAGTGCATCCGGGCGAGATGGTCTCGCTGACCGAGCGCGGGCTCGAGACGCGCCAGGTCGTCAAGGCCGAGCGCCCGGCGATGTGCGTCTTCGAGCACATCTACTTCTCCCGTCCCGATAGCCGCCTCGAGGGCAAGGTGCTGCAGCAGGTGCGCGGGCGGATGGGCGAGATCCTCTGGCGCGAGGCGCCGGTCGAGGCCGACCTGGTGATCGCGGTGCCGGATTCGGGCAACCCCGCGGCGGCCGGCTTCGCCCGCGCCTCGGGGCTGCCGCGCGACGACGGCCTGATCAAGAACCGCTACGTGGCGCGCACCTTCATCCAGCCCGGGCAGGAGCTGCGCAAGCACGGGCTGCGGATGAAGTTCAACCCGCTGCCCGAGATCGTCTCCGGCCAGCGCATCGTCGTCGTCGACGACTCGATCGTGCGCGGCAACACGACTCGGCAGATCGTCGGCATGCTGCGCGACGCCGGCGCCCGCGAGGTCCACATGCGGATCTCCGCGCCGCCGATCCGCAACCCCTGCCACTACGGGGTCGACATGTCGACCCGCGAGGAGATGATCGCCCACAACCGCAGCGTGCAGGAGATCGCCGACGAGCTCGACTGCGACTCGCTCGCCTACCTCTCGATGGAGGGCGTCTACGAGGCGATCGGCACCCGCCCCGAGGACCACTGCGACGCCTGCTTCAGCGGTCGCTACCCGCTGGGCGATCCCGACGAGGCGAACGGAAAGTTCGCCCTCGAGACCGTCACCGCCGGCTGAGCGCCATCGCCCAGCTGCTGACGACGAGACGGCCGAGGGCTACGAACGGGCCGACTTCGCGAAGATGCCCGCGTGAGCGACGGCTTCAAGCTCGTGGTCCTTGCCTCCGGCACCGGCTCCAACCTGCAGGCGATCCTCGACCGGCTACACCGGCGCGAGGGCGTCGAGGTGGTCGGTGTCGGCTCGGACAAGCTGGATGCCGTGGCGCTCGAGCGCGCAGAGAAGGTGGGAATCGCGACGGGCACCTTCCCGGCCTCCGAGTTCTCCGACCGGGCGACGCGCGACGCGGCGATGGCAGAGTGGATCGAGGAGCGAGGAGCCGACCTGATCGTCCTCGCCGGCTACATGCAGCTGCTCAGCGAACCGTTCGTGCTCCGCTTCCGCCACCGCATCGTCAACGTCCACCCCGCCCTCCTGCCCGACTTCCCCGGGCTCGACGCGATCGGCCAGGCGCTCGACGCCGGGGCGTCGGTCACCGGCGTCACGGTCCACTTCGTCGACGAGGGGGTGGACACCGGGCCGGTGATCGTCCAGCGCGAGGTCCAGGTGCCGGCCGGCCGCGATCGCGCCGAGCTCGAGCGGTCGATCCACGCCACCGAGCACCGGCTCTATCCGGAGGCGATCCGCATGATCGCGGCGGGCAGGGTTAGGATCGACCCCGGAGACCCGCGCCGGGTCCTGATCGATGAGTGAGCCTGCCGCAGACACCCAGACCGAGGCCGTGAACGACGGCGCGATCAGGGTGCGCCGGGCGCTGCTCTCGGTCTCCGACAAGACCGGTGTCGCCGACTTCGCCCGCGGCCTCGCGGCGCTCGGGGTCGAGATCCTCTCCACCGGCGGCACCGCGGCGGCGCTGCGCGAGGCCGGGCTCGAGGTGACCGACGTCTCCGAGTTCACCGGCCAGGAAGAGATCCTCGGCGGCCGGGTGAAGACGCTGCACCCACGGCTGCACGCGGCGCTGCTGGCGCGGCGCGAGGACCCGGAGCACATGGCGACGCTGGAGCGCGAGGGGATCGAGCCGATCGACCTGGTCTGCGTCAACCTCTATCCCTTCGAGGAGACCGTCGCCGCCCGCGACGTCGAGCCGGCCGTGGTGGTCGAGAACATCGACATCGGCGGGCCGACGATGATCCGCGCCGCTGCCAAGAACCACGCCGGGGTGGCGGTGGTGGTCAAGCCCGAGTCCTACGACGCGGTGCTGGCGGAGATGGAGGAGGCCGGCGGCGAGCTCTCGGCCACGACCCGCCACTGGCTCGCCAACGAGGCCTTCGCCCAGACCGCCCGCTACGACGCCGCGATCAGCCGTTGGTTCTCGGCCGAGTACGAGGACTATCCCGAACACCTCGCCGTCGCCTACGAGAAGGTGCTCGACCTCGCCTACGGCGAGAACCCGCACCAGCGGGCGGCGCTCTACTCAGAGGCGGGTGTGCGCAGCCACGTGCTCTCGCGGGTCGCGAAGCTGCACGGCAAGGCGCTCTCCTTCAACAACGTGCTCGACCTCGACTCGGCCCGGCGCCTGGTCGACGACTTCGCCCAGCCCGCCTGCACGATCGTCAAGCACAACAACCCCTGCGGGGTGGCGATCGGCAAGGACTCGCTGGAGGCCTACGAGAAGGCCCTCGCATGCGACCCGATGTCTGCCTTCGGCGGCGTGATCGCCTTCAACCGGCCGGTCTCCGAGGAGCTGGCGAAACGCCTGCACGAGAACTTCGTCGAGGTGCTGATCGCGCCCGACTACGAGCACGGCGCGCTCGCCGTCCTCCAGCAGAAGGAGGCGATCCGGATCCTCTGCGAGGAGGAGCGCCGCCAGCGCGAGCCCGATGAACGCGACGTCAAACGAGTGATGGGCGGCCTGCTGATCCAGGACCGCGACGGCGACCCCGAGCCGCGCGAGATCATGGAGGTCGTCACCAAGAACGAGCCCAGCGAGCAGCAGTGGAACGACATGTGCTTCGCCTGGACCGTCGTCCGCCACGTCCGCTCCAACGCGATCGTGATCGCCAAGGACGGCGCCACGCTCGGCATCGGCGCCGGCCAGATGAGCCGCGTCGACTCGGTCCGCCTCGCGGTCGAGAAGTGCCGCGACGCCCGCGGTGAGGATGCCGACGCCCTCCTCGCCGACTCCGCAGTCGCCTCCGACGCCTTCTTCCCCTTCGCCGACGGCCCCGAGCTCGCGATCCAGGCCGGCTCCAACGCCGTGATCCAGCCCGGCGGCTCCAAGCGCGACGCCGAGGTGATCGAGGCCTGCGAAGCCGCCGGCGTCACCATGGTCTTCACCAAGCACCGCCACTTCCGCCACTAGTCAAATCAATGGCTGACCGCTACGTCTTTTCAGACGAGGCCGGCAATTTTGACTTTTCGCATCAATCTGGAGCAAGCAGGTATTTCATCCTTGGCACGGTCACCGCAAACGACTGCTTGGTCGGCGATCGTCTTCAACAGCTGCGGCGCGAGCTGGGCTGGCGGGGCCTCCATCTGGATCGGGTCTTCCACGCAACCGAAGACCCGCAACCCGTACGAGATGAAGTCTTTCGAGCTCTGAGCGAAAGCGATCTTCGAATCGACGCCACGATCCTCGAGAAGTCGAAGGCGCAGACCCACTTGCGCTCAGAATCGGCGCTCTACAAGATGGCCTGGTTCCTGCACTTCAAGCATGTGGCTCCACAAATCGCTTCGCCTGCGGACAGGCTCTTCGTAGCCGCCTCCCGGCTTGGCACAAAGAAGAAGAGGGGACGCTTTCACGAAGCGGTCGATGAAGTGGTCGCTCAAGTCTCCCGCTGTGCCTCACACCGTGTCGCCTTCTGGCCGACCGAGAGCGATCCCTGCCTCCAAGTGGCCGACTACTGCACCTGGGCGATTCAGCGCAAGTGGGAGAGGGAAGATGCCCGCTCGTACGACCTGATCAAAGACAAGATCGCCTCTGAGTTCGATGCGTGGGCAGTTGGAAGCACCCATTACTACTGACGTACGCAAAAGGCCCCCGAACAGCTAGCCGTGAGGCAGAGCCCGTGGGCTCTTTCGCCATCCGAGAGCCAAATGAGTACAGAAGCAGGATAGCCAACTGCCCGGATGCTTCGCCCTAGTTCGCGGCGAGCTGCTTCTGCGCCGCACTCGCCCTCTGCACGTGTTCGCAGACCTCGTCGGGACTGTCGGCGACCATCAGCAGGTCCTTGTCCTCGGGAGAGATCAGGCCGTTGTCCTCGAGGCTGCAGTCGATCCAGTCGAGCAGGGGTCGCCAGTAGTCGGAGTCGACGAGGATCGCCGGGAAGTGCTTGATCCGTTCGGTTTGGATCAGGGTGAGGCACTCGAACATCTCGTCGAGGGTGCCGAAGCCGCCGGGCATGATCACGAAGGCGCGGGCGTAGCGGACGAACATCAGCTTGCGGGCGAAGAAGTAGTGGAATTCGAGGGCGCGGTTGACGTAGGGGTTGGTCTGCTGCTCGTGCGGGAGCTGGATGTTGAGCCCGATCGAGAGACCGCCGGCCTCGGCGGCGCCGCGGTTGGCCGCCTCCATCAGTCCCGGGCCGCCGCCGGTGATGACCGAGAAGCCGTGGTCGACGAGGCAGGCCGCGACCTCACGGGTCTGGTCGTACCAGCGGTGCCCGGCGCCGATCCGGGCCGAACCGAAGACCGTGACGCCGTCGTCGACGTCGCGCAGCGCGTCGAAGCCGCGCTCGACCTCGTCGTGGATGCGGTCGAGACGGCGGTCGTCTTCCTCCTCGACGTCACAGGGCTGGCGCAGCAGCAGCTCGTCGTGCCTCGCTCCCGCGCTCCCGTTGCCCGCGATCAAAGTGCCCCCGGCGGGACTCGAACCCGCGCCGCGCGGCTTAAAAGGCCGCCGCTCTAACCAGCTGAGCTACGGGGGCGTGGTCGCCCATGGTAGAGGTGGAAGGGCTGCGCGGACTTGCGGTCAGGAAAGTTCGGGCAAGCCCTGCTCGGGGGTCGAGGCCTCGGCGAAGGTGCGGCGGGGGATGCGGCCGGCGCCGTGGGCGGCGAAGCCAGCCTCGACGCCGCGGCGCAGCGCCGTCGCCATCGCGACCGGGTCGGCGGCGCCGAAGATCGAGCTCGCCGCCATCACCGCGGCGCAGCCGAGCTCCATCGCCAGAGCGGCGTCGGAGGCGGTGCCGATGCCGGCGTCGAGGATGACCGGCACCTCCGCCCGCTCGGCGATGATCGCGATGTTGTACGGGTTGCGGATGCCGGCGCCCGAGCCGATCGGCGAGCCGAGCGGCATCACCGCGGCGCAGCCGGCCTCCTCGAGGCGGCGGGCGAGGATCGGGTCGTCGTTGGTGTAGGGAAGGACGGTGAAGCCCTCGCCGACGAGGGTCTCGGCGGCCTCGAGCAGCTCGACCGCGTCGGGGAAGAGCGTGCGGTCGTCGCCGATCACCTCGAGCTTGATCCAGTCCGTCTCGAAGGCCTCGCGGGCGAGCCGGGCAGTGCGGACGGCGTCGCGGGCGGTGTAGCAGCCGGCGGTGTTAGGCAGGGCGAAGAGGCCCAGCCGGTCGAGCACGTCGAGGACGGAGCCCTTCGCGTCGGGGTCGATGCGGCGCAGGGCGACGGTGACGATCTCCGCTCCCGACGCCTCCAGCGCCTGCTCCATCTGCTCCAGCGAGCGGAAGCCGCCGGTGCCGGCGATCAACCGCGAGGTCCAGGCCCGGCCGCCCAGCTCCCAACCCTCGGCGCCCCCCTGGATCGCGGCCAGCACCTCGACCTTGCTGCCCTCGGCGAGCGGCGTTCGCGCCCACTCCCCGCGCGGCGCGACCTCGCCGTCGAGGGCGATCGCGACGCCGCGGGCGCCGTCGGCGACTCCGGCCGCACCCGCCGCATCGGCGAGCGTCGCCCCCTCGGGCAGCTCCTGCCACTCTCCATTCAGCTCGATCCTCATCGTCAGGCCTCCAGCCCCGAGCCCTCGAGGGTGCTCTTGACCTTTGTGCGGTTATCCCTCACAAAGGTCAAACGCGCGGGGTCGGCGGCGGCGAGGGCGTCGGGGATTGCGCCACCGGAGAGAAGGGTCGCGATCGCTTCGCCGGTGATCGGGGCGAGGAGGATGCCGTTGCGATAGTGGCCGCAGGCGAGGACGAGGCCCTCGAGCTCGCCCGGGCCGATCAGGGGCAGGTTGTCGGGGGTGCCCGGTCGCAGCCCCGCCATCGCCTCGACCAGCTCCATCTCGGCGACGTCGGGCAGCAGGCGGTAGGCCTCGCGCAGGAGCTCGTGGACACCCCCCGCGGTGACGGTGGCGTCGAAGCCGCGCTCCTCGGTCGTCGCGCCGACGACCGAGCGGCCGTCGGGACGAGGCACGAGGTAGACGCGCTCGGAGGCGACGATCCGCTCGCAGGGTGGCTCTCCGTCGGGAGAGCGCAGCTCGAGAATCTGCCCTTTGACCGGGCGCACCGGGGGGCGGGCCTGCAGCGGCAGCCACTCCTCGGCCCCGGACCAGGCGCCGGTGGCGAGGACCACGTGGGCAGCTCGCAGCTCTTCGCCGGCACCGGTTCGCACGCCCTCGATGCGATCTTCGTTCAACAGCGCAGCGACGACGTCGACGTTGGTCCGCACCTCGACGCCGGCACCGGCGAGCGCCCCGCGCAGCGCCGCGGTCAGACGGCGCGGGTCGATCGCCGCCTCCTCCGGCGCGTGCACGCCGCCGTTGAATGAGGGCGTGAGGCCGGGCTCGAGCGCGCGGCAGCGGCGCGGCGGCAGCCACTCAGCGCCGAGTCCGAGCGAGCGCTGCAGGTCGTGCACGCGACGCAGCTCGGCGGCCTCGTCACGGTCGAGGGCGATGTGGAGGGCACCATGCCGCGCGTAGCCCGAGCCGAGTCCGCTCGCGGCCTCCAGCTCGGCGACGAAGTCCGGGTAGCGCTCCGCGGCCGCGACCGTCATCCGCAGCAGCTCGGGCTCGCCAAAGGCAAGCTCGCCGATCGGCGCCAGCATGCCCGCGGCCACGCGGGTCGCCCCGGCCGGAGGGTCGGCGCGATCGAGCACGAGGACCTCGGCGCCGTTCTGGGCAAGGCGCCAGGCCGAGCAAAGTCCGATGACTCCCCCGCCGACGACAACTACGTCATAAGCACCGCTATCGCTCAAAGCCTTGCCTCCGCCGGCATTACCCGGATCAGGTCCAAACGGTCGGCGGCCTCGGTGCCGCCCTCTCAGCCCTCGCGGGCTCCCGTACTGCTCTGATGCTACCCATCTGCAGGCGTTTGCCCCACGCGAGGGATAATCCGGGCGTGAGCCTGGCACCCCCCGAGAGCAAGGGACCACTGCGGCGCGAGCGGCTGCGCACGGCGCGGCTCTACCTCTGCTGCGACGCCCGCCCCAACGGCGCCGACCCGGAGCCCCTGCTGAGCGCGGCGCTGCGCGGCGGCGTCGACATCGTCCAGCTGCGCGAGAAGTCGCTGCCGCGGCGCGAGATCGAGCTCGCAGCGCAGGTCTTCCGCCGCCTCTGCGACAACCACAGCGCCCTCTTCATCGTCAACGACGATCCCGACCTCGCCCGTGCCTGCGACGCCGATGGCGTCCACGTCGGTCAGGACGACATGGCGCCGGGCGAGGCGCGGGCGGCGCTCGGCCCCGACGCGATCATCGGCCTCTCGACCCACTCCGAGGAGCAGATCGCCGCTTCCGCGGAGGAGCCGGTCGACCACATCAGCGTCGGCCCGATCTGGGAGACGCCGACGAAGCAGGGCCGCCCGGCGGTCGGCCTCGAGCTGATCGCCCATGCGGCCAAGCACGCACCCCGCCCGTTCTTCGCGATCGGCGGCATCGACGCCTCGAACGCGAACCAGGTGATCGCTGCCGGCGCGGAACGGCTCTGCGTCGTGCGCGCGATCCGCGACGCCGCCGATCCCGCCGCGGCGGCGGAAGAGCTGCGCCGCGCCTTCGCCCCGCTCGGGGAGGTGGCGCCCGGTGCCTGACCAGCCGCGCAAGCGCAAGCAGCGCGGCAGCGCCGTCACCCCGCGCGAGCGGATGGAGCGCGGCTACGCCAAAGCCGAGAAGCGCAACCAGGAGGCGCGCGAAGCCCTCGAGCCGCTGGCCGCGGGCGAGCGCCCGACGGTGGTGACGGTCGGGGCGATCGTCACCGCCCTGATCACGATCTCGATCGTCGTCGGCTGGCTGACGGGGACCGAGGTCAACGGCGAGAAACCGCGCTTCGTCCAAGCGCTCGCGCCCGCCCTGCTGATGGGCCTCATGTCCTGGGGCATGTGGCGTGCCCGCTACTGGGCCGTGCTCGGCTTCCAGCTGATCCTGGTCTTCCTCATCTTCAGCGCCGTCTACGGCCTCGCCCTGCAGGCCGCGACGATCCCGCAGATCCTCGCCACCCTCGGCCTGCTCATCGTCTCGGGCACCTTCTTCTGGCTGATGGTGAAGGCGATGGCGCGGATCCAGATGCCCACCCGCGAGTAGAGACCGCGCTTTCTATAGGCTCAAGCCAGTGGCAGATTCCTTCGACGTAATCGTCATCGGTGGGGGCCCGGGCGGCTACGTGGCCGCGATCCGCGCCGCCCAGCTGGGCAAGAAGACGGCCGTGGTCGAGCGCGACAAGGCCGGCGGGCGCTGCCTCAACTACGCCTGCATCCCGGCCAAGACCGTGCTGCGCACGGCCGAGATCTACGAGCAGGCGCGCGAGAGCGCCGAGCTCGGCGTCGTCGCCCAGGATGTCTCGATCGACTGGGAGGCGCTGGGCAAGCGCCGCGCCGACGTCTCCGAGTCGCTCTCGAGCGGAGTCAAGATGCTCTGGGACAAGAACAAGATCACTTTGATCGAGGGCGAGGGCTCGCTCACGCCCGAGGCCAACGTCAAGGTCGGCGACGAGGTCTATGAGGCTGGCGCCGTCGTCCTCGCCACCGGCTCGGTCGCGCTGCCGATCCCCGGGGTCGAGTTCGGCGGCCGCGTGGTCGACACCTGGGGCGCCTGGTCGCTGCCCGAGCAGCCGAAGAAGATCGCCGTGGCCGGTGCCGGCGCGTCCGGCAGTGAGATCGCCTCCGCCTACGGCCGCTTCGGCACCGAGGTCGTCCTGATCGAGATGCTCGACCAGATCCTCCCCGCCGAGGACAAGGACATGGCTCGCGTGGTCGAGCGCGCCTTCAAGAAGCAGAACATCACGATCTCGACCGGCACGCCGGTGACCGACGTCGAGGCGGGCGAGAGCTCGGTCAAGCTCAGCTACGGCGAGGAGACGATCGAGGTCGACTACCTCGCCATCGCCGGCGGTCGCGCACCCGATGTCGAGGGCCTCGGGCTCGAGTCAGCCGGCGTCGAGCTCGAGGACAACGGCAAGGTCAAAGTCGACGCCTACCAGCAGACTTCCAACCCCAAGGTCTACGCGATCGGGGACATGGTCAACGCCAAGGCGCTGGCCCACAAGGCGTCGGAGGAGGGCGTGGTCGCGGTCGAGAGGGCGGCGGGCGAGCCGACCCACCCGGTCGACCAGGGCCTCGTCGCCGGCGCCACCTTCTGCCACCCGCAGGTGGCGAGCGTCGGCCTCACCGAGGCGGCGGCGAAGGAGGCGGGGCACGACGTCAAGGTCGGCAAGCAGAAGCTCGGCGGCGTCGG
>DASZQM010000194.1:0-6200 GCA_035549645.1 Solirubrobacterales bacterium | reverse complement strand
CACCCGATCCAAGGTTCCCCTCCCCCGCCCACATGAATAGACTGCGCCGCCGTGTTCCAGAAGGTCTTGATTGCCAACCGCGGCGAGATCGCGATTCGGGTCGCCCGGACCCTGAAGGAGATGGGCATCACGTCCGTCGCCGTCTACTCGGAGATCGACCGCGACGCGCCGCACGTGCGCGAGGCCGACGAGGCCTACCTGATCGGCCCCGCTGTCCCGGCCGAGAGCTACCTCAACATCCAGAAGATCGTCGACACCGCCAAGGAGGCTGGGGCCGAAGGGATCCACCCGGGCTACGGCTTCCTCGCCGAGAACGCCGACATGGCCCGCGCCTGCGCCGAGCACGGGATCACCTGGATCGGCCCGCCGCCCGAGGCGATCGAAGCGATGGGCTCGAAGACCAAGGCGCGCGAGATCATGGAGCAGGCCGGGGTGCCGATCGTGCCCGGCTCGACCGAGGTCGCCCCCGATCTGGAGGCCGCCCGCAAGCAGGCCGACGAAGCC
The DNA here is from genome assembly GCA_035549645.1 of Solirubrobacterales bacterium. Classification (GTDB taxonomy): domain Bacteria; phylum Actinomycetota; class Thermoleophilia; order Solirubrobacterales; family 70-9; genus VRUE01. Next base: position 5,696 of record DASZQM010000194.1, on the reverse strand, counting down.
GGCTACCCGGTCGCCTGCAAGGCGGCCGGCGGCGGCGGTGGCAAGGGCTTCCGCGTGGCGATGACCCCGGACGACCTGCAGGAGGCCTACGAGGGCTCGGCCCGCGAAGGCGAGAAGTTCTTCTCCGACTCCCGTGTCTACATCGAGCGCTACCTCGAGGACCCGCGTCACGTCGAGGTCCAGGTGCTCGCCGACGGCCACGGCAACGTGATCCACCTCGGCGAGCGCGACTGCTCGATCCAGCGCCGTCACCAGAAGGTGATCGAGGAGGCCCCGGGCCCGCACGTCGACGAGGAGATGCGCGAGCGGATCGGCAAGATCGCCACCGACGCCGCGGCGGCGGTGGGCTACCGCGGCGCCGGCACGATCGAGGGCATGCAGGTCGGCGAGGAGTACTTCTTCCTCGAGATGAACACCCGCGTGCAGGTCGAGCACTGCGTGACCGAGATGGTCACCGGCATCGACATCGTCCGCGAGCAGATCCTGGTCGCCGCCGGCGAGCCGCTCTCGCTCGCCCAAGAGGACGTCGAGCTGAACGGCTGGTCGATCGAGTGCCGGATCAACGCCGAGGCGGCGCACAAGAAATTCGCCCCCGCCCCGGGCCCGATCGGCGACTCCTACCGAGAGCCCTCCGGTCCCGGCGTCCGCGTCGACTCCGGCGTCGAGGGCGGCTCCGAGGTGACGCCGATGTACGACCCGATGGTGGCCAAGCTGATCGTCTGGGACGTCGACCGCGAGAAGGCGACCCGGCGCATGCTGCGGGCGCTCTCCGAATACGACTCCGGCGGCCTCACCACGCTGATTCCCTTCCACGAAGCGATCCTCGCCACCGAGCAGTGGGCGAAGGGCGAGACCTGCCGTGACCTGATGGAGGACAACGACTGGCTCAAGTCGACCGCCCCGGCCGACCCGAAGCCACCCGAGCCCGCCGAGGACGGCGGCGAGATCGTCAGCCGCGACTACAAGGTCGAGGTCTCGGGCAAGCTCTTCGACGTCAAGGTGATCGGCGAGGCTTTCGCCGGCGGCGCTGGCGCACCGGCCGCGGGTGGCAAGAAACCGCCGAAGCGCGAGCGCAAGGCCGGCGCCGGCGGTGGCGCCTCCAGCGAGTCGCTCCCCTCACCGCTGCAGGGCACCGTCTTCAAAGTCGCGGTCGAGAAAGGCGCCGAGGTCGCCGAGGGCGATCTGATCTGCGTGATCGAGGCGATGAAGATGGAGAACGAGATCGTCGCCCACCGCGCCGGCAAGGTCACCAACCTCAACGTGAACGTCGGCGACTCGGTCTCCAGCGGCGACATCCTCGCCACCATCGAGTAGCGGCGTCCCGCAGACAGGCGGCGCTACGAGGGGCCGCTAACGGTGATGCCGTTTTTCCCGCTGTTCCTTCTGCTTCGCCAGCCGTTCCGCCTTGACCGCCCGCAGCACCTCCTGCCGTTCGCGGCGGGTCAGGGGGAGTTCGGTGACTTCTTCGCGGCAGCCACGGCCGACGCAGTCCTCGAGGTGTTCGGTCAGCTCGCGGTGGAGGAAGTTGCGGACCGGGAAGTAGTTGGGGATGCGGACGAGGTTGTTGAGCTCATACGGGTCTTTTTCGAGGTCGTAGAGCTCCTTCTCGCCGTCCGGCCAGGCGATGTACTTGTAGGGGCCGAGGCGGATTCCCTCGTAGTCCTTCGGCGGGGCGAGGATGGAGGCGCTGGCACCTGGGCCGCCGCGCTTGCGGCTTTCGAGCGCAGGGACCCGCTTGTTCCGGCCCGAGCTGCCACTCTGGTCACCGGCTTCGGCGATCGCGCCTGCTTCGTCGACGTCTGAGGTTTCGACGAAGGACTCGAAGAGGAAGGGCCGCAGGGTGCGCAGGTCCGGGTCTTTGAAGAACGGCGTCATCGAGCGGCCGTCGACGCTCTTGTCCGGTTTGACCCCCGCCAGTTCGAGGATCGTCGGGGCGACGTCGATGTTGCCGACGATCTCACCCGATTCGGTCCCGGCTTTGATGTGCGGCCCGCGAATCAGGAACGGGAGGTGGGTCGAGGGCTCGTAGGCGAGGAACTTGCCGCCGATCAGGCGGTGCTCGCCGAAGAAGAAGCCGTTGTCCGAGGTGAACATGATGTAGGTGTTGCGCAGCCGGTGCAGCGAGCCGAGCGTGTCGACCAGCGCCTTGACCCCGTCGTCGACCGAGCGCAGCGCCTCCAGCTGCTTGTCCCAGTAGACGCGGTAGGTGTGGATGTCCGCGAGCGAGAGGTAGGGCGCTTCCTTGATGAAGCTCGGCTTGTCGGAGACGTTGCCCTCGTCGAAGCCCTGGCCGCGGTTGTGCGGCAGCGGTGCGCCCTTGAACCAGTCGTAGTGGCGCGGCGCCGGCTCGGGTCCGGCCGGATGGCGGAAGTCGCCGTGCGGCGCGGTGTAGTCGAGCTGCAGGTAGAAGGGCTGTTCGGGTGAGGTTTCGCGGATCCCCTGGACGGCGAAGTTGGTCAGCGTGTCGGTCTCGTAGAAGCAGGGCTGGCCGTTGAGCGGGGCGTAGGGGCAACCGATGTCGTCGCGGGTCGTGTACTCGCGCGGTTCCCAGGTGCCCGAGTCGCCGTAGGGGCCTTCGACCTTGCCGTTGTTGTTGAGCGTGTAGCCGTAGTAGTAGTGGTTGGTGTCCGACTTGAGCACGCTGTGCCAGTCCGACCAGCCCGGCGGGACTTCGGAGCCGTTGGAATACGGTTCGTCGCCGTAGCCGTTGAGGAACTTGCCGACGTGGATGGTGCGGTAGCCGGCGCCCTGCAGCCAGGTGGCGATGTTGTGCGTGTAGGCGCCGCGGAAGGAGAAGCCGAAGTAACCGCCGTTGGGCTGGATGTTGCCCTTGACGCCGGTGTTGTGTGCGTAGCGGCCGGTCATCAGGCTGACCCGCGAGGGGCAGCAGAGCGGGTAGGAGACGTAGTAGCGGTTGAAGGTCTCGCCGCGTTTGGCGATCAGGTCCAGCGTGTTGGGCATCGCCCGCAGCCGGTTTGGGCCGAAAGTCGCGTAGAGCGAGTCGAGCGTCTGATCGTCGGTCTGGATCACGACGAAGCTCGGCTTTTCAGAGAGCGGGACTTCCGCCGGGATCGGTGCCGCGGCGCTGGCGGCTGTGCTCCGCCCCGCAATGACGATCAGGCAGAGCAGGGCCAGGGCCCCGGCCGCGATCGTGGCCAGGCGAAGACCCTGCGCCTGTGTAGAGCTTTGTTGCGTTTGCCGCATGTCGATTACGGCCGGCAGCCCGACCTACATGGTCGAAACAACTGCCCAGGCCAGAGTTGCGAAACGCTAGAGATCGTTCAGGACGCGCCGAGCTTTTTGACGGCGTCGCGGAACGTTTTGACCGTGGCGCTGGGGGCTTTGCGGCCTTCGAGTTTCTCGTTGTGGCGGTTGACCCAGATCACCGGCACCTTCATCTTCAGCAGCGGGGCGACGTCGTTGTCGTAGCTGCAGCCGATGTGGACCCAGCCTTTCTTGCCGCCGATCCGGCGCGCCGCCTCTTTGAAGTGGACGGGGTCCGGCTTGTAGCTGCGCACCTGCTGCGCGGTCACGACCAGGTCGAGTTCGGTGCGCAGGTGGCGGCGAGAGATGCCCAGAAGTTTGTCGTCGATGTTGGAGACGATGCCGATCTCGTAGCGTTTGCCGAGCCGGTCCATCGCCGCGTTGGCCTCGCGGAAGGGCAGCCAGTAGGCGACGCTGTCGGGCAGGAACTGGGCGCGTGAGGGCTCGATCTCCCAGCCCAGCTCACCGGCGACTTTGACGATCGTGCGGCGCAGGACCTCGGCGTAGAGCTCGTAGGAGCCGGCCATGATTTCGGCCTGTACTTCCATGAAGCGAGCCAGGAAGGGCTCCTCTTCGAAGCTGAAGCCGTCTTTGTCCGCCTCTTTCTTGCAGGCGTCGATGATGCCTTTCTCCCAGTCGATCAGGGTGCCGTAGCAGTCGGTTGTCACCCATTTGATCGTTTTGAGTCCGGGAAGTGGCATAAGAGAAGGCCGCGTCGCGCTGCGCGGGGGCGGCATGTTATGCGAATCGCCTCTCCCCGCGCGGCGCCCCACTTGCCAAGTCCAGTAGGCTGCCGCCCGCGCCAGCGCGGCGTGCCCCTGACCTATGGATCTTCTCGAGTACCAAGGCAAGCAGCTCTTCGCCAAGCACGGTGTGGCCGTGCCCAGCGGCGAGGTCGCGCCCAGCGTCGACGACGCGGTCGCCGCCGCCGAGCGGATCGGCTACCCCTGCGCGATCAAGGCGCAGGTGCTGATCGGCGGCCGCGGCAAGGCGGGCGGGATCAAGATCGCCCAGAACCAGGACGAGGCGCGCGAGCATGCTGAGGCGATTCTCGGCATGGACATCGTCGGCCCGCACGGAGAGGGGCCGTTCCGCGTCGACCAGGTCTGGATCGAGGGCGGCTCGGACATCGCCTCCGAGTACTACGCCTCGGTCATCCTCGATCGCGGCGAGAAGAAGCTGCTGGCGATGGTCTCCGCCAAGGGCGGCATGGACATCGAGGCGGTCGCCGCCGAGGACCCCGACGCCCTGGTCCGTCGCCATATCGATCCGACCCAGCCGTTCACCGCGAGCGCTGCGCGCGAGATCATCGACGCCGCCGGGCTCGACGAGGACGTCCGCGACGAGGTCGCCGAGGTGCTGGTGAAGCTGGCCGAGGTGGCGAGCTCCGAGGACGCGACGCTGATCGAGGTCAACCCGCTGATCGTCACCAACGACCGCCAGGTCGTCGCGCTCGACGCCAAGGTGACGATCGACGGCAACGCCACCTATCGCCACCAGGAGCTGGCCGAAGTCGCCGACACCGTCGACGATCCTCAGGAGGCGATGGCGAAGGAGAAGGGCCTCACCTACGTCAAGCTCGACGGCAACGTCGGCATCCTCGCCAACGGCGCCGGCCTCTGCATGTCGACCCTGGACGTCGTCGCCCAAGCCGGCGGCGCCCCGGCCAACTTCCTCGACGCCGGTGGCGGATCCAAGGCGGAGGCGATCGTCGACGCGCTGACCGTGATCACCTCTGACGAGAAGGTGACGGCGATCCTCTTCAACATCTTCGGTGGCATCACTCGCTGCGACGAGATCGCCAAGGGCATCGTCACCGCCTCGCAGCAGATGAACCTGCAGTTGCCGCTGGTCGTGCGCCTCGACGGCACCAACTCCGAGGAGGGCCTGAAGATCCTCGCCGAGGCCAACCTGTCCAACCTGAACCAGGAGACGACGATGCTCGGCGCCGCGCGCCGCGTGGTCGAGCTGGCGGGGGGGAACGGCTGATGTCGATCATCGTCGGCAACGAGACCAAGCTGGTCGTCTCCGGCCTGACCGGGCGCGAGGGCTCCTTCCACGGACTGCGCAACAAGGCCTACGGGACCGACCTGGTGGCCGGCGTCACCCCGGGCAAGGGGGGACAGGACGTCGAGGGCGTGCCGGTCTTCGACACGATCAAGGAGGCCGTCGAGGTGGCCGGCGCCAACACCTCGATGATCTTCGTGCCGGCGCGCTTCGCCGCGCCGGCGATCGACGAGGCGATCGAGTCCGGCGTCGAGACCGTGATCGCGATCACCGAGGGGATCCCGGTGCTCGACATGCTCAAGACCTACTGGAAGGCGAAGGAGGCGGGGGTCCGCCTGCTCGGCCCGAACTGCCCGGGCGCGCTCTCGCCCGGCAAGGCCAGCGTCGGGATCATCCCCGCCCAGTTCTTCGATCCGGGCCCGATC
>DASZQM010000193.1:0-4039 GCA_035549645.1 Solirubrobacterales bacterium | reverse complement strand
GCCGAGCTGTTGATGCTCGAGCGCGACAAGCTCGAGCCCAAGCAGGCCGACACGGTCGAGATCATCCTCGACAACACCCGCCACCTGGTTCGCCTGCTCAACGACCTGCTCGACCTCGCCCGCAGCGACGCCGGGCGGCTGACGATCAAACCCTCCCCCACCGACGTCTCCGCGGTGGTCGAAGACCCGGTGCGCACGATGCAGAGCCAGACCCAGGCCAAGGATCAGGCGCTGGCGCAGGAGATCGAGCCGGGATTGCCACAGGTGAACGTCGATCGCGACCGGATCAGGCAGGTCCTCGTAAATCTTCTTACCAACGCGCACGAGTACTGTCCCGAAGGAGCGTCGATTCTCGTCACGGCGACCGGCCAGGCTGATGGAGTGCAGCTTGCGGTCAGCGACGACGGGCCCGGGATGGCAGCCGATCAGCTAGAGCACATATTCGAGCGCTTCACGCGCGGGGACGCCGGGCTGACCCAGCACGTCGGCGGCACCGGCCTCGGCCTGGCGATCTCGAAATCGCTGGTCGAGCTGCACGGCGGCTCGATCTCCGCCGAGTCGGTCGAGGGACACGGCTCGACCTTCCGCGTCTGGCTTCCCGCCTACAACGGAGCGGCGGCATGAGCGCGCGGGTGCTGATCGCAGACGACTCGGAGACGATCCTGCTCCTGCTGCGCACGCGCCTGGAGATGGAGGGCTACGAGGTGGTCACGGCCGAGGACGGCGTCGAGGTGATCGAAGCGCTCCAGAACGGGCCGGCGCCCGACATCCTCCTGCTCGACGCGATGATGCCGCGCAAGTCGGGGATCGACGCCCTGCGCGAGCTGCGCGCAAGCGGCATCGACACCCCGGTGCTGATCGTCAGCGCCCACCAGGACGAGATGGACGCCGGCGCCCCCACCGACGTCGAGGTCAGCGGCTACATCACCAAGCCGATCGACTTCGACCAGCTCTTCAGCCGCATCGCCGAACTCACCTGACCCAGTAGTGAGGTCCTTCCGAAGGCGGGTTGCCACTGGTGGCCATCGACGTGCCGATCGAGTGCACCGCCGTGCATATTGCGGTCACGGTCATCGTCGCGCCGGGCTCTCCGTATGCGGTCGCGGTCCAGCCCGCGTGCGTCGCGCTGGGCCCACTGTCGTTGACGTAAGCGAAGTTCTCGTCGTTGACCGAAGCACCGCCGCCGATCACGTAGGTACCGGCCGGGCAGACCGCCGTTCCCTGGTTGCCCCCGGCGGGCGTGTTCGAGATCAGCACCGTAATCGTCGAGTAGTGCACGGCGCCGATGGCGCTCGAGGTGATGCCCGTCAGCGTGCTCTCCTTGATCTGACCCGCGCCGAGTGAGTTGGCCTTGACCTGCCTGCCGGTCAAGGACCTCGGCCTGATCCGGTTGCCGGCCACGCTCTTGGCCTTGATCCGGTTCCCGGGAAGAGAACCCGGCTCGATCTGCGTGCCGCTGATCTTGCTGGCCGCGTAGACGGAGCCGCCGAGCGCGACGAAGAGAGCGATGAACGCAACGACATTCGAGAAGGTGAGAACCTTCGAAATCCGGGTCATCAGCCTCAGCTCTTGGCGATCTCGAGCCGGATCTCCTTGCCCTTGACCTTGGTGCCGTCGAGGTACTCGACGGTGCGCTCGGCCAGCTCGGGGTCGACGTGGACGAAGGAGAAGCGGTGGAGGACGTGGACGTCGTGGATCGCCTCGTCGGGCAGGACGGCGCCCTCCCGGAGGGCCCAGCGCAGGTCCTCCTCGGTGATGCCGCTGCGCTCACCGCGATTTACGAAGAGCTTGGTCGCGCCACCCTTGGAGGACTTCTCCGCCGCGCCGTCGCGGTCGGTCTCCACGGTCTCCTCTTCACGCGCCGACTTCGCCTCGGACTCCTCGTGGTGCTCGCTTCGGCGCTCCCGCCGGCGCGGCCGCGGCGCGTGCTCGAGCCGCTCCTCGGGGGTTTCCCACTCGCCGATCGTCGTCTTCACGTCGCGCTCGATGCGGGCGATCTCGTCGCGCTGGGCGGGGGTGACGAAGGTGATCGCGCGGCCGGTGCGGCCGACGCGGCCGGTGCGGCCGATGCGGTGGACGTAGACCTCAGAGGAGGCCGGCACGTCGTAGTTGATGACGTGGGTGACGTGCTCGATGTCGAGCCCGCGGGCGGCGATGTCGGTCGCGACCAGCAGCCGCACCCGGTGGTCCTTGAAGGCGATCATCACGCCGTCGCGCGAGCCCTGACTCATGTCGCCGTGCAGCGCCTTGACGTCGAGCCCTTTGTTCTTGAGCGTTTTCTCCAGGCGGTCGGCGCCGATCTTGGTGCGGCAGAAGATGATCGCCTGCTCCGGTTCCTCCGCCTTGAGCAGGTCGACCAGCTTCGCCGCCTTCTCTTTGGCCGGCACCTCGACGTAGGCCTGGGCGATCGCGTCGACCGTCAGCGTCTTCGGCGTGATCCGGATCGTCGTCGGGTCGTACATGTAGCTCTCGGCCAGTTTCTTGATCGGCGGCGGCATCGTCGCCGAGAAGAGCGCTGTCTGGCGCCCGCTCGGGCACATGCGCAAAATCATCTCGACGTCCTCGATGAAGCCGAGGTCGAGCATCTCGTCGGCCTCGTCGAGGACGACGTAGCGGGCCGCGGTGAGGACCAGCGAGCGGCGGCTCATCAGGTCCTTCATCCGGCCGACCGTGGCTACGACCACGTGGGCGCCGGCGCGCAGTTGGGCCTGCTGGGTTTTGATCGGGGCGCCACCGAAGACGGCGACGATCTCGATGTCGAGGTGCTCGGCGTAGGCGCGCAGCGCCTGCGTCACCTGGATGCAGAGCTCGCGGGTCGGCGTCAACACGATCGCCTGCACCTCGTCGTTCTCCGGGTCGAGGTACTGCAGCAGCGGCAGGCCGAAGGCGGCGGTCTTGCCGGTTCCGGTCTGCGCCTGGCCGATCACGTCATGGCCACCGAGCAGCTCGGGAATCGCCTGGTCCTGGATCGGCGTCGGCTCGTCGAAGCCGAGCTCGTCGAGGGCCTGCTGGATCTTGTCCGAGAGCCCGAGCTCTTTGAAGGCGGTCACTTCGACGGGTCCAAGAGGAGCTTGCCACTGGTGCGGCGGGCGACCAGGTCTTCGTGGGCGCGGGCAGCTTCGGAGAGGGGGTAGACGTCGCCGACCGTGACCTCGAGCTCGCCCGAGGCGGCGGCGCCGAGCAGCTCGGCGATCATCGGCGCGACCAGGTCCCGGCGGGCGAGCAGGTGGGCGAGCCAGAAGCCGATCACCGCCTTGGAGCCGCGCAGCAGGGCCGCGGTCGAGACCTCGCGCTGCTCGCGCGAAGCGATGCCGAAGACGACCATGCGACCGAGCGGCGCGAGGATGCCGAGCTCCTCGTCGAAGGCGTCGCCGCCGCTCATGTGCAGGACCACGTCGACGCGGGCGCCGTCGTTGGCCTCGCGGATCGCGGCGCCAAGGTCGGGAGAGCGGGAATCCACTGTGGCGTCGGCTCCGAGCCGCTCGACCAGCGCCCGCTTCTCCTCGCTGGAGGCGAGCCCGATCACCTTCGCCCCGGCCCGCTTGCCGAGCTGGACGGCGAGCGCGCCGGTGCCACCCGCCGCGGCCTCGACGACCAGGGTCTCCCCGGCCTCGACCCGGGCGCAGCGCCCGATCATCGCCGTCGCCGTCAGGCCCTGCAGCAGCAGCGCCGCGGCCTGGTCGTCATCCACCTCGTCAGGGACCGGGATCAGCCCGGCCTCCGGCACCGCAACCTTCTCCGCGTAACCGCCATTGGCGAGCAGCGCGGCAACACGGCGGCCATCAGCAGTCCGACCGCTGACCTCACCGCCCGGAATCAGAGGCAGCGATTGCTCGGCCAGGTAGTCGTTATGGGTCGCGTGGGTGTCCGCAAAGTTGATCCCGCTGCGCGAAACCTCGACCAGCACTTCCCCTTCGCGGACGACCGGATCCTCTGCGTCGACGAGCCGCAGCTTCTCCGGCCCCCCGAACTCGTCTATCTGGACCGCCCTCACGGCGGGGACCCATAGTCGCGCTGGGATAGGGAGTCGGGGGGGGGG
>DASZQM010000192.1:0-1871 GCA_035549645.1 Solirubrobacterales bacterium | reverse complement strand
GCCTCCTCCTACGCGACCCTGACCCAGCTCAGCTCGAAGCCGTTCATGATCACCGAGACCGCCTCCTCGGAGATCGGCGGCGAAAAGGCCAACTGGATCCGGCGCGGCTTCCTCAACGAAATCCCGCAGCTCTTCCCGCGCACCACGGCCGTGATCTGGTTCGACGTGCAGAAGGAGTCCGACTGGCGCGTCGACTCCTCGCAGGCCTCGCTGGAAGCGTTCCGCGAAGTCGCCGCCTCCTCCCTCTACGGCGGGCCGGTCCCCTACAAAGCCTTCGAAGAAGCGAATCCGGTGGTCGAAAACGTCAACGTGACCAAGCGGATCCACGGCAAGGGCGGATCGCCCCGAACCAAGCCCGTACGGCGCGCTCCCCGCACCGGCACGATCAGCTACCGGCTCTCCGAACCGGCGAAGGTCGAAATCCGCATCGAGCAGCGCAGCCACCCGCAGCGCCACGTCATCCTTCGACGCCACGGCCATGCCGGTCGCAACACGGTTCACTTCTCGACCAGGGTCGCCGGTCGGCGCCTGACGCCCGGCGGCTACAGGGTGTCGGTGCGGGCACTGGCCAATGGCAAGCACTCGCGCGAGCGCCGCGCCGCCTTCAGGGTTGTGACGCGCTAGGCGTTCGCGGCGAGCCCGCTTCGGCGGCGCCGGACGCCGCCGCGGCCTTTTCCGCCCGGTGGCCGGGAGTGATCATCCGCCAGACGTCGCGACTCATCAGCGAGGACTCGATGCAGATCGCCGCCAGCCAGCCGATCGCCACCCCGGTCAGGTCGTCGGCGATCAGGGCCCCGGCGGTGGCCCCCGCCACCTCGAGCACGGCCCCGCCCCAGACCAGCGGCAGCGCCGTGCCGATGCGACGGGTCAGCCGGCGAACGGCGACGAAGTGGGTGCGGACCGCCTCCGGAAAGACGCCGAGGGCGAGGATCTGGACGGCGACGGTCGCCTGGGCGGCATAGCTCGAGCCGAAGAGGTGCAGCAGCGGCTCGCTGCCAGGGAGCAGGATCAGCACGGCGCCGACACCGCACGCCGCCGAGATGCCGAGTGTGAAGCGGAAGCGCCTTTCGAGGTCCCTGGGGTCCCCCGAGCCGACGGCGTAGAGCACCGTGCTCAGCGACTGGGGGATGCTGAAGAGGAGGCTGGCGATCATCCAGGCGATGTAGAAGCTGGCGCTGAGGTCCGCCTTGAGCACGATCAGGACCATCACCGGCAGCAGCAGGTCCGGCGCCCGCAGGGCCAGGTTGAAAGCGTGGTGGCTGGCGGCGTCGAGCCGCAGTGAGTTGAGTTCGCCGAAGTGCGAGCGCAGGGGCTTGACCTGGCGCCGGTAGAACGGGACGAGCACCACCAGCGAGACCAGCGCGCCCAGGGCCCAGGCCGTGTAGATGCCCATGCCGCCGTGGGCGGCGCCGAGCGAGGCGACCGCGAGCAGGAGGAGGAGCTTCACCCCGGAGAAGACGATGTTGCGGACCAGCTGCAGGCCGCCGCGCAGCAACCCGATCAGGGCCTGGTCGAGGACGAGGGTGAGGGCCGTGAGCGCGACCCCGGCGGCGAAGACGAGGACGGCGAGCGCGCTCGCCCGCAGCGGGTCGAAGCCGGAGGAGAAGAGCGGCGCGACCAGGGCGAACGCCAGGCCGAAGACCGCCCCCACCGCCGCTGAGGCGGCGAGGGCGGCGTTGAGCAGGCCGTGGGCGCGGCTCTCGCGCTGGGGAAGCTCGCCCATCAGCACCGTGCCGAGCCCGATCGTCGCGGCGAAGCCGAGCAGCGTCATCGCCGAGACCGCGGCGCCGGCGACGCCGACGGCGTGCTGGTCGAACTGCCGCGCTGCGAGCCACCAGAACGCCGCCCCGAGCAGCGAGGACGTGCCCAGG
>DASZQM010000191.1:0-8040 GCA_035549645.1 Solirubrobacterales bacterium | reverse complement strand
CTGACCATGGTCGCCCTGCCCTTCGGGCCGAGGGGCGCGTTAGCGTGGAGCTTCATCCGGTTCCTCCTTGTTGCTGGGGCTTCGACACCGCCAGCCTCCAAGGAGGTCCGGATGAACAACGTGGTTAGGAACTACAGCTAGACCGCGACGCGCCCGGCTGCCTCTGCGGCCTCCGCGCAGTACTCCGGGGCGGGTCCGAGAACCAGCTGTCGCCGCCAGATCGTCCCCTCGCCCAGAGATGCCAGGAAGCGGTCGCTCGGCTCGTCCAGCGGCTTGTCGAGCCACCTCGTCGCTCGAGGGACTCCCCCCGCGCCGCGGACCAGCTCATAGATACCGCCCCATCCCCGCGCGGTCCCCGCGGCTACCTGGTCGTGCCTGGGACGGTGTCGGGAGTCAACTGCGCGTTGGTTCAGGTCACCCAGCGCACTCCAGTCCTCGACCAGGTACCAGTCCTCATAGCCGCCGCCGGTCCCGAACGGGAGCTGCTCGAGGCGGAAGGCGGCCGACCGGTAGTCGAGGCTGCGGTGAAATGCGCGCAGGCCCTCCTCGTACTCGTTCGGGTCGACACCGTCCCCGGGCCGGTGCCAGAAGACGTAGGCGAGCAAGCGGAGCCTCCGGCGCTACTCGTCGCGCGGGGTGATGCGGAAGGTCGAGACGACCTCGGCCTGTTTGGCCTCGGGGTGGACCACGTAGGCGCTGGGACCGCCGCCGAACCAGCCGGAGCTCTCGTTGTCGGCGACGAAGATGCCTGGGTGGTGGCGGCCCTCGCCGTCCTCCACCCAGACCTTGTCGCCCTCTTTGAAGCCGTGGCTCGCGTCGCTCACACCGCCAGCGTAGCCTTTATGGGCAGACGACGATGAGGTGGAAGTCGGCGTCCTGGTCGGCCCCTTTTTCGTCGCGGGTTCGGACTTCGATCGCGTTCGGGTTGGTGGGCGCGACGTTTGCCTGTGCGTAGCCGGCCCCCGGCACGGTCGTCCCGGCGTTGTTGCGCGAGGAGACGTAGGCGCAGCCGCTGACGTTGACCGGGAAGATCACTGCGACCGCTCCACCGCCCTCGGCCGCGGTGATGCCCGCGTCGCTCGCCCGTGCCAAGGAGGCATTGCCCGCGCCACCCGGGTTGTTGACGACCGCCCAGTAGGTGTGCGCCGCCCGCTTTGCCACCGGGACGACGCCCAGCTTGTTGGTGTTGATCTGAAAGCCGGTCAGCGTCTTGTGCTTGAGCTTGCCGCCGCCGATCGTCTGCTTCTTGATCGAGCCGCCGTTGATGTGCTGGGCGGCGTAAGCCGTTCCTGCCAGCGCCACGACCAGCGCGGTCACCGCCACCACCATCGCCGGCGACGGCAGCCGTTTCCTCAGTGCCTCCATGGAACCCCCCTTTTGATTCGACGTACCCGGGCTCTACCCGGGAAGGCGCGAGACGAAGCGCTCGAAGGCGGCGATGTCAGTGACCGCGGGGCCGTGCCCCGGCAGGATCTGAGTGGGGTTGAGATCGGCCAGCTTGCGGATCGAGCGGCGGTTCTCGGCCGAGTCGGCGTTGTAGAAGTCCGGCGGCTCGGCGATCAGTGGCCGCCCGGTGGCGTAGCTCATGCTGCGGATCACGTCGCCGCAGATCGCCACCCGGTCGGAGTCGCGAAAGAAGATCACCTCGCCGGCCGAGTGCCCCGGCGCGTGGACGACGCGGAAGCCGGCCACCTCGTCGCCCTCGGCCAGCACCCTGTCCACCCTGTGCGGCGGGCCGGCCCAGAAGCGCCCGGATGCCTGCGCGAGCGGGTGGGCGGAGGCGGCGACGGGGCGCCGCCCCTCCATCGCGTCGACGTCGCCGGCGTGGCAGGCGAGCGGGATCTGCCGCGCTTCGCAGACGTCCTTGGCGACGCCCTGATGGTCGGGGTGGACGTGGGTCAGCGCCAGCATTGAAAGCTGCCGCCCCTCGATCTCGGCAAAGACGCGACGCCGGTCCCAGGTGCGGCCGGCGTCGATCAGCACGTCCTCGGCGAGGTAGACGTTGATCGTCGGCAGCGGGAACTCCTTCAGCCGCCAGACGCCGGGCGCGAGGTTCTTCAATGGGCGGAGATCCCCAGGGTTCCGCGCGGGTCGCCGCTGTGCTCGGCGAGCTCTTCCAGCTGAGCGATCTTGCGCTCGCCTTCGCGCCGTGCCGGGTCGTCGGCGGGCAGCGGTTCGATCAGCCGGCGGATGCGGTTGCGAACTTGGAGGGCGAAGTGGGGGGTGGAGGCGCCGGCGAGGGCGCGGATGTCCTCCGCGGTGACGCGATGGCCCTCACCGAGCAGGTCGGGGGTCTCGGCTTCGCTCATTCTTCACCGCCGATCTTGGCCAGTTCGGCCAGCTGGTCGATTTCTGCTTGCTGGTTCACGCTGATCGCATCCTCGCTGCCGATCACCCAGACATGGTTGTAGAAGGCGCGGGTCGGGTCGGTCGTGTAGCCGGGCTTGATGTCGAGAAGATATTCCCGCAGCGGCACCGGCAGCGTATCGGCGTCGTCGCTGAGCAGCAGCGGCCCCCAGGTGCCGGAGGCCGAGAGCGGGGCAGCGATCGCTCCCAGCAGTGGCTCGTCGCTGCGGGCGACGACGAGGCCGTGACCGGGGTCGTTGATGTTCCAGCCGAAGCCGCCGCTCGCGTAGCGAGCCAGGGCGATCGAGTTTTCGACCGGGTCCTCGCCGGAGACGCGCTTGACGGGGTTGCCGAGCTTGGCGATTTCCCGCACCACCGCGGAGGAGATCGCGGCCGAGGGGCCGAGGACGTAGACGGGCACTTTCGACTCGCTCTGGAGGTACTTCGCACTTGCCGGCGGCAGCGAGTCGCGGCTGCTGTAGAGGACCGGGTCGCCGGAGCGAGCCGCCCAAGCAGCCGCCGGCATCGCGAAGGCCGGTTCGTCTTCGGGCGCGACGACGATGTGGCCGGGTTTGCCGCCGAGCAGTTCATCGCGCAGTTCGGCGATCCCGACGGCGAGCCCGGCGGCATCCTTGCCCGCGACCTTGGTCGTGCGGAGGTCGTCGGGAGCCACCGCCGATCCGATCGTGAAGGCCTGCGCCTTACCGGTGGCGGAGCTTCCCTGGGGATCGAGGGTTGCCAGCGCCTGCGAGGTGGGGTCGGGGATGTCGCCGCCGCTGGTGACGAGGAGGGGCGCCCGCACCGGCGCCGACATCAGCACCGCGGCGGCGACGGCGCCCTGCCAATCGCCTTCGTCGACCAGGGTCACCGCCTTGGGCCGTTGCGCGACTTTGGCGGAGGGGAAGACGGCAAGCGCGACCCCGGCCGCCGTCGTGGCCGCGTCTTCGCCCCCGACCCGCGTCGTGTTGTTGGTCGCGAAGGAGGGATAGCCGAGCTCTTCGGCCGCTTCGGCGGTGGGGGTCTGCTTTTCCTCGGCTTCTTCGGGCGGGGCCTGGGTCGGTGCCGGGGCGGGTTTTTCCGCCGGCTCGTTGGAGCCCCCGCCGCCGATCACGGCGGCGACGAGGAAGACGATCGCGATCAGCACCAGGCCGCCGATCGCCTTGAGCGCGGTCGGCACCGGTTCGCGCTTGCGCTTCCCCTCGCTCGACGCGTCCTCCGCGGGCTTCTCTGCCGCCGGCGCCGGGCTCGGCAGATCGGCGTTGATGGGGCGTTTCTTGGCCAAGGAGCGGAACGGTACAGGCGGGGCGGTGGCTGGCTGGTCAGCTAACCTTTGAAAACTGGTTGACTGACCAGTCAATCGGTTGCGCCCACCGCCAGCCCCCTGAGGAAGGAACCATGGATTTCGCACTCAACGACGAGCAGCTCGAGTACAAGGAGCGCTGCCGGACCTTCGCCCGCGAGGTGATCAGGCCCGCCGCCCGCAAGCACGACGAAGAGGAGAGCACCCCCTGGGAGGTGATCAAGGAGGCGCGCAAGCAGGGCTTCGGCGGCCTCGAGGGCATCCAGCGCAACGCGGCTGACGAGCAGGGCCAGATGCAGGTGATCTCGGCCGAGGAGTTCCACTGGGGCTGCGCCGGCACAGCGCTGGCGATCTCCGGCTCCGGCCTCGCCGCCGCCGGCATCGCCTCCTCGGGCACTCCCGAACAGATCGCCCAGTGGGTCCCCGAGTGCTTCGGCAGCGGCGACGACATCAAGCTCGGCGCCTACGCCGTGACCGAGCCCCAGGCCGGCTCCGACGTCAAGAGCCTGAAGACGACCGCCAAGCGCGAGGGCGACGAGTGGGTCCTCAACGGCACCAAGGTCTTCATCACCAACGGCGGCATCGCCGACGTCCACGTGGTCGTCGCCACGGTCGACCCGGCGCTGGGCACCCGCGGCCAGGCCTCCTTCGTCGTCGGCAAGGGCACGCCGGGCCTCTCGCAGGGCAAGAAGGAGTCCAAGCTCGGCATCCGCGCCTCGCACACCGCCGAGATCGTGCTCGAGGACTGCCGCATCCCGGCCGAGAACCTGCTCGGCGGCGAGGAGAAGCTCGAGCGCAAGCTGCAGCGCGGCCGCGAAGGCAAGAAGTCGAGCGGCGCCGATGCCCTCGCCACCTTCGAGATGACCCGGCCCCTGGTCGGCGCCTCCGCCCTCGGCATCGCCCAGGCCTCCTACGAGTGGACCCTCGAGCACCTCGACGGCCAGAAGGTCGAGGGGCGGCCGGCACTGCAGGAGCAGCGCATCCAGCAGGTGCTCGCCGACGTCGCCACCGAGATCGAATCGGCGCGGCTGCTCGTCCAGCGCGCCGCCTGGATGGGGCGCAACGGCATCCCGATGCGCGGCGGCCAGGGCTCGATGTCGAAGCTCAAGGCCGGCGACGTGACGATGTGGGCGACGACGACGCTGATGGACCTGGTCGGCCCCTACGCCTGGAGCACCGAGTGCCCGCTGGAGAAGTGGTTCCGCGACGCCAAGATCTACCAGCTGTTCGAGGGCACGGCGGAGATCCAGCGCATGGTCATCTCCCGCATGCAGGCGCGCGAATACGCCGAGAGACTCGGGTATGCGGCGGAAGTCGCTGACCAGGCAATGGCGGAGAAACCGAAGGAGCCTGTACCCGCATAGGGGTGTCTAAGCTCAGGCCGTGCACGCCCACGGGCATTCGCATTCGCTTGATGTAAGGCGCGGCGACAGTCGGCGGCGGATGTGGGTGGCTCTCGGGATCAACGCCGCGATGCTTCTGGCGGAGGCGATCGGCGGGGTGCTCACCGGGTCGCTTGCAGTTCTTGCCGATGCCGGCCACGTTCTCTCCGACGTCGGCGCGATCGGGCTTGCCCTGTTTGCGGCGGCCCTCGCGGCGCGGCCGGCCGGGGGGCGGATGACGTTCGGGTACCAGCGCTCGGAGATCCTCGCGGCGCTGGTCAACGGGTTGCTGCTCGTCGCCGTCGCGATCGTGATCGGGTACGCGGCGATCGGGCGCCTCGGCGACCCGCCGTCGATCGACGGCGGCGGGGTGCTCGGCCTCGGTCTGCTCGGGCTGGCCGGCAACGTCGCCGCGACGGTGGTGCTGGCCCGGGGTGAGCGCGCCGACGTCAACCTCGAGGGGGCGCTGCGGCATTCCGCCGCCGACGCTCTGGGCTCGATCGGCGTCGTCCTCGCCGGTGCGGTCGTCCTCGCCGGTGGCTCCTCGGTGGTCGACCCGATCGTCAGCCTCGCGATCTCGGTGCTGATCCTGCTCTCCTCCTGGCGCCTGATCAAGGAACCGCTCGACGTGCTGATGGAGGCCGCGCCGGCGGGCCTCGACGTCGATGCGGCCGGGGCGGCGATCTGCGCAGAGCAAGACGTGCTCTCCGTCCATGACCTGCACATCTGGACGGTCACCTCGGGCTTCGGCGCCCTCGCCGCCCACGTCGTCGTCGCCGCGGACTGCGACCGTGACCTGGTGCGGGCGCGGATCGAGCTCCTCCTGCACGAGCGCTTCGGCATCGACCACACCACGCTGCAGATGGAGGAGGAGGCGGCCGAAGGTCTCCTGCGGGTCGAGAACGCCTCGCCCGGCGCCTGAATCGCAAGCCCACTTGCAGGCTGATTTCCCTGCAAGTGGCGGCATCTCGACTTGGCTAGCCTCGCCTGGATGCTCAAGTCCCGCTTTGCCCTGGCGGCCCTCTGCGCTGCCGCGGCGGCGCTCGTAATGCTGCTCGCCGCCAGCGCCGCTCCCGCCGAAGATCTCGAATCGAAGCTCCACGCCAAGGAAGCGAAGCTCGCCAAGGCGCGGGAACGCTCGGGCGTGCTGACGACGACGATCTCCCATTACGGAGACCGCATCGACCGGCTCACGCAAGAGGTGGCGACCTTCCGCAACAAAGAGGCCGCGGTCAAAGTGCGGCTCGACGCCAAGCAGGCCGAGCTCGACCGGGCCCAAGCGCAGCTCGACGTCGGCAAGAAGCGCCTGGCGGAAGCCCGCGCGCGCCTGAAGCGGGCGTTGACGACGCTGCGCGAACGGCTCGTCGCGATCTACGAGACGGGGACCCCGGACGTGCTCAGCGTGATCGTCAGCGCCAACAACTACGACGATCTGGTCAGCCAGGCCGGCTACCTCAATCGCATTCGCGACAACGACGAAGCGATCGTCGGCCGGGTGCGCGACCTGCGCGACGAAATCCAGCGGACGGTTTCTCGTCTGCGCAGCGCAAAGAACCGCATCGAGTCCGCTCGCGACGCGATCGCGTCGGAAGAGCAGGCCCTGGCCAGCGCCAGGGCGGCGGTCGAGCAGCGCCAGGCGGCGCTCCTCTCCGCCAGGGCCGAGCGGGTGGCGGCGTTGAGGAAGATTCGCGACCACGAAGAAGAGCTCGACGGCTCGGTGGCGAAGATCCAGGCGAAGATCGCTGCCCAGCTCGCCGGCTATGGCTCGGTGCCGTTGCCGGCGGGGCCGATCAAAGGCGGCAGCGGCGGCCTGATCTGGCCGGTCGACGGGCCGGTCGTCTCCGGCTTCGGCTCGCGCACGATCAACGGCAGCTACGAGTACCACCCGGGGATCGACATCGCCGTGCCGAGCGGCACCCCGATTCGGGCAGCGGCGGCGGGCACCGTCATCTTCACCGAGCCCGAGGCGAGCAGCGGCGGTTACGGGAACTACACCTGCATCGACCACGGCGGCGGTCTCTCGACCTGTTACGCGCATCAGGAGTCCTTCGCGGTCTCGGCGGGGCAGAGTGTTTCGCAGGGCCAGATCGTCGGCTACAGCGATTGCACCGGTTACTGCTTCGGCCCGCACCTCCACTTCGAGGTCCGCATCAACGGTGAAGTGACCGACCCGATGGCCTACCTGTAGGCGCGTCCGGCGACCGAAATTCGCCCGGACTACTCAAAATTCCTTAGGAAATTCAATTATTAGGTATTCCCATCGGGTTGGGGCGTGGGACCCTGGGTATGAAGCGACGAGGCACGGGAATGATTCGTCAGGCTCACACCTACCTAGCGGGAGCGGTGTCCGGCACCGCGCTGGTTGCTGCCGCGGTGGTCGCCTTCGTCATGATCGTCTCCTTCCAGGCCCTGCGCGACTGGCCGCTGACCGACCTCAACATCGGCGGCGGGGATGATGCCGCCAGCGCGCCGAGCCGGAGTGGCGGTACGAGCGCCGAAGCGGCGCGGGCGGCGACCCCCACGACCGGCGGAGCGCCCGCAGCGACGGCAGGCGCGCGTAACGGGGCGGGAGCGGACCGGAGCCCGGCGGGCGGGGGCAGCGATGCAGCCGTCGGTGCCAACCCGGCGGCGACGGGGTCGCCAGCTCCCACGAGCGAATCCCCTGGCTCAAGCCCGTCCGGCCAGGGCCCGGGCAGCGCAGCCAACCCGGGCGGCTCGGCGAGCGCCAGTGGTCCGGCGGGCGGAGGCGGCAACGGCGGCGGGGGAGGCGGCGGCTCGAATCCTGGTGCCGGCGGCTCGGGCGGCGGCGGCAGCAGCACGCCCTCGACCTCGGAAGCGGTCACCAACACCGTCAACAAAACGGTCTCCGGGGTCGACCAGGTCACTGGCGGTGCTCTCGGCAGCACGGGCGTCACCAAAGTCACCGAAGAAACCGTCAACGATGTCGCCGGGCCGGAATCGGTCGTCGGCAAAACCGTCGACGAAACCGTGAAAACGGTCAACGAAACGGTC
>DASZQM010000190.1:0-9704 GCA_035549645.1 Solirubrobacterales bacterium | reverse complement strand
CTCGGCCAGGTGCGCGGCGAGGACGGCGCCGACGTTGCCGGTGGCGCCGGTGATCAGGATCGTCCGCTCGGGGTCGATCGGCTCGGCCGCGCCGGCGGCCTCGGCGGCGGCCAGGCGGGGGGCGAGCAGCTCACCCTCGCGCAGGGCGAGCTCGGCCTCGCTCGGGTCGACCGCGAGGGCCGTCGCCAGCGCCTGCCCGGACGCCTCGCTGCCGTCGGTGTCGAGCAGGAGGAAGCGGCCGGGGTGCTCGGAGGCGGCCGAGCGGACCAGGCCCGCCAGCGCCGCGGCGGCGAGCTCCGGCGCCTCGCCCTCGCGGGCCGCCAGGCCGCCCTCGACCAGGAGGACGAGGCGCGAGCCCTCCTCCGCCTCGGCGAGGAAGGATTGGAGCCGCGCCAGGGCGCGGGCGCAGAGAGCGCGGGCCGCCTCGGTCGGCTCGCCCTCGGTGGCCACCCGGAAGTCCTCGACGACCTGCTCGCCCTCCGGCTCGCCGGCCGGCGCGGCGAGGGGCCGCCACTCGATCCCGTACAGCGAGCTCGCCGCCGGCGCCGCCGCCTGCAGGCGGGCGCGGTCGACCGGGCGCGTCGTCACCGACTCGACCCTGAGCACGGGGGCGCCGGCCTCGTCGACCGCGGTCAGCCCTCCCCCCTCGCCGGCGCCCGAGAGCCGCACCCGCAGCGAGCTGTGACCAGAGCTGCCGAGCCGCACCCCGCGCCAGCAGAAGGGGACCGGCAGCTCTTCCTCGTCGCCGCCGTCCGGGTCGTCGAGAGCAGGCGCGACCCAGGCGTGGCCGAGGGCGTCGAAGAGGGCCGGATGGACCCCGTACCTGGTCGCCTCGACGAGCCGCTCGCCGGCCAGCGAGACCTCGGCGAAGAGCTCCTCCCCCTCCCGCCAGGC
This sequence comes from Solirubrobacterales bacterium, assembly GCA_035549645.1. Lineage (GTDB taxonomy): Bacteria > Actinomycetota > Thermoleophilia > Solirubrobacterales > 70-9 > VRUE01. The sequence continues at coordinate 8,810 of DASZQM010000190.1, read as the reverse complement.
GGCGGTCAGGCACTGGAAGGAGGGGCCGTATTCGAAGCCCGCAGCGAGCAGCTGCTCGTAGGCGCCGGAGACGTCGATCGGCTCCGCCCCCGGCGGCGGCCAATCGGACGCCCAGGCGGCGTCGCCATCCGTGCCGGTCCCGGCGGCGAGCAGGCCGCTGGCGTGGCGCACCCACGGCCCCCTCTCCCCCCTTTCCTCGCTGCGCGAGTGAATCTCGACCTGGCGCCGGCCGCGGTCGTCGGGCGGCCCGGCGGTGACGCGCACCAGCGCATTCCGGCCCTCGCCGAGCACCAGCGGCGCCTCCAGGGTCAGCTCCTCGACCGCGGGGGCTTCGACCTCGGCCCCGGCCCGCAGCGCCATCTCGACGAAGGCCGTGCCCGGCAGCAGGACCGTGCCGAGGACGGCATGGTCGGCCAGCCACGGCTCGGAGCCGAGCGAGATGCGGCCGCTGAAGGTCAGCCCCTCCCCCTCCGGATCGTCGATCGCCGCCCCGAGCAGGGGGTGATCGGCGTCGTCGAGACCGGCCTCCGCCAGACCGCCGCTCCAGCCGACGGCGTTGAGCCAGTAGCGCTCGCGCTGGAAGGCGTAGGTGGGCAGCGGGACTCGGCCCGCGCCCGATCCGGCGAAGAAGGACTCCCACTCGATCGGGGCGCCGCTGGCGTGAGCGGTTGCAAGGGAGGCGAGGAAGCACTCGACCCCCTCCTCGCGGCGCAGGGTCTCGATCACGCTGGCGCCGCCGGGGGCGATCTCGTCGACCGTCTCGTTCAGCGCCAGGGAGAGCACCGGGTGGGGGCTGACCTCGATCAGAGCACGGCGGTCTGCCTCCAGCAGCCCCCGAATCACCTGCTCGAAGAGCACCGTGGAGCGCAGGTTGCGGTACCAGTACTCAGGGTCGAGCTCGGCGGTATCGAGCAGGCCGCCCGTGACCGTGGAGTGGAAGGGGATCTCCCCGGAGCGGGGGGAGATGCCGGCGAGCGAGTCGAGGATCTCCTCGCGCAGGGCCTCGACGTGGCGCGAGTGGGAGGCGTAGTCGACGGCGACCTCGCGGGCGCTGACGTCCTCGAGCTCGGAGCAGGCGGCGAGGAGCTGCGTGAGCGCCTCGCTCGTGCCCGAGAGCAGGGTTGCCGAGGGACCGTTGTGGGCGGCGATCTCGATCTCGCCGGCCCAGGGCTCGATCAGCTCCTCGACCCGCTCGCGGGGAGCGATCACCGAGGCCATCCCCCCCTGCCCGGCGATCTTCGTGATCGCCTTCGCGCGCAGGGCGGCGACGCGGGCCGCGTCCTCCAACGAGAGGCCGCCGGCGATGTGGGCGGCGGCGATCTCTCCCTGGGAGTGGCCGACCACCGCCGCCGGCTCGAGGCCGCAGGCCTGCCAGAGGCGGGCGAGGCTGACCATCAGGGCGAAGAGGGCCGGCTGGACCACGTCGACCCGATCCAGCGAGGGCGCACCCTCCCTGCCGGCGATCGCGGCGCCCAAGTCGAAACCCAGGTGCGGCGCCAGCGCCTCTTCGCACTCGGCCATCGCCGCGGCGAAGACGGGCGAGGAGTCCGCCAGCTCGGCCCCCATGCCGAGCCATTGGGAGCCCTGGCCGGGGAAGATGAAGACCGGTGTGCGCCGCTCCTCGGCGGAGCCGCGAAGGGCCCGGGGATCGCCCTGACCCGCGGCGAGCGCCCGCAGCCCGGCGATCGCCTCCTCGCGGCCCGCCGCCACCACCCCGGCCCGGTGCTCGTGCTGGGCCCTCGTGGTGAGCAGGGAGTGGGCGAGGTCAGCCAGCTCCAGCTCGGGATCGGCCTCGAGATGAGCTGCGAGGCGGTCGGCCTGGGCGGCGAGGGCGCGCTCGTCCTTGGCGGAGACGAGCATGGGCAGGGGGGCGCCCGGCGCGATCGCCGCGACGGCATCGGGGTCCGCGGCGGAGGTGCCCGGACCGGAGTCCCGTCCGGACGCGGGCCCCTCCTCCAAGATCAGGTGCGCGTTGGTGCCCGTCGCCCCGAAGGAGGAGACCCCGGCGCGGCGGGGCCTGCCGTCGGTCTCCCACTCGCGCGCCTCGCTCAGCAGCTCGACCCTGCCCGCCTCCCAGTCGATCTGCGAGGAGGGCTGCTCGGCGTGCAGCGTCTTGGGCATCGTTCCTTCGCGCATCGCGAGGACCGCCTTGATCACCCCTCCCACTCCGGCCGCGGCCTGGGCGTGGCCGAGGTTGGACTTGAGCGAGCCGAGCCAGAGCGGGCGCTCGCGCTCCTGGCCGTAGGTGGCGAGCAGGGCTCCCGCCTCGATCGGGTCTCCGAGGGCGGTGCCGGTGCCGTGGGCCTCGACCATGTCGACGTCGCCGGTCTCGAGGCCGGCGTTGGCCAGGGCCTGGCGGATCACCCGTTCCTGGGAGGGCCCGTTGGGGGCGGTGAAGCCGTTGGAGGCACCGTCCTGGTTGACGGCCGAGCCCCTGATCGTGGCGAGGACGCGGTGGCCCTTGGCCTCGGCCTCGGAGAGGCGCTCGAGCACGAGGACGCCGGCGCCCTCGGAGAAGCCGGCCCCGTCGGCGCCCTCGGCGAAGGACTTGCAGCGCCCGTCCGCGGCAACCCCACCCTGGCGGCTGAACTGGATGAAGATGCCGGGCGTGGAGAGCACGGTCGCGCCGCCCGCCAGGGCCAGCGAGCACTCGCCGCGGCGCAGCGCCCCCGCCGCCAGGTGCATCGCCACCAGCGAGGAGGAGCAGGCTGTGTCGACGCTGATCGCCGGCCCCTTGAAGCCGAGCGTGTAGGCGACGCTGCCGGAGACGCCGCTGCTGCTGCCGCCGGTCACCAGGCCCTTGCCCGGCTCCGCGGTCGGCGGCAGTCCCCAGCCGTAGTCGTGGTACATGACGCCGGCGAAGACGCCGGTGCCGCTGCCGTGCAGCGTGCCGGGATCGATCCCCGCGTCCTCCAGCGCCTCCCAGCTCGATTCCAGCATCAGCCGCATCTGCGGGTCGAGGGCCGGCGCCTCGCGTGGCGGGATGCCGAAGAAGGCCGGGTCGAACTCGGCTGCGCCGGCGAGGAAGGCGCCTTCGCGCGTGCTGGTCGTCGAGGGCCGTTCCGGGTCGGGGTGGTAGATGCGCTCGACGTCCCAGCCGCGGTCCTCAGGAAAGGCTCCGACGGCGTCCCTGCCCTCCACCAGCAGCTCCCACAGCCCCGCCGAGGAGTCGGCGTCGCCCGGAAAGCGGCAGGCCATGCCGACGATCGCGATCGGCTCGGCCGCCGCCTCGCGCAGGTCCCGGTTCTGCCGGCGCAGTTGCTCCGTCTCCTTGGCCGAGGCCCGCAGCGCGGCTTCGACCTGCTCGAGCGATGGCTTCATCCCCGCCCTCCCGCCGGTTCCCCCGCGTCCTCGGCGGCGAGCGTGCGCTGCACGAGGTCGCCGATGTCCATCGAGTCGATCTGCTCGATCTCCTCTTCCGGCGCCTCGGCCGCGGGCCCGGCGGCGGCGCCGGCGAGCTCGAGCAGGGCTCCCAGCAGCCCGGCCGCGCGCAGGCGCTCGAGCGGTATCCCGGCAAGGGCGCCGCGAATCTCCCGCTCCTCCTCCGATTCCGAGCCGACCGGCCCGTCGCCCAGCCTCCCCACCACGTATTCGGCGACGGCGGTGGTGGTCGGGTAATCGAAGGCGAGGCTGGAGGGGAAGCTGAGCGCGCTGTCCAGCTCCAGGCGGTTGCGCAGCTCGACCGCGGCCAGCGAGTCGAAGCCGAGGTCCTTGAAGACCCGGTCGGGGGCCACCTGGGCGGCGGATTCGTGCCCGAGCACGGCGGCGACGTGGCCGCGGACAGCCTCGAGCACGAGCTCCTCGCGCTCGGCCTCGGCGGCCGCGGCGAAGCGGCGGGCGAGGTCGCCGCCTTCGCCACCGGCCCTGAGCGGGGCGCGGACGATCCCCTTGTAAAGAGAGGGCAGGGAGCCGCCACGGGCGCGCGCGCCCAGCTCGGCGAGATCGAGGTCGACCGGAGCGACCAGCGCCTCGGGCCGGCCCAGGGCGGCGTCGAAGAGCGCCAGGCCGCGCTCGGGGGACAGCGGCACGAGGCCGAAGCGCTGCGCGGCCAGGCGCCACATGCGGGCGAGCTCGGCCGCGTCGGCGTCCGCGGCGGCACCGGCCGCGACGCTCTCCTCGCTCCACAGCCCCCAGGCCATCGAGGTGGCGGCGAGCCCCTCCGCCCTCCTCCCCTGCGCCAGCGCGTCGAGGTAGCGGTTGGCGGCGGCGTAGGCGCACTGGCCGGCCCCGCCGAAGATGCCGGCGATCGAGGAGAAGCAGACGAAGTGGGTGAGGTCGAGCTCGCGGGTCAGCTCGTCCAGGTGCCGGGCCGCCTCGACCTTGGGGGCGAAGACGCGCGCCAGCTGCTCCGCGCTCGCGTTGGCCACGGTGGCGCTCTCGAGCAGCCCGGCGCAGTGGATCACCGCGCCGAGTGGGTGCTCCCGGTCGACGCCGGCGAGCAGCGCTTCCAGCTGCGAGCGATCAGAGACGTCGCAGGCGGCGATCTCCACCTGCGCTCCACTCGCCTCCAGCTCGGCCCGCAGCTCCGCGGCGCCCGCGGCCGCCTCGCCGGAGCGGCTCGCCAGCAGCAGGCGCCGCGCGCCGTGACTCCCGGCGAGGTGGCGGGCGACGAGCGAGCCGAGCCCGCCGGTGGCGCCGGTGACGAGGACGGTGCGCTCAGGATCGAGCGCGACGGGCGGCCTCGAGCTCGTCGCCGCCTGGGCGAAGCGCGGGGCCCGGAGCCTCCCCTCGCGCAGGGCCAGCTGCGGTTCCTCGCCGGCGTGGGCGCCGGCGAGGGCAGCCTCCGATGCCTCGCTGCCGTCGCAGTCGATCAGGACGAAGCGACCGGGGCTCTCGGCCGCGGCCGAGCCGACCAGGCCCGCAAGCGCGGCCTGGGCGGGGTCGGGACGCTCGCTCGGGTCGGTGGCGAAAGCGCCCTGGGTGAGGACGACGAGGCGGTCCTCCTCGTCCGCCGCCTCGACGAGGAAGCCCTGGACGTCCCCGAGCGCACGCGCGCAGAGGGCCTGGGCGCTCTCGGCGGCGCCCCGGAAGTCGAGGACCCGGGGGGCGGGACCGTCTTCGGCGAGGGGAGCGGGGAGCGCTTTCCAGCCGAGGGTGTAGAGCGAGCGCTCGGCGCCGGCCGCAACCCGCAGGGCGTCCCGGTCGACGAGGCGCAGTTCCACCGACTCGGCGCTGATCGCCGGCACCCCGGTCTCATCGAAGGCGATGAAGCCGGCGTCCTCGGTTGCCGACATCCGAATTCGGATCGAGGAGACGCCGGCCCGGCTCAGCCGCACTCCCCGCCAGGCGAATGGCAGCGGCAGCTTCTCGCCGCTCTCGTCGCCGGAAGCGCCGAGGGGCACGTTGCCCACCGAGTCGAGGAGAGCGGGATGGATCAGGAAGTCGTCCTGCCCGAGAGCGTCGGGCAGGCTCGCCTCGGCGTAGATTTCCCCGCCGCCCTGCCAGACGGCGGTCAGGCACTGGAAGGCCTCGCCGTACTCGAAGCCGGCCTCGGCCAGGCGGGCGTGCAGTGCGTCGATCTCGGTCGGCTTCGCGCCGAAGGGCGGCCACTCGCTCACCGGCCCGGGCGCCGGCGGAGACTCCTCGGCGAGGACGCCCGAGGCGTTCCTCGTCCACTGGGCGCCCTCTTCGCCGGGACGGGAGTGGATCGCCAGCTTCCTGCGTCCCTGCTCGGGGGCCGAGAGCGAGATGCGAAGCGCCACCGGGACGTCGCCGAGGGGAAGCGGTGCCTGCAGGAGCAGCTCCTCGACCGTGGGTGCGCCGGCGCGCGCGCCGGCGTAGAGGGCGGCCTCGAGGAAGGCGGTGCCGGGCAGGATCGGCACGCCGCCGGGAGCATGGTCTGCCAGCCAGGGATGCTCGGCGAGGGAGACGCGACCGCTGAGGACGAGGCCCTCGCCCTCGGGGTCCTCGATCTCCGCGGCGAGGAACGGGTGAGCGAGGGCGGTCTGACCCAGGGCGGTGGGGTCGGCGCCTCCGTCTCCCTCGGGGCTGAGCCAGTAGCGCTTGCGCTGGAAGGCGTAGGTCGGCAGCGGGATCGTCCGTGCACCTGAGTCCGCGAAGAAGGCCTCCCAGTCGATTGGGATGCCTGCGGCGTGGGCGCCGGCAAGGGCGCCGAGGGCGGTGCTGGGCTCGGGGTTGCCGGAGCGAAGCGCCGGGGCGAGGGTCAGCTCCTGCTCCTCTGTGAGGCACTCATCGGCCATCGCGCAAAGGACGGGGTCGGGGCCGAGCTCAAGCGCTGTGGTGGTGCCTTCCTCCAGCAGGATCGAGGCCGCGTCGGCGAAGCGAACCGGCTCTCTGACGTGGGCGACCCAGTAGGCGGGGTCGGTTGCCTGCTCGCCCAGTGGCTCGCCGCTGAGGCAGGAGACGATCGGGGTCTGGGGAGCTTTGAAGCTGAGGCTCTCGCAGACCTCGGAGAACTGCTCCAGCATCGGCTCCATCAAGGGCGAGTGGAAGGCGTGGGAGACGTCGAGGCGCTTGACCCTCCTGCCCTGCTCCCTGCAGGTGGCTTCGCAGGCATCGATCGCCTCGGCGACGCCCGAGATCACGCATGAGGTCGGCGAGTTGACCGCGGCGAGCGAAAGCTCGGCCTCCTTGCCTTCGATCAGCTCCAGGGCCTCTTGCTCTGTCGCCTCGATCGCCAGCATCGCCCCGCCGGAGGGCAGGGCTCCCATCAGGGCACCGCGGGCGCAGACGAGCTTTGCGGCGTCTTTGAGGGAGAGCACGCCGGCGAGGTGGGCCGCCGATATCTCCCCCACCGAGTGACCGGCCATCGCCTGTGGCTCCAGGCCCCAGCTCGCATAGAGGCGCCCGAGGGCGACCTGGGTGGCGAAGAGGGCGGGCTGGGCGTAGGTGGTGTGGTCGAGCAGCTTCGCCTCTTCTGAGCCCTCCTCGCTGAAGACCAGCTCCTTCAGCGAGCGATCGATCAGGGGGTCGATCTCCTCGCAGGCCGCCTCGAAGGCCTGGCGGTAGGCGGGGTAGGTCCGATGGAGCTCCTTGCCCATGCCCGCTCGCTGGGATCCCTGGCCGGTGAAGAGGTAGGCCAGGCGGGGGCTCGGCGGGGCCTTGGCGAGGGTGGCACTCGGCGGGCGCTCTCCTTGGGCGAGGGAGCGCAGGATGCCCAGCAGCTCCTCCCTCCCCCCGGCCACCACGACCGCCCGCTGCTCCAGCGCCGATCTACTCGTCGCAAGGGAGTAGGCGAGATCGAGGAGGGAGAGCCCGGGGCTCTCCGCGATGTGCGTGGCGAGGCGGGATGCCTGCGCCGCCAGGGCCTGCGGATCTTTGGCGGAGCAGGTGAAGGCGAGGGGCGCTGCGAGGGCCGTCGGGGCGACCGGGGCCTCGGCCTCCTGCTCCCCCGCTCCGGGCGCCTCCTCCAAGATCAGGTGGGCGTTGGTGCCCGAGATGCCGAAGGAGGAGACGCCGGCGCGGCGGGGGTGACCGTTCGGCTCCCACTCGCGCGCCTCGCTCAGCAGCTCGACCCTGCCCGCCTCCCAGGCGATCTTCGAGGAGGGACCGTCGACGTGCAGGGTCTTCGGCATCGTGCCCTCGCGCATCGCCAGCACTGCCTTGATCACGCCCCCCACCCCGGCCGCCGCCTGGGTGTGGCCGACGTTCGACTTGAGCGAGCCGAGCCAGAGCGGGCGCTCGCGCTCCTGGCCGTAGGTGGCGAGGATCGCGCCGGCCTCGATCGGGTCGCCGAGCGGAGTGCCGGTGCCGTGCGCCTCGACCATGTCGACCTCGGCGGGCTCGAGGCCGGCGTTGGCCAGGGCCTGGCGGATCACCCGCTCCTGCGACGGCCCGTTGGGGGCGGCGATCCCGTTCGAGGCACCGTCCTGGTTGACGGCCGAGCCGACGATCGTGGCGAGGATGCGCCGGCCGTTTGCTTCCGCGTCGGAGAGGCGCTCGAGCACGAGCATGCCGACGCCCTCCGACCAGGCGGTGCCATCGGCCGCCTCGGCGAAGGCCTTGCAGCGCCCGTCGGGGGCGAGGCCGCGCTGGCGGGAGAAGAGGACGAAGGCGTCCGGGGTCCACATCGCCGTCGCCCCGCCGGCCAGGGCGAGCGAGCACTCGCCGCTGCGCAGCGCGCCCGCCGCCAGGTGCATCGCCACCAGCGAGGAGGAGCAGGCGGTATCCACCGTCATCGCCGGGCCCTCGAGGCCGAGGGCGTAGGAGACGCGCCCGGAGGCGACGCTCGAGGCGTTGCCGATCGGCAGGTGACCCTCGAGGTCGCCCTTGGCGAGGCCCGCCTGGGCGCCGTGGGTGTGGTGCATGAGGCCGGCGAAGACCCCGGTGCGACTGCCGCGCAGGCCGGCCGGGACGATCGCGGCGTCCTCCAGCGCCTCCCACGCCGTTTCCAGCAGGAGCTGCTGCTGGGGGTCCATCGCGGTGGCCTCGCGCGGGCCGATGCCGAAGAAATCGGCGTCGAAATCGCCGGCTCCGGCGAGGAAGCCGCTTTCGCGCACGTACATCGAGCCCTGCCGGTCCGGGTCGGGGTCATAGAGGGACTCGGCTTCCCAGCCGCGGTCGCTCGGGAAGGGGCCGATTCCGTCGCCGCCGCTGGCGAGCAGCTCCCACAGCTGGGCCGGGGTCTCGACCCCGCCGGGGAAGCGACAGGCCATACCGACGATCGCGATCGGCTCGCTGGCCTTCTCTCGCTCGGCGGCGAGCTCGATCGTGACCCGCCGCAGGTACTCGCGCAGTTGCCGCTCGTCAGCCACGGTCCGGCCCCACCTGCGCGTCGATGAACTCGAGCAGCTCCTCGTCGGAAGCCGCTTCGATCTGAGCCGCGAGCCTGCTCGGGCGGGGCGCCGGCG
>DASZQM010000189.1:0-9236 GCA_035549645.1 Solirubrobacterales bacterium | reverse complement strand
ACCGCGTCGTAGGCGACCGACCCGGGGTCGGCGCCCGCCTGGCCGCGAACCAGCTCGGCGCCGGCGCGATTCGCCCACTCGGCGAGCTGCTCGGCGGCGGCGGCGCGGTAGGTGTCGCCGGCGGCGAGCACGACGGAGAGGCCGAACTCCTTTGAGAGGTGCCAGGCGATCTTGCCGATCGTCGTCGTCTTGCCGGTGCCGTTGACGCCGACCATCAGCAGCACCGCCGGATCGTTGCTGAGGTCGATCGGGGCACGGGCGGTGCCGGCGACCTCGGCGAGCAGCTCGATCAACCGCGCCTGCACCGCCTCACCGTCGGCGGCGACGGCGCCGGACTCGACCTCGTGCTCGAGCCGCTCGACCACCTTGGCCGTGGTCGGGGCGCCGGCGTCGGCGAGGATCAGCGCCTCCTCGAGCCGCTCCCAGGTCTCTTCGTCGATGCGCTCGAAGAAGCTCGAGGAGAGCTCCTCGGTGAGCGCTTTGCGGCTCTTGGAGAGGCTCTCGCGGAAGCGGCGGAAGACGCCGCGGCGCTGCTCCTCGGGTTCAGGCGTCGCCGAGCCGTTCGCGCTCTCGCGCGAACCGAGGTCGAGTATCTCCTGCCAGCTGGTCGCCATCGTCGTCGCCGGGGGAGGCTACCCGGGCGGCGGCGAGAAGCTCCTCGACGGCCTCGCCGAGGTAGCCGGAGAGGCGTTCGACGTCGGGCATCGCCGCCTTGTCGGCGAGGATGCCGAAGCCGACTTTGCCGTTGTAGCTGACGATCGCGATCGCCAGCGCGTGGCGGCGGGCGAGGAAGCCGACCGGAAAGACCCCCGTGACCTCGCGTCCCAATACGTAGAAGGGGATCTGCGGTCCGGGGAAGTTGGTGACGAGCAGGTTGAAGAGCCGGGTCGAGAAGTTGATCGCCGCCGTCGGCAGCAGCAGCACCGGCGGGGCGAAGTCACGGAACCAGTCGTTGAGGCCCCAGATCGCCTCGGCGCCGAGCGGCTGCTTGGAGGACTTGAGCACGTCCATGCCGGCGTGGACCGCCCGCAGGCGCTCGACCGGGTCCTCGATGCCGACCGGGAGCGGTCCTCGCATCGCCGTCAGCCTGTTGCCAAGCTCGCCCTCCTCGTCGATCGTGCGGACCGAGACCGGCACCAGCGCTTTCAGCTCCATCCCGCCGGCCTCGACTTCGCGATCGTGCAGCCAGCGGCGCAACGCCCCCGCAGTCGCGGCCAGGATCACGTCGTTGACGGTGACGTCGAGCGCGTTCTTGACCCGCTTCACGTCGGCGAGCTGGAACTCGGCCCAGGCGAAGCTCCGCGCCGGGCCGATGTCGACGTTGAGCGGCACCTTCGGCGCCGGTTTGAACCAGGCCGCGGTCACCTCCCAGAGGCCGGTGAGGCCATCGGAAGCGCGTTTGCGCGCCCGCTTGGGCTGTCGCGCCGCGTTGCCAAGCCAGCGCATCGACCGCCGCACCGTTGCCCAGATGCCGCTGAACGCGCGGGCGAGGAGAGCACCGCGGGTGGGCGGTTGCTGCGGGTCCCAGGGCGCTTCCTCGCGCGAAGGCACCGGGTTCGCCTCCGGGTCGAAGAGGAGCTTGCCGATGTCCACCGCGGAGAAGCCGTCGGCGAGCGCGTGGTGGGTCTTGTAGACGATCGCGAAGCGGTTGCCCTCCAGGCCCTCGACCAGGACCAGCTGCCAGAGCGGCCGCGAGCGGTCGAGCGGCGGCGAGAGCACCTCTCCGACGAGATCGTGGAAGGCGGCCTCGTCGCCCGGCGCGGGCAGCGTCACCCGGCTGATGTGATCGTGGAGGTCGAACTCCGGATAGTCGACCCAGAAGGGCGTGCCCAATCCCAGCGGCGGAAAGGCGAGCCGCTGGCGCAGGCGGGGCAGGTGGTGCACCCGACTGCGGATGTGGGTCGCGAAGTCCTCCTGGCTGGGTGGCTCCCCGTCGCAGACCAGCACCGCGCCGATCGCCATGTGCCCGTTTGACCGCTCGTTGGCCAGGAATGACGTGTCGAAAGACGTCAGCCTGTCCATATGCCGCTGCGCCATGTTCCCTCCTTAGCTTCCCCAGGAACAGCGTAGCGGCGGCCCTCCGCCCGCAAGGTTCTGTTTTGTTTAAGGCCTCAGGCGGCTTCGACCGCGTCGTCGCGAGACGGAGAGGCGGGGGACTGCTCACCGATCATGCCCGCAGCGGGCTGGTCATCCCCCTCGTCCTCGATTCCAGCGAACGGCCGCGGCCCCTCGCTCTCCTCCTCGACTTCGCGCGGGAGGCGGCGGGAGACGACCTTGGTGACGCCGTCGCCGCCCATGCTGACGCCGTAGAGCACGTCGGCGGCGTCCATCGTCCGTTTCTGGTGGGTGACGATGACGAACTGGGCGCGATCGGAGAAACGCCGGATCAGCTGCAGGAAGCGGTCGATGTTGGCGTCGTCGAGGGCGGCCTCGACCTCGTCGAGGATGTAGAAGGGGCAGGGCCGGGCGAGGAAGACGGCGAAGACGAAGCCGATCGCGACCAGAGACTTCTCACCGCCGGAGAGCAGTGAGAGCTTGCGAGTCGACTTGCCGGCCGGGGTGACTTCGATCTCGACGCCGAACTCCTCGCGCTGTTCTTCGCCCTCCTCCTCGGCGCCCTCCGCCGCCTCGGCTCCCTCTGCCGACTCCGCCTCGGCCTCGGGCACGGCGCGAAGGGTGACTCGCCGCAGGCGCCCGCGCCCGCCCGGGAAGAGATGCTCGATCATCTCCTCGAAGTTCCTGGCGGTCGCCTCGAAGGTCTCCTCGAAGGCGCGCTCGATCTCGCGGTCGATGTCGCGGATCAGCGCCTCCAGCTCGCGCATGCCGCGCTCGGTGTCCTCGCGCTGGGCCTGCAGCGACTCGACGTGCTCGCGCGCCTCCTCGTACTCCTGCTCGGCGAGCGGGTTGACGGGGCCGATCTGGGCGCGGCGGCGCTCCAGTCGCTCCAGCCGGCGATCGATCTCGGCCCGCTCCTCCTCGCCCAGCGCCGCGCTCGCCGGCTCGACCTCTTCGCCCAGGCGCTCGGCGATCGAGGCGAGCTCCTTGGCCGCCTCGGCACGGCGATCGCCGAGGTGAGCGGCTTCGACCTCGACTTCAGTGAGGCGGTCGGAGGCCTTCGTCATCTCCGCCTGCAGCTCGTACTCACGCTGCGAGCAGGCGCGCATCTCCTCGGCGATCTCGTCGCCGTCGCCCTCGTCACCGACCACGAGCTGCTCGGTGCGCTCGACCCGGCTGCGAATCGCCGCCTCGGCAGCAGTGGCCGCTTTGGCGGCGGCGCGAACGTCGTCGAGCAGCTCCTCGCCGCCCGCGAGCCGTTTGCGCAGGACCTCACGAGCGCGCTCGCCGAGCAGGCCCTCCGCCCGGCGGGCGTGGCGGATCGCCCGTTCGGCACCGCCCCGGACCGCGCCCAGCGCGGTCTCTCGGGCCGCCTCGCTCGCCTCGCCGACGCGAGCGCGGGCCAGGCCCTCGCCGGCGCCGCGAATGCCGGCGTCGATCTCATCGAGCTCCAGCTCGAGTTTCCGCGCACGCTCACCCGGGGCAGCTTCCGAGCCGCTCACGTCCAGCGTCAGGGGGCCGAGCTCGTTGCGCAGCGCCTCCAACCGGACCGAGATCTCGCCCTCGCGGTCGCTGAGCCCGGTGGCGCGGATCGCGATCCGCTGCTGCTCACCGCGCAGCTTGGTCAGCACGCCCCAGGCCTGGGTCCGCTCGCGGTCGCGGGCGGCGAAGCGCTCCTCGGCGGCGCGCCGCTTCTCGCTGACGCTCGAGAGCTGCTGCTCCAGCGCGGCGCGCTGGGCGCGCGCCTCGGTTGCCGCCTTCTCCGCCGCGGCCGCCCGGTCGGCCCCAAAGCGCAGTTCCTCGGCGACGATCTGGCCGCGCAGGCCGAGCTCCTCGCGCTCGATCCGCGCCCCCAGCTCCGCCGCCTGCGCCTGGCGCTTCAGCGGTCGCAGCCGCGCTCGCGCCTCGCGCTCGAGGTCGAGGGCGCGGTCGAGGTTGTCGCGGGCGGCGCGCAGCTTCAGCTCAGCCCGGCGGCGGCGCTTGCGGTGCTTGCCGAGGCCGGCCGCCTCCTCGATCAGGAGGCGCCGCTCGCGCGGTTTCGAGTGGATGATCGACTCGACCCGGCCCTGGCTGATCACCGAGTGCATCTCGCGGCCGAGGTTGGTGTCGGAGAGCACCTCGGTGACGTCGACGAGGCGGCAACGGGCGCCGTTGAGGCGATAACCGCCGTCGCCGGAGCGGTCGAGCGTGCGCTTGACCGCGATCTCGGAGAGCTCGGTCGCGGCGCGACCTTCGGAGTTGTCGATCGTCACCTCGACTTCGGCCTGGCGGCGCTGACCGATGCCCTTGCCGCCGGCCGAGATCACGTCCTGCATCGAGGCGCCGCGAATCGCGCCGGGACTCTGCTCGCCCAGGGCCCAGAGCACCGCGTCGGTGATGTTGGACTTGCCCGAGCCGTTGGGACCGACGATGACGCTGACCCCCGGCGAGAACTCGAGCCTCTCCCGCTCGGGGAAAGACTTGAAGCCCTTCATCTCGATCGATCTCAGATACATGCGGTGTCCTCAGCTGGTGGTCCCGGAACCCTCAGACTGCCAAGCCTCGCGGGCGAGTCGGACGCGACGAGCAGTCACTTAATCCCCAAATTGCTGCAACGCCTGCTCGGCCGCGGCCTGCTCGGCCGCCTTCTTGCTCCGCCCCTCCCCCTCGCCGACCCGCTCGGAGTCGACGATCGCCGCCACCTCGAACTGGCGCCGGTGCGGCGGCCCGGATTCGCCGGTCACCTCGTAGGTTACGCGCAGCCGGCGCCGCGCCAGCATCTCCTGCAGGGCGGACTTGAAGTCGACTCGGGTCTCGGCGGCGTGCTCGATGCGGGGCTCGAAGGCGTCGCCGACCGCCGCCGCGGTGCGCTCGAAGCCAAAGGCGAGGAAGCAGGCGCCGATCAGCGCCTCGGTCGCCTCCGGCAGCGGCCGCTCGCCGCTCAGCAGCACCTCGGCCGGGATGCCGACCGGCATCTCCTCGGGCTCGTTTTCGCGCAGCATCTCCGGCACGCCCAGCTCGCGGCCGACCTCGGCGCAGGAGACCCCGGAGACCGCCTGGTTGTGGATCTTGGTCAGGCCCCCGGCGTCGACCCCGGGAAAGCGCTCGATCAGCGCCCGGGCGACCGCCAGGGCGAGCACGCTGTCGCCGAGGTAGGCAAAGCGCTCATACGATTCGGCTCGCGCCTCGGTCCACGAGGAGTGGGTCAGCGCCTGGCGGCGCAGGTCCTCCGGCAGCTCGGCGATCAGCTCGGCGAGGGTCTCCTCGCTCACGCGGCGGGAGCGTGCTCCAGCACGAAGTCGACGGCATCGCCGACGGTCGCGATCTTGGCCGCCTGCTCCTCGGAGACGGAGATGCCGTAGGTGTCCTCGAGCTCCATCACCAGCTCGTAGAGATCGAGCGAGTCGGCGTCGAGGTCCTCCTTGAAGCGGCTGGCGTCGCCGATCTTGGCGGCGTCCAGCTCGAGCTCCTCGGCGAGGTGATCGCGGACGAGGGTGAGGACTTCCTCGCGGGTCACAGCAGGGTTCCTATCACGCGCCGTCCCCCTCGGCGCGATCGGCGAGCTCGCCGCGACCGGCGCCGCCCTCGCGCAGCAGCGCCGCGGTGCGGCCGACGGCGTCGACCTCGACGCAGCGGGCGGCGAGACGGATCGCGTTGGCGATCCCCTCAGCGCCGGAGCTGCCGTGGCCGACGACGGCGATGCCGCGCAGGCCGAGCAGGATCGCGCCGCCGGTCGTGTCCGGGTGCAGCTCGCGCCGCAGCCCGCCGAGGGCCGGCTTCATCAGCAGGCCACCGGCGGCGGCGAGCGGGTTGGAGCGGGCGGCGTCGCGGATCGCCCCGGTCACCGCCTTCGCCGTGCCCTCCATCAGCTTCAGCGCCACGTTGCCGGTGAAGCCGTCGGTGACGACGACGTCGGCCGTGCCGGCGGGCAGGTCGCGCCCCTCGACGTTGCCGATGAACTCGATCCCACTCGCGCCGGCGAGGACCTCGTTGGCCGCGACCACTTCCTCGCGCCCCTTGCCGGCCTCCTCGCCGACCGAGAGCAGGCCGACTCGCGGCGCCTCGACCCCAAGCACCGCCTGGCTGAAGGCGGCGCCGAGGAAGGCGAACTGGACCAGGTGCTGGGCGCGCACCTCGACGTTGGCGCCGACGTCGAGGAAGAGGACCTGCTTGCCGGGCACCGGCAGCTGCACCGCCAGCGCCGGTCGCTGCACGCCCTTGATCCGGCGCAGGCCGAAGGTCGCCGCCGCCATCGTCGCCCCGGTCGAGCCGGCGCTGACCAGCGCCGCCGAGCTGCCGGCAGCGACGTCGGCGGCCGCCCGCACGACCGAGGCGTCCTGCTTCGCCCGCACCGCGCGCACCGCGTCCTCCTCGTTGCCGATCGACTCGGCGGTCGGGACGACCTCGATGCCGGTGGCACTATCGAGACCGAGCTCAGCGGGCGGCCCGAACACGCGCACCCGGATCCCATCGGCTGCCGCGAGCCTCGCCCCCTCGGCGAGCACGGCAAAGCCCTGCTCGGCTCCGAAACCATCCAGGGCGACGGTAACGCCCTCAGGCACGGCTACTCAGCGTCTGGAGAGGCGGCCGTCGTCGGGTCGGCGATCGTGTGTTTGATCACCTCGCGACCCGCGTAGGTCCCGCAGGTCGGGCAGACGCGGTGCGGCAGCCGAGGGCTGTGGCAACGCGGGCAACGGTTGAGGCGCGCCTTGCCGGCTTTGTGCTGTGCGCGCCGCTTGTCGCGACGAGCGCTGGAAGTTCTCTTCTTTGGGACGGCCATCGGTCGCGGGATGGTAGCGGAGCGAGCGATGGTCTTGCCCAGAACCGGGCGCTTGGCCCCTAACTTCCTCTTGCCTCAAAGGTCTGAGCCAGGAATACGGTGACAGTCCCAGCGAGATTGACGGCAAGAAATGCATGACGAGCACCCAGCTTGTACGAAATGCGACCCCTCCCATGGGCGTCCCCGCTTCGGTTTCGCAAACTTCCAAGGCCTTCTACTGCCGACATGCATCCGCCCAAGATCCGCTTGATCTGTTCCTCGGTGCGATCCTCCGGGGCAACCTTCAATGCCTTTGCCACACACCGGTAGAGCTTCGGCAGGTCATCTCCCTCGCCATACGGTTCACCAAGATCGTCCAAAATCGTCTTACACGTTGACTCGACCAATGCACGCGCCGCCGTGATCGCGCCCTCTGGGTCAGATTCGCAGCGGGCGACCGCCTTCTGCCAAGTCGCAAGGATTGAAGAAGCCGCGAGCCCGTCGGCCTCGGCAGAAACAAGATCGTCGATGGGAGAGACATCGAACGACTCGAGAGCCGAAAGCAAGGGCTCGAATTGCTGGCGCAAGAAGATGCGGCGGGACTCATAGGTATCCAGCGGCTCACGCTGGGACTTGATGTAGCTCCAAACCTCATCTGGGGATCGACAAGTACGAACACACATCGGCGCGTTGTCCTTCCCAACCGGGTCGGCAAGCACATCTGTCCTGGCTCGATGGAATGCCCCTGCATCGATGTCCGGGTCTCTGGTGGTGACTCGAGCGATCATCATCGTCAACAAATCGGTGGCCGCCTCGAAGCTCGAGGCCGATTGAATCGCCATTACTCAGCGCCCCCGGTGAGGTCGAGTTGTCCGATGAGACGATCCGTGAACCTACGCTGCTCTTCTCGCGTCACAAAGGCCCTGCTCCATAGGCCGGCCAGATCATCACGAAGCGTTTCCGCGAAGCGCTCGGCGCGCTCCCCGGTAATGCCGTGGACACCATCGCTCTCACGCTTGCGACGAAGCTGGAGATCCTGATCCAGGACCGCCGAAAGTCGGCTCAAAATCTCATGCGCCTCGAGAGCTGCTTGGCACTCGGCCGCAAATGACCGTCCGTTCGACTGAGCCAAGCCCTGCAAGTAGAGGACGAGCCGTGGCGGCAGTCTCAGGCTCACACGAGCGCCTTTCCCACCGTCGGGACGGAGATCCTCGATCCCCTCCAGCTGCTCCTCCTCAGGGCCAGCGTCGTTGTCTCCGATGATTTGAAAAAGAGGGTTCTCGATAGCCATAGAAGACAATGTACGGCAGAAGTCAGACATTGTCTTACAGACCCTTAGTCCAGCTTCAGCTCCTTCAACTTTGCCCAGCGCGGGTCCGTACCCGTGTCGTGTTCGTGGTCGGCCGGGTCGGCGTCGTTGAGCGACTCGCCGCAGACCGGGCAGAGGCCGGCGCAGTCGGGGCGGCAGAGGAACTGGGACGGGATCGCCAGCACGGCCGCGTCGTGGGCCCAGCGACCGAGGTCGAGCTCGTCGTCGCTGACGTAGGGGCTGGTCAGCTCCTCGTCTTCGGTGTTTTCCTGAGCCGCCTCGCGGACGTCGACCTCGGTCTCCAGCGCGGCGCCCTCCAGGCAGCGCATGCAGGGACCCTCGATCCGCAGCGGAAAACGCAGGCGGAAGGCGTAGCCGTTGCTGGGCCGCGAGACGTCGAGGCGCCCCGTCACCGTCTCCGGCACGACCGCGTAGATCTGCCCGCCCAGCTCGAGCGGTTCGAGGCGAACGGGAAGCTCGAGCCGACGTCCCTCGCCATGCGCAAGAGACAGTCGGGTGAGATCAACGATGTTCGACGCTGGTGTCACGGGCGCTCCTCCGCTTCGGCCGGCCTTACGATGACCCTCCCGAACGAGATTACGGAATGGGTCAATTCGACTGGACACCCGAGGCTTACCTGGAGCGGATCCGCTCCCAGGTGCCGCGCTACGACGAGCTGCAGGAGCAGGCGATCGCTGCCGTCCCCTTCTCGCCCAAGCGCGTCCTCGAGCTGGGGATGGGCACCGGCGAGACCACCCGCCGCCTGATCGAGGCTCATCCCGACGCCTGGGTGATCGGCCTCGACTCCAGCCCCGACATGGTCTTCCGCGTGCGCCAGGACTACGACGACGTCCAGCTCGCCCGCATGGAGGACCCCCTCCCCGACGGCCCCTGGGACCTCGTCCTGGCCGTCCTCTCCACCGCCGACCTGAGCGACGACCAGCTGCAAGCGTTGTGCCGCCGCGTCAAGGAGCAATCCCGCTCCTTCGTACTCGCCGACCGCTTCAACCCAGAGAAGCTCAGGTCGGTCCTCGACTGGACCGGCGGGAAAGTCACCTGGCAGGCCGGCGATCTGGCCGTAGTAGCCGCAACGTATTGAGATGGGGAGGGTGACCCCTCCTCAAAACACTCAGC
>DASZQM010000188.1:0-6172 GCA_035549645.1 Solirubrobacterales bacterium | reverse complement strand
GAAGACGCTCGACAGCGCCACCAGACACCCCCGCCGCGGCATCCCCTGCTCTAAAGTCATGCCGATCAAACCCGTCTTCCAGCCTTTCGACTCGCACAGCCCCTGGCTTTTCCAGCGGCGGACGAGCTTCGCGATGCTACTGACCGGCGCCGTCGCGCTAGTTCTCCTCGCCGCGGCGAGCCCCGCCCTCGCAAGGGTGCATTTCGACCCCGAAAGCCCGGCCGGCAAAGAGTATGCGCTGCCACTTGACCAGGCGCGGGATGAAGCGGCCGGCGCGGGCAAGTCCGACGGTCCGGCCGGTAAGAAGGCTCAGCTCTTCGGGGAAGGGATCTCGAAGCAGACCGCCAGCTCTGGGTCAGGCGCGAACGGCGGTGGCGGGGGCAAAGGCAGCGACCGAACGGGGGCCGGTACCAACGGTGACGACAGCGAACTACCGAGCCAAGCACCCCGGCAACTGGGCGCCGCCGTGGTTGCCGTCTCGTCCAACACCGATAGCTATGCGCTCTCCAGTGCGATTCTCTGGATAGCAGCGATCCTCGCCCTGGGGGGACTCGTCGCCCTTGCCCTCAGGGTCGCTCGGCGTTCGCCGCATGCCTAGCCGCCACAAGCGGCTGGGTCGAGCTTGCCGTCGACCTTGAAGACGACGTCGGGCTGGGGGGTGATGTCGGGCTCGATCAGGACCTGTTTGAGCGCGGGGTCGTCCTTGACCCAGGCGTAGATCGGGTACCAGTAGGGCGAGTCGGCGGCGTCCTGGGTGAACTTGCTCATGATCAGGTAGTCGTAATTGCCGGCGTTGATGCGGCGCTTGAACTGGCGGCAGGTGGTGGCGAGGCGATAGGTGCCGTCGGGGCCGGGGACGCCGATGTACTGGACGTAGTTGTTGAGGTTGGCGCCGTAGAAGCCGTACTGGCCGAAGAAGATCTCGCCCGAGCCGGCGATGCCGATCCGCTTGTTCTGCTGGTTGTGGGCGAATTCGAAGGCTTTCTGAGGGCCGCCGTCCTGGAGGAAGAGTGTGGTGCGGGTGTAGTGGTGCTTGTAGTACTGCACCTCCTGCGCGCGGCCGAGAACGACCGCCAGCAGCACGACGGCCGCCGCGGCGCCGGTCACGGCGAGGCGGCTCATCACCCGCCGCGAGCGAGCCCAGCCCAGCCCCGCCGGCGCCCAAACCAGGGCCAGGGTGAGGAAGACGGTGCCGACGATGAAGCCCGGGTACCAGCGCGGCGTGGTCAATACCGTGATCGCGTAGACGGCGGTGAAGAAGAGCAGCGTCTGCCAGGCGCGGCGGTCGGGCGCACGCAGCGGCCGGGCGATCGGCACCAGCACCATCGCCAGCACCAGCCCCGGCACCAGGTAGCGGGTGTTGGTGAAGAAGCCGGTCGGCGAGCCCTCCTGCCCGGCCGCGGTCAGCGGCGTCACCAGGTAGACCAGCGCCGTCGCCAGCGCCGCCAGCGCGATCACCCGCAGAATCACGTTGCGCGAGCGCCAGGCGATGTAGACCGCGGCGGCGACGGCGATGATCAGGATCAGCGGCCAGAGCGGGCCGAAGGCGTTGTCGAGCTGGGGGAAGAACCACTTGCGGTAGATCGTCGGCTGGGTCAGGTAGTGGGCGACGGCGAAGCGCGGCCGCGGGTCGAGCGGCATCTGTTCGGGCTGGGGCAGGTGCAGTGGCCCGAGGCCGGTGGTCGGAATCGGGTTGCCGCCGGTCTTGATCGCGGCCCGCACGTACCAGTAGCCGCCGGCGACGAAGGTCGAGAGGCCGAGCACCCAGGCGGTGGTCAGACGCCGGCCGCGACCGCTGAAGGCGATCACGCCGAGGCCAATCGCGACGACCGGGATCAGGAAGGTGAACTTGACCGAGATCGCCAGCCCGGCGGCGATCCCGGCGATCACCAGCGGGCCCTTGTCGAGCAGCGGCGCCCCCAGCTCGGGCGCGTCCTGCACCGCCGCCCCTTCGGCCGGCGCTCGTCGCTGGTGGGCGTTGATCAGGAAGGCGGCGAAGGCGAGCAGGAAGGCGAGGCCCATGATGTCGTTGCGCCCCTCCCCCGGCTGCGTTTCGATCATCACCCCGGCGTCGAGCACGATCGCCCCCGCGACCAGCGTCGCCGGCCCGACCTTGTACGGCCGGCCGATGCACCAGGCCGCCAACAGCGCGATCGAGAGCCAGAAGAGATTGATCAGCGGCGAGAGCCAGTCGCTCTTGAAGATGACGATGGCGCTGCCGTGGATCAGCTCGGAGCTCTGCGGGTAGAACCAGGCGGCGAGCCGCAGCGGGTCGGTGAAGTGCAGGTGGACGATCGAGTGCTCCTGCGCGAACCGGGCGGCGAAGGGCATGTGGTACCAGGTCGTGTCGCCACCGAACATGCCCTGGTCGAGCGCCAGCTGCGAGGGGAAGGTCCACTCGGCGACGGTGAAGGAGGCGACGCCGAGGGCGATCAGCAGGGCGACTTTCTGCACCTGCGGGGCGCTCACTTCGCGGCTGTCCTTGGGTGCTTTGCTCCAGCCGAGCAGCGCCGCGAGCAGGCCCACCCCGATGCAGACGACGACGATCCAACCCAGTCGCAGGATGCTCAGCGAGCCGAGCAGCTCGAGGCTGAGGACGAGCAGGCCGGTGCCGATCGTGGCGTCGGCGAGCCGGGCAAGGGCCCCGGAGAATTCCGGCACGATCCAGCGCCGAAGCCAGTAGCCGCCGAGCCCGAGGGCGCTGACGATGCCGATTACGGCAAAGCAGCCACCGATGTAGGAGGCGAAGGAGGGTGTCACGAGCGCGGGATGCTATTCGCCGCCGAGCGCGGCAGTCCCGCTCGCTGGATCAGGCGACGCCCGCCAGGGCGGCGGCCTCGTCGCCGAGCGCCTCGCGCCCGAGCGGAGTCGAGGCAATCAGCCCAAGATCGATCTCCGGGTAGACCGGGTGCTTGGCGAGCAGGTCGTGGATCCGCGCCCGCGCCGCCTCGACCACCTCGGCCGGGACCTCGTGCTCCCCCTTGGCCCGTTTCGGGTCGTCCTCGCTACCCGCGGCGGGGCGGGTCTCGCTGAGCACTGACTTGATCACGTCGGCGACCTCGGCGATCTCCGCCGCGCCGAAGCCGAGCGTGGTGATCGCGGCGGTGCCGAGCCGCAGGCCGCTGGTGTACCAGGGGCCCATCTCGTCGAAGGGAAGCGCGTTGCGGTTCATCGTCATCCCGCACTCGCGCAGCGCCTGCTCGCCCTGCATGCCGCTGAGCCCGAAGGAAGCGGCGACGTCGACGAGGACGATGTGGTTGTCGGTGCCACCGGTCAGCACCTGCACGTCGCGCCGCTGCAGCTCCTCGGCCAGCGTGCTCGAGTTTTCGACGATGCGCCGCGCGTAGTCGCGGAAGTCGGGTTGCAGCGCCTCGCGGAAGGCAACGGCCTTGGCCGCGATCACCTGCGGCAGCGGCCCGCCGAGCACGGTCGGGCAGCCTTTGTCGACCGCTTCGGCGAACTCGCCCTGGCAGAGGACGATGCCGCCGCGCGGGCCGCGCAGGGTCTTGTGCGTGGTCGAGGTGAGGACGTGGGCGTGCGGCACCGGGTCGAAGTCGCCGGTGAACACTTTGCCCGCGACCAGGCCGGCGAAGTGGGCCATGTCGACCATCAGCACGGCGTTGACCTCGTCGGCGATCTCGCGCATCTGGGCGAAGTTGATCTTGCGCGTGTAGGCGCTGTAGCCGGCGAGCAGAACGCGCGGGCGCACCTCCTGCGCCTGGCGCCGCACCTCGTCCATGTCGAGCAGCTTGGTCTCCGGATCGACCGAGTAGGCGTTGGCCTGGAAGAGACGGCTGGAGAGGTTGAAGCGGTAGCCGTGACTGAGGTGGCCGCCGGAGAAGAAGTCCATCGCCAGCAGGCGCTGGTTGTTGAGCTCGCCGCGGATCCGGTTCCAGTCCTCGAGCGGGACTTTGACCGGGCTCTTGAAATCGATCTCCTCGAGCAGCGGCGATTCGACCGTCACCCCGAGGATCGCGAGGAAGGCGACCAGGTTGGCGTCGGCGCCGGAGTGCGGCTGCACGTAGGCGTGCTCGGCGCCGAAGAGCTCCTTGGCGAGGCCGACCGCTTCGTTCTCGACGTCGTCGACGTTCTCGCAGCCGGCGTAGAAGCGGTGCCCGGGGAAGCCCTCGGCGTACTTGTCGGTGAAGAGGTTGCCCTGCGCCAGGTGCGTCGCCAACGAGCCGTAGTTCTCGCTGGCGATCAGCTTGACGTTGGAGCGCTGGGCGTGGAGTTCACGCACGATCGAGGCCGCGACCCCGGGCGACTGCTGGCCGATCCGGTCGAGCGAGGCGTAGAAGGCGAGCGCGCCAGGGTCGAGCTGAGACGACTCGGCCGACTCGAGATAAGCGGAGACGATGGCGTGCTCGGACACGCCTCGCATCCTAGCGGCCGCACTCTGCCCCACCGCCGGCGATCGCGCCGGACTAGGGTGGGCGCCGAGATGAGCGCCGCCAAGGTCACGATCGAGGACAACGCCGAGAGGGAGCGCTACGAGATCCGGGCCGACGGGAGGCTGGCCGGCTTCCTCAAATACCGGCTGCACCACGACCTGATCGAGCTGGTCCACACCGAGGTCAACGACGAGTTCGAGGGCCGCGGACTCGGCAGCCGGCTGATCGCGTTCGCCCTCGACGACGCCCGGGCGCGGGAGCTGGAGGTGCTGCCGTTCTGTCCCTTCGTCAACGACTACGTGCAGCGACACCGCCAGTACGCCGACCTGGTGCCCGAGACTCGCCGCGAGGCCTTCGGCCTCTGAGCCCCCGGGTCAGCCCGGACAGCTAACCCTCGTCGGGATGCCGCGTCGCGCGGTTGCGAAAGGCGTGGACCGCGAGCACCAGGGTCACCAGAACGACTGGCCCGAAGGCCGGCAGGGCCATCACCAGGTTGTGGTGGGCGAGCGGCAACATCGCTATCGCTGCAGCACCGGGGTCGCCTTGGCCGATGCCTTGCCGCGGCTGCGGCGGACGCCCGGACGCGGCGGGAAGGCGAGGCGGTGAAGGCTCCAGGCGAGCAGGGCAAGCAGCGAGAGGGCGATGCCGGCGACCGTCGCGTAGGCAACGGCGACAAGCGCCGGCGAGCCGCCCGTCTTCTCGCGCTGCAGCAGCTGGGTCTCGTCGACGAAGCCGCGGTCGAAGCTCGCGCGGGCGGGAACTTCAGGCGCCGGGATCGCCGCGTCGCGAGGCAGGAAGATCGGCGCCGCGGTCAGTGAGCTGCCGCTGTGCAGGCGGATCATCGTCTTCCAGTTGCCGCCGACCGGGATCGGCTCGGTGGTCCGGTAGGCGCCGGGGCCGACACGCTCGAGCGGATCGACGACGAGACCGCCGCCCTGCCAAGCGGTGACGTCGAACCAGCGGGCGTCGGCGGCGGCGTCGCGCGGGGTCAGCTTCACGGTCGCGCTCACCTCGTGCCGGCCTGGCCCGGTGGAGACGTCGCTCAACGTGACCCGCGCCCGCACGCCTTCGTCTGCGGGCGTGTTCAGCGCCAGCACCGTCGCGACCGCGATCGTCACCGCTCCGGCGCAGGCGCCCAGGCGCAGGCCCGGCCGGCGCCGGCCGGGCTCGGGAGAGAGCCGCGTGCCGATCCAGGCGCCGATCAGGGAAGCGGCAACGGCAATCGCCAGCCCCGCCAGCACCGTTTCGGGCAAGGCCGCCGAGGGCCATGGAATCGGCATCCAGACGTGCGACCAGGCCCACTCGGACGCGAGGCCGGCGGTGCCGATCCCCAAGCCCGACCAGAGCGCGAAGGCGAGGGGTCGCTCGGGGGGCACTCGCAGCGCCACCGCCTCGACGACCAGCGCCTCGACGATGTACAGGGGCAGATGCGGCACCGTCTCGCCGAGGATCGGCCCGATCACCAGCGCCAGGCCGCCGCGAGCGGCCAGGAAGAAGAGAACCGCGCCGAGCGCCGCGCCCCGCCCGGCGTAGAGCCGCGCCGCGACCAGGCCGACGGCGGCGGCGAGCATGATCATCATCGGCTCGAAGAGAAAGTTGAACTGCGGCACGCCGAAGTCGAACTCGGCCTGGAAGGTTGAGAGGCCGAGCAGCAGCCCGCCGGTCGAGGCGACCGCGCGGGCGAGCACGATGCGGCGTTGATCGCCGCTCTCGCCGCGGCGAGCCCGCGCCCGCATCCCCTCGACCGTGAGCACGCCGATCCCGATTAGGGTCATCGCGGC
>DASZQM010000187.1:0-7763 GCA_035549645.1 Solirubrobacterales bacterium | reverse complement strand
TGCACGCCGAACTCGGCGCCAAGCTCGTCGACTTTGCCGGTTGGGAGATGCCGGTCACCTACGAGGGGATTCGTGAGGAGCACACCGCGGTGCGGACGCATGCGGGGATGTTCGACGTCTCGCACATGGGCGAGGTCGAGGTCGAGGGGCCGGGGGCGCTCCCGTTCCTGCAGCGGGTGCTCTCCAACGACGTGGCCAGGATCGAGATCGGCGGCGCCCAGTACTCCTGCCTCTGCAACGAGGAGGGCGGGGTGCTCGACGACCTCTTCACCTACCGCCTCGGCGGCGACCGTTACCTGATCGTCACCAACTCGGCCAATCACGCCTCCGACCTCGCCTGGCTCGGCCGCTGGAGCCGCCAGTTTGGCGACGTCGCCGTGCGCGACGTCGCCGACCGCTACGCGATGCTCGCCGTCCAGGGCCCGCACGCCCGCGCGATCGTCACGGCCGCGCTGCGGGTCGAGCTGCCGCCGCGGATGCGCGTGGCCCCGGTCCGCATCGGCGGCCGGCCGGCGCTCGCCTGCGGCACCGGCTACACCGGCGAGGACGGGGTCGAGCTGCTGATCGACCCCGAGATCGCGCCGGCGATCTGGGTCGAGCTGCTTGACGCCGGCGTCGTCCCCTGTGGGCTCGGCGCCCGCGACACGCTGCGGCTCGAGGTCTGCTTCCACCTGCACGGCAACGACCTCACCCCCGAGCGCAACCCGATCGAGGCCGGCCTGGGCTGGTGCTGCGTCGAGGCGACCGGCTTCGTCGGCGCCGAGGCCGTGGCGCGGGCGCGCCGCGAGGGCACCGCCGAGCTGCTGGCGCCGTTCAAGATCGACGGCGCCGGCATCCCCCGCGAAGGCAACCCGGTCATGCGCGGCTCCGCGCAGGTCGGCGTCGTCACCTCGGGCACCTTCTCGCCCACGCTCGAGCTCGGCATCGGCATGGCCTACGTGCAGGCCGAGCTGGCCGAGCCCGGGACCGAGGTCGAGATCGACGTGCGCGGCAAGCGTCGCCCCGCCCGGATAGCTTCCAAGCCCCTCTACCAGCGGAAAGGATGACCTTGGCCGACGCCAGCTACCCCGATGACCTGCTCTACCACGACCAGCACGACTGGGCGCGGCTGGAGGGCGACGAGCACGCTGTCTTCGGCATCACCTGGTACGCCCAGGACAGCCTCGGCGAGGTCGTCTTCTACGACGCGCCCGAGGTCGGCGCGACGATCTCCAAAGACGCCTCCTACGCCGAGGTCGAGTCGGTCAAGGCGGTCTCCGACGTGATCGCGCCGATGTCCGGGGAGATCGTCGAGGTCAACGACTCGCTCGAAGACACGCCGGAGAAGATCAATGAGGATCCGTACGGCGAGGGCTGGCTGGTCAAGGTCAAGCTGAGCCACCCCGAGGAGCGCGGAGCGCTGCTCGATGCCGGCGAATACCGCAAGATGCTGGAAAAGTCTTAGTCGGTCCCGGCCCCCGGCTTCCGTAGCCTTCAGCGGGTGAGCCGCTACACCTCCGCCACGCCCGAGGACCGGGCCGAGATGCTCGCCGCGATCGGGGTCGACTCGGTCGAGGAGCTCTTCGCCCAGATCCCCGAGTCGCTCCGCCTCGACCGGCCGCTGGCGCTGCCCGGCGGGATCAGCGAGGCCGAGGTCTTCGAGCGCCTGGCGGCGCTGGCTGAGCGCAACGAGGACGCCGAGCGCCAGGTCTGCTTCGTCGGCGCCGGGATGTACGACCACTACGTCCCGGCGATCGTCGACGCGATCACCCAGCGCTCGGAGTTCCTCACTCCTTACACGCCCTACCAGCCGGAGATCTCGCAGGGCGGGCTGCAGGCGATGTTCGAGTTTCAGACAGCGATGTCGGAGCTGACCGGCCTGCCGGTCTCCAACGCCGGCCTCTACGAGGGCCCCTCCTCGGTCGCCTCCGCCGCCTACCTGGCGATGGCGGCGACCAAGCGCTCCCGCTTCGTCGTCTCGCGCGGGCTGCACCCGCACAGCCGCGAGACGCTGGCGACCTACTCCGTCGGCTACGGCGCCGAGGTGGTCGAGGTCGGACTCGACGGCGGCGTGACCGACGCCGCGGCCCTTTCCGCCGCCGTAGACGGCGAGACCGCTGCGGTCTTCCTGCAGAGCCCCAACTTCCTCGGCGCGGTCGAGCGGGTGGAGGAGCTGGGCGCCGCCGCCAAGGAGCACGGCGCGCTGCTCGTCGTCGCCTGCGACCCGATGACGCTGGGCGTGCTCAAGCCGCCCGGCGAGCAGGGCGCCGACATCGCCCTCGGCGAGGGCCAGCCGCTCGGCAACCGGCTCGATTTCGGCGGTCCCTCCTTCGGCTTCTTCTGCGCGACCGAGGAGCAGATCCGCCGCATGCCGGGGCGGATCGCGGGGGAGACCGACGACGTCGACGGGCGCCGCGGCTTCGTCCTCGCCCTGCAGACCCGCGAGCAGCACATCCGCCGCGAGAAGGCGACCCACAACATCTGCACGGCGCAGGCGCTCAACGCGCTCGGCGCGATGATCCACCTCGCCTGGCTCGGCCGCCAGGGCTTCCGCGAGCTGGGCGAGCTGCTGGTGCGCCGCACCGCCTACGCGCGCGAGCGCCTCGCTGCGGTCGAGGGAGTCGAGCTGCTGCACGAAGCTCCGGTCGCCCGCGAGTTCGCGATCCGTCTCGACGCCCCGGCCGACCGCGTGCTCGACCGCTGCGCCGAGCGCGGCATCGCCGCCGGCTACCCGCTCGGCCGCGAGTACCCCGAGTTCGGGGACGGCCTGCTCGTCGCGATCACCGAGCGGCGCACGAGAGCCCAGATCGACGAGCTCGCCGAGGTGCTGGGCGCCGCGGTCGCCGCCGAGCGCCAGGGGGTTGCTGCCTGATGGCGATGACCGAGACCCCGATGCAGGCCGAACGCGCCGAGACGATCTACGAGAAGTCGAAGCCGGGACGGCGCGCCGCTGTCCTGCCGGCGGCCGAAGTTCCCGAGCCGCCGCTGGTGGAGCTGATCCCGGCCGAGCTGCTGCGCGACGAGCCGCCGCGGCTGCCCGAGATCGCCGAGCCGGAGATCGTCCGCCACTACAACCGGCTCTCGCGCCGCAACTTCGACCTCGACAGCGGCTTCTACCCGCTCGGCTCCTGCACGATGAAGCACAACCCGCGGCTCAACGAGCGGGTCGCGGCGCTGCCCGGTCACGCCCGCCTGCACCCGGCCCAGGACCCGAAGCGGGCGCAGGGCGCGCTGGAGCTGATGTGGCTGCTTCAGGAGTCCCTCTCCGAGATCTGCGGCCTGCCCCACGTCAGCCTGCAGCCTTCGGCCGGCTCCCACGGCGAGCTCGCCGGCCTGCTGCTGACCCGCGCCTACCACGCCGACCGAGGCGAGACGCGGACCAAGGTGCTGGCCCCCGACACCTCGCACGGCACCAACCCGGCCTCGGTGACGATGGCGGGCTACGAGGTGGTCAAGGTCGCGACCAACGAGCGCGGCGGGGTCGAGATGGACGACCTGCGGGCGAAGATCGACGAGGACCCCGGCCAGGTCGCCTGCCTGATGTTGACCAACCCCAACACGCTCGGGCTCTTCGACGAGAACATCGCCGAGATCGCGGCGCTGATCCACGAGGCGGGGGGGACGCTCTACTACGACGGCGCCAACCTCAACGCGGTGATGGGCCACTCGCGCCCGGGCGACATGGGCTTCGACATCGTCCACGTCAACCTGCACAAGTCCTTCAGCCAGCCCCACGGCGGCGGCGGCCCCGGCGCCGGCCCGATCGCCGTCTCGGAGCGGATCGAGCCCTTCCTGCCGCGCCCGCAGGTGGTGCGGCGCGACAACAACGGCCACGGGCCGAGCTTCGACCTCGACCTCGATCGGCCCAAGTCGATCGGTCGCCTGCGCGGCTTCCAGGGCAACTTCGGCGTCTTCGTCCGCTCCTACGCCTACATCCTCAGCCTCGGCGGCGACGGCCTCGCCGAGGCCTCGGAGACCGCGGTGCTGAACGCCAACTACCTCAAGGCGCGGCTCGCCGAGGGTCGCGCCGCCAAGCGCCTGCCGGTCGCCTTCGACCGCCACTGCATGCACGAGTTCGTCCTCTCCGGCAAACCGATGAAGAGGGAGCTCGGGCTGGCGACGCTCGACCTCGCCAAGCGCCTGCTCGACTTCGGCTTCCACCCGCCGACTGTCTACTTCCCGCTGCTGGTCGAGGAGGCGCTGATGATCGAGCCGACCGAGACCGAGACCAAGGAGAGCCTCGATGGCTTCGCCGAGGCGATCGAGGCGATCCTGGTCGAGGCCGAGGACGACCCCGAGGTCGCCAAGCAGGCCCCCTACACGACGCCGGTGCGCCGCCTCGACGAGGTCAAGGCGACGCGCAAGCCGGTCGTCCGCCAACCGCTCTAGAGAGATGGCCGATCACTCTCGCCATACCCCCGCGGAGGCGAGGGTGGCGACCCGTGCCGAGCTGCCGGCGGCGATCGAGACGCTGGCGCGGGCCTTCTACGCCGACCCGGTCTGGAGCTGGGCGTTCCCCGACGCCGAGCGGCGGCTCGAGCAGCACCGGGTCGTCTGGGGCCTGGTGGCTGAGGCCGCCCTCGGCTACGAATCGGCCTGGCTGACAGGCGAGAGCGCGGCGGTGGCGCTCTGGATCCCGCCCGGCGAGCCCGAGCTGCGGCCCGCGGACGAGGAGCGCCTCGAGGGCCTGCTGGCAGAGCTGCTCGGGGACGGCGCCGCCCGCGTGCTGGAGACGTTCGAGCGCTTCGAAGCGGCCCATCCCGAGCGCGAGCTCCACTATTACCTGAGCCTGCTGGGGACCAACCCCGACCACCGCGGCCGTGGTGTAGGGATGGGCCTGCTCGCGGCCACGCTCGCCCGCATCGACGCCGAGGGCGCCCCCGCCTTCCTCGAGTCCTCCAACCCGGTCAACACCCCGCGCTACGAACGCCTCGGCTTCTCCGTCTGCGGCGAGTTCGAGCTGCCCGAAGACGGACCGACCGTGACCCAGATGTGGCGCGAGCCGGGCGGCTCGGCCGCCGGCTAGAGCCGCGGCAGGTTCTGCTTCAGCTCGAGCACCGGGGCGAAGAGGTCGCCGTCGCGCTCGATTCGCTTCAGCACGTCCTTGGCCTCGAAGACGAGCGAGCCGGCATCGCCCTTCTTCGCGGCGTGCTCGACCTCTTCCCAGCTGACCGGGGTCGAGACGGTCGGGCGTTCGCGGGCGCGCAGTGAGTAGACGGCGATCGTCGTCTTGCGGCGGTGGTTCTGCGACCAGTCGACGAAGACCTTGCCTTTGCGCTCCACCTTTTTCATTTTCGAGACGACCTCTTTCGGCGTCTGCTTCTCGAGCAGCTGTGCGATCGCGCGGGCCAGCGGTTTGGTCCCCTCGCCGTCCTCGTCGTCGGCCTCGTAGGTGACCGCGTCGTTGTTGAGCGGCGCGTAGACCTGCAGGCCCTTCGAGCCCGAGGTCTTGGGGAAGCACTGCAGGCCGAAGTGGTCGAAGAGCTCGCGCACCCGCAGCGCCACCTTGCAGCAGTCGACGACGTCGGCGGGGGCGCCGGGGTCGAGGTCGAAGGCGAGCACGCTCGGGCAGTCCGGTGTCTCGGCCAGCGAGAGCGAGGGGTGCAGCTCGATCGCCGCCAGCTGCGCCATCCAGACCAGCGTCGGGCGGTCTTCGCAGACGCAGAAGTCGATCACGCCGGCGTGCGGGCCGGCTTCGACCGCGGCCGTCTTCACCCACTCGGGCCGGTGCTTGGGGCAGCGCTTCTCGAAGAAGGCGGCGTCGCTGTCGTCGACCCCCTCGGGGAAGCGCCGCAGGGTCAGCGCCCGGCCCTTCAGGTGGGGCACGATCGTCGGCGCCACCTTGGCGTAGTAGTCGACCACCTCACCCTTGCTGAAGCCGGTCGCCGGATAGAGGACCTTGTCGAGGTTGGTGAGTTTCAGCTCACGCCCGTCGACCTCGACCTGCTGGCTGGTTGCCACGAGCTACTTGGAGGACTTCGCCTTGGCGCGCGAGCCAGATTTCTTTTTCGCCGCCGGTTTTTTGGCTTTGGCTTTGGCTTTCGCTTTTGCCTTGGCCGCGGGCTTCTTCGCCGCCGCCTTCTTGGCGGGCTTGCCCTCTCGCTTGCTCTGCACCGCGGCGATGCTCTGCTCCAGCGCCGCCATCAGGTCCGGCGCCTTGGTCGGCTCCGGCTCGGCGGCCTCGGGGGCGGCGAGCACGTCCTTGCCTTCGGCCTTGCGTTCGATCAGCGAGAGCAGCTGCTCGCGGTACTCGTCGCGGTAGGCAGTGGGGTCGAACTCGCGGGTCAGGGACTCGATCAGCTGCTCGGCCATCTCGATCTCGCGTTTCTCGACTTTCGGCTGCTCGCTCGGCAGCGCGTCGTCGAGCTCGGAGGGCGGCACGACCTCGTCGGCGAAGCGCATCGTGGTCAGCGTCAGCACGCCGTCGGAGGGGCGGATCGCGGCCAGGTGCTCCTTGTTGCGCAGGACGAAGCGGGCGATCGCGACCTTGCCCGAGTCCTCCATCGCCCGCGCCAGCAGCGAGTAGGCGCGCTCGGCGCCGTCGGCGGGGCCGAGGTAATAGGGGCTGTCGAAGTAGATCGGGTCGATCTCCTCGAGGTCGACGAAGTCCTGCACCTCGATCGCGCGGCTCTTCTCCGGCGCCAGCGCCCCCAGCTCGTCCTTGGTCAGCGGCACGTACTGGCCTTTGGAGATCTCGAAGGCCTTGATGATCTGCTCGTAGGGGACCTCTTCCTCGGTTCCTTCGGCGACGCGGCGGTGGCGGATGCGGGCGCCGTCGGACTCGCGGATCTCGCGCAGGCCGATGCTGCGGCGGGCCACCGCGCTGTACAGCCTCACGGGCACGTTGAGCAGCCCGAAGCTGATCGAGCCGGTCCATATCGCTCTAGCCATCGGCCTTCACCTACCCGATTCTTCCAGCCGGGCAGCCGCCGGTCCACGCGCTGAGCGCGAGCGGGAGGCATCTTGCGCCGTCTGGGGCGATCATGGCCGGGTGCTCTTCGAGTTGCGCGACGTCAGCCTCAGCCGCGGTGGCCGTACGGTGCTCGACTCGGTGAGCGCCGAGCTGCCGGCGGGGGCGACGGCGATCGTCGGCCCGTCGGGGGCGGGCAAGTCGACGCTGCTGCGGCTGCTAAACCGGCTCGCCGACCCGGACTCCGGCTCGATCGCCTTTCGCAGTAAGCCGCTCCGAGAGCGCGACGTCCGGGCGCTGCGCCGCGAGGTCTCGCTGGTCCCGCAGCTGCCGGCCCTGCTCGAGGGCACGGTGCGGGACAACCTCGCCTACGCCGCTCGTCTCGCCGGCAAGCCGCTCGACTGCGAGCGCAGCCTCAGCCTGGCCGGGCTCGACCCCGAGTTCGCCGGCCGCGCCGTCGGCGAGCTCTCGGTCGGCGAGCAGCAGCGGGCGATGCTGGGCCGGGCACTGGCCCAGGAGCCGGCGGTGCTGCTGCTCGACGAGCCGACCTCGGCGCTCGACCACGCCAGCCGCGACGCGGTCGAGGCGGCCCTGGTCGAGCTGCGGCGCGAGCTCGAGATCTCGCTGGTGCTGGTCAGCCACGACCCCGAGCAGGCGCGCCGGCTCGGCGAGTGGGTGGTCCGCC
The DNA here is from genome assembly GCA_035549645.1 of Solirubrobacterales bacterium. GTDB lineage: Bacteria > Actinomycetota > Thermoleophilia > Solirubrobacterales > 70-9 > VRUE01. Next base: position 189 of record DASZQM010000187.1, on the reverse strand, counting down.
TCGAGGGCGGCCGCGCGGTCGCGTCGGGACCTCTCGCGGAGGTGCTGCCGTGAGACGTCCTGTGTCAACCCCCCGCGGTCTGAAGCCTGCCGAAGTTGCCATGTCGGGCGGGGTCATAGGGAACTTCGTCCCGCCAGCAGCGCCAGAGCACTCTGATCCAAGCGCGTCCCAGAGTGCGGATCGCATGTG
>DASZQM010000186.1:0-13083 GCA_035549645.1 Solirubrobacterales bacterium | reverse complement strand
AAGACAGGCATAATCTGCCCACGCAGGGATGCGTGAGCGCCCGTAGCTCAGTGGTCAACGGGGTTTTAACGAGCCCCAAAGAGCGCCGGTCTTTCAAGCCGGAGGTCGAGAGTTCGATTCTCTCCGGGCGCATACCGCTCTAGGCCGGTCTGTGCCGCTTTGTGCTGCAAATCGGCACTATCGGCGATTTGCACGCTCAGGACGGTTCCGCCATTCGCCGGTCTGCGCAGAGGCTCGCCGTCGGCTGGTTGCTACATCGCGGCTACATTTTTTGGCCTCCACCCGGAATGAGTGGCGCCGTGGCTCGCTCGTCCGTGTAGGTGTCATGGCGATCACCTCCGAAGGGCCGTTGCGGACAGCTACGCGACGCCCCTGGTTCACGCCGGAAAGCTTGGCGAGCTACCTGCAGGTCTCGGAGCGCATGGTGCGCAAGTGGGTCGCCCAGGGACGTCTCCGCTCCTACAAGCTCGACGGCTGCCGCCGCTTCGACCCGGCCGACGTCGACGCCTTCCTCGCCCAGTTCCGCGACGAGCGGGGGAGGGGACGATGAGCCGCACCGCCGCCCCCGGCCGCCCGCCGCGCCAGACGCCCTACAGGCGCACCTACGCGAACGGCCGCACGGTCTGGATCGCGCGCTTCCGCGACCTCGACGGCAAGATGCGCTACGCCAAGCCGCGCTGGAACGGCGGCAAGTCCTCCTTCGCGCTCAAGGGCGACGCCCAGCGGGCGATCGACGAAGCGCTCGAGCGTCTCCGCGGCGGCGTCGCGCTGCCCGAGCGCGTCGGCGAGTACTTCGAGCGCTGGCTGCAACACCACCCGCGCTCCGCTCGCACCGACAAGACCAACGCCGAACGCATCTCCCGCGTGCTCGACGTCGAGATCGACGGGCAGGCACTTCGCCACTGGGAGTTCGACGAGCTCCGTCGCCGCCAAGCACTTGCCCTTCTCGATCACATGCTCCGGGTCGAAGGGCGCGCGGCGGAGGGTGCCCGCGGCATCCTCAGCGTGCTCTCGGCGATGGCCGAGGATGCGATCGGAGACGAGGCGGCGACCCAGAACGCTTTCATTGGGATTCGCCTGCGCCGCAGCGATCCGCGGATCCGCAAGCCACCGAAGAAAATTCGTATCTGGAGCTTCGAGCAGATGCGTGCTTTTGCGGCCGGGGGCCGCCCGGAGGTGCGCGCCGCGACCCCGCGCCCTCGCGACGCCCGCTCCAAGGGGCGGTACAAGCAAAAAACACACTTCTTTCCGCCAAATGACTACGAGGCCCTCCTTCTCACCCCGGGCTTCACCGGACTCCGTCTCGGCGAGTTCCTCGCTCTCGAGAGGTCTGGATACGACGGCCACTCCTTTCGCTTCGAGTTCTCCGCCCACGAAGGCAAGCTGGTCGGTTCGAGCGAGCAGAAGAACCACGAGCGCACAGTCCCGGTCCCGCCCACCCTGACCACGCTGATCAACCGCCGCCCGCCACGCATCGACACCAACCTGCTCTTCCCGACTCCCCGCGGCAAGCTCTGGCGCGAGCGCAACTTCTACCGCGACGTCTGGGTTCCGGCCCAACTTGCCACCGGCCTCGACCCGACGCCGCACGAGTTCCGCCACTCCTACGTCACGCACCTTGTTGCCGCCGGCGTCAACCAAGCCGACCTCGCCAAGGTCGCCGGGCACACCGTCGAGACGATGATCTCCGTCTACACACACGCCCTCGACCGCAGCCACGATCAAATTAGGGAGATCATCGGCTAACACTGCACGCAGCGAGGGAGTCTGCGATGGCTCCAATGAGTGAGTCCGCCTCCGGCGGGCAGATGACGCTCAACCGCTTCGTCTCCGGCCGCCTCTACATCTCATACGCAAAGGAGTACAAGAAGGGGTCCCGTTCGACTCGCCGACCCGCTTCGACTGGGCCGAGATGACCGTTCCCCGGCATCCACGCTCGGGCAAGCACAAGGCGGTCGAGGTCGGGTAGGCCTCAGTGAAGCCGAGGGGCTGTGCTAGCTTGCCGCCATCATGCGTGGAATGAGTTGTCCGATTGACCATTGAGCTACCTATTCGCCCTTTCCTGAGGGCCGGGTTCGCCGTTCTCGCGGTCGCTCTGCTGATAGCCGTCGCGGCTGGGAGCCATGCGAGCGCTCGGGGCAGCACGGCCTGCGGCACCGGAAGTGCGAAATCGCTGCTAGTCGGCAAGGGTTCCCGGAGCGGCAACAGAGTGAAGTCGGTCCTCTGTGGGGCCTATGTGAATCACATGCAGACGATGGTCGTCGCCATCGCCACCCCTCACTGTGGGCTGGTCCAGTCCTGGATGGCCTTCGTCCGCCGCAGCGGCAAATGGACCGAGGTCTGGCATCACAAGGGCACGGCGTGGAAGCTCAGCGCCAAGGGCGGTGAAATCAAAGAAGCGGCGCCCGTAAGCCACAAGAAGGGGTGTCAGGGTTTCGGCGGCAAATGGCGGTTGTGGAAATGGAAGGGGAAGAAGTTCGTTCCCTCCTCTTGGCACGTGATCGGACACGATCAAAACGCCGGTGCCCCCAACGGCCTCTCGCTCACACCTTCCGAGTCGACCGTAACCGCCGGCGAAACGACACACTTCAAAGCCACCTTCTCGCAGGATGGGTCCAGCAAGGACGTGAGCGGCAAGCTGCTCGAACTGAAGATGGTGCCCTCCGAGAACGCCTTGATCCTCGGCCCGCACGGCACTGAAATGGAACACGCAGCAAGCCCCGGCGACTGCGAAAAGCAGCTATGGGGAGACCAGTGCCAGTCCTCGGCGCGATCATGCGATGTTGCCGGGCCGACGGGATCGTGCTGTGACATGGCCGCCTCATCCTGCCGGACGATCTGGCCGGGAGATTGGGCCGTGTGGGCCTACTACCGAAGCAAAAAAGGCACCTATCTCGCGATCAGCATCCTCCATGTGCGCGCCAACGAATCGCTTTCCATCTCGCCCGCGATGCTGCCTTCCTTCGAACTCGGGTCGAGCTACAGTCAGCAGCTGCAGGCAAGCGGAGTATCCGAAGGACCGCTGACATGGGAATTCTATCCGCCGGTCAAAGGCCCAGAACAAGTCTGTGCGAGTTGCACCAACGAAAAGCGAATCGGCAGTTTCTCCATGCACACCGACAGTGGCCTGGTAACCCGCAACGATTTCGGCTACTGCGGAGGAAGCACTGCGGCGGTCCCGTTCATCGCCAGGGTTCGGGACGATCACGGCCACTCCGGGATGCGGGAATACACGATCGACGTCGTTCGCGGCGGAACCTGTCCGTAGGTCGGCGGCGAATCGGGTGCCCGGGGGCATGGTCAACACCGTGTCCAGGCCGGGCTCGCTCGTCGATCTCTAGCGCGCCATTCTGCGCTTCCTCATAGGCGTGCTCGACCGCACGACGGGCCGCGGAAACGTTCCCGGGGACTACGGGAAGCCGCCTTCGCCACACACTCTTGAGTGGCCGGGTCAATCCTTCAGTACCCCGTGGGGTGGCGCGCGGTGAAGGGCCCCGTTGCCGCCGCCTTGGTGCTCTTGTACCAGCGGGGGCCGTTCGCGCCGGTGCGTCCCGCGGTGTCCCAGCGCAGGCCGGCGATTACGGCGTAGGCGTGGCCGCCGTTCGCATAGACGGTGATCCAGCTTCCCATTCCGGGGGTGCCCCAGGCTTTCAGCGACGTTGAGTCGAGGGGGGAGGCGAGCAGCTTGCCGCCGTGCAGGGCGAAGCTCACTGCCCCTGAGCAGTCATAGCCACGATCGGCCCAGCGGCCGTGCCCGCCGCCCCACACGTAGGGCTTGTTGCGGATCTTGTTGGCGGCCGCGATCACTTCCTGTACGGCGGCAGGCGCACTGGCCGGCGCGATCGCTTCGCCCCGCACGAGGCGAGCCTTCTGGCCCGGCACGGTCGCCTGCGTCGGCTGGGGGGTGACACCGCCGGGACCGGAGGCCAAGGCGGTGCTTGGCGCCATGAGCGCCAGTGTGACGATGGTGGGCGCAAGCGCAGCTCGCCCCTTGTGATTCCTCAATGCCATCTCCTTTGACGGCCTACGGGGTTAGCTGTCGGGCTGGCGCTAAAGGAGCTCGCGCCTCCACCAAAGTGGATTCGCCCCAGAAACTTGGTTCCCCCGCTCTCCAACCGAAGTGGCCGGAGACTCGGCGTTTCTGATCTGAAGGCGCGGCAGTGTAGCGACCTCGCCTGAAGGCACAGTCCGGCCCTTGTCAGTTTTCTGACGTCCTCCTTTGCGCGGGCCGAGGCAGCGATTAGGTTGGCGCCCGTCGTAGCCAGGGAATGCCGCCAGTCCCCAGGCGGCAGTGGCTGCCGGTATGGCATGGCAGGGGTCGGGCGCGCATTTGGCGCCCCGGCCTCCGCCTACGATGCACGCTCTTGGTTCACGTCGACGCGACTTCGTTCTTCTTGATCGTCCTCAGCGCCGCCGTGGCGGCGACGGTCGTCGCCCTGTTGCCGGCACGGATCGCTCCGCCCGTGGTCGTGCTCGAGCTGTTGTTCGGAATCGCGATCGGGCCCCACGGCTTCGGCTGGGCTTCGACCGACGAATTCAGCCAGTTCTTCTCAAACCTCGGCCTCGGCATGCTCTTCTACTTCGCCGGCTATGAGATCGACTTCGAGCGCATACGGGGCGCCCCCATGCGCCTCGGCGGCTATGGCTGGCTGCTGTCGATCGTGCTCGCCTACACGATCGGCGGTGTCCTGGTTGCGCTCGGGCTGATCGATTCCCTCGTCTACACGGGCTCGGCGATGGCGACCACCGCGATCGGAACGCTGATCCCGATCCTGCGCGACGGCGGCGAGTTGCGGACCAGGTTCGGCACCTATCTGCTCGGCGCCGGCGGGGCAGGTGAGTTCGGGCCGATTCTGCTGGTCACCCTGTTTCTCTCCACCGGCCACCCGCTGCAGGAGGCGGCGATCCTGATCGCGTTCGTGCTGATCGCGGTCGGGGTCGCCCTGTTCTCGATGGGAATCGTCTGGAGGGGGTGGTCGGCGCTCGAGCAGAACCTCGAGGCGAGCAACCAGCTCATGGTGAGAGTCACCGTCGTGCTGATCTTCGGCCTGGTCGGCCTGGCCGGCCACCTCCATCTCGACATCCTGCTCGGTGGCTTCGTCGCGGGGATGATCACCAGGGCGGCGCTTCGGGGCCATGAGGTCGAGGTCTTCGACTCCAAGCTCACGGCGGTCGGCTTCGGTTTCTTCGTCCCCTTCTTCTTCATCTTCAGCGGCATGAACTTCGACCTCGAGGCACTTGGCTCGGTCGGCGCGCTGGCCAAGCTGGTGATGTTCTTCGGGCTCTTCCTCGTCGTGCGCGGGGTGCCGGCCATGCTGCTGTACCGGGACGTGCTCGAAAGAGGAGAGCGCACTGCTCTCGCCTTCTACTCGGCGACCGAGCTTCCACTCGTCGTCGCGATTACGACCCTCGCGCTCGACGCCGGTGAGATGAAGTCCTCGACCGCCGCCGGCTTGGTCGGCGCCGCCATGCTTTCGACCTTGGTTTTTCCTTTTGTCGCGCGAGCACTACGCGAGCGGAGCGTCAGGGTGGGAGCCGTCGAGCTCGGCTAGGCCGTATACCTGAGCAGCCAGCCCTTCTCGGTTCGCTCGACCTTTTCCGTCTTGGCGAGCGCAGCGATCGCGGTGCTGACGGTCGGCCGGCGGGCGGCGACCAGGTCGCCGAGCAGCTTGTGGGTGAGGGGAACCTCGAGCGTCACCCCGGCGCTTCCAGTCCTGCCCCAGCGATCGGCCAGGTGCCAGAAGAGCATGTGCAGCCGGGTGTCGATTCGCGCCTGCTGCACGATTGCCATGTTCACGGCCAGGTGGCGAGCACGCAGCATGGCGCGGGCGACGAGCTGGGAGGCGACCGTTGGATAGGGGGCGGCCCGGCGCGCGAAGCTCGCCCCGAGAACGGCGATTCGCGCGTCGGAGATCGCCTCCCAACGCGGCTCGAAAGGGATGCTCGCCATCTGTCCCACGGTCTGCCAAGGACGGAGCAGGTCTCCCGGTCCCAACAGCTCGGCGCCGGAGTGTCCTCCCTGGCCTACCCGGCGGACGAGAAAGCCCGAGAGCACGAGGAGGCCGAACCCTTCCGGGTCGGGGCTGTCCAACTCATGGGGATCCCACGAGCCCGCACCCACGGTCACGGCGGGGCTCACGCAGTTGCGCAGCGCCGCCTCCCGGTCATCGCCCTCGAGCCCAGTCGCCAAGTCGCCGTCGAGCTCGAGGATCTCGATCAGTCGCTCGCTCATCGCCTCATTGTGAGCTACGACACCAGTCAGAATTCTGACTGCATTGGGAGTAGGCGCGGTTGGCGCCGTCGGGCGTTTCCTAGGCTCGGTCAGTGGACCAATCGCCCGGCGCTCTCACCCCACCACCCGCACCAGTCCCGCTGAGCGTGCGCCTGCGCTCCGCCCTCGGCGGGCAGAGTGGCGTGCTGGCGGCGCTGGCCCTGCTGATCGGCGCCGGCGCCGGGCTCGGCGCGATCGTCTTTCGCCTCCTGATCCGCGGCTTCACCGAGTTGTTCAGCGGTCACAGCGATCCCAGTGCCCTCGGGCACTTCACCAATCCGCATCTCGCTTTCCTCGGTCCCTTCGTCGTCCTCGTCGTCCCCGTGGTCGGCGGTCTTCTCTACGGGCCGCTCGTCTACCGCTTCGCGCCGGAGGCGCGCGGCCACGGGGTGCCGGAGGTGATGCTGGCCGTCCACAGCAACCAGGGTCGGATCCGCGGCCGGGTGCCGGTCGTCAAGTCGCTCGCCTCGGCGATCTGCATCGGCGCCGGTGGCTCGGTGGGGAGGGAGGGGCCGATCGTGCAGATCGGCTCGGCGATCGGCTCCGGGGTCGGCCAGGTCCTGCGGCTGCCCGGCCAGGATCTGCGGCTGCTCGTCGCCTGCGGCGCCGCGGGGGGCATAGGCGCCACCTTCAACGCCCCGATCGCCGGGGTCTTCTTCGCGCTCGAGCTGATCCTGCGCGACTTCCAGACCCGCGCCTTCGGCATCGTCGTGCTGAGCTCGGTGGTGGCGACGGCGGTCGGTCGCCTCGCCTACGGCTCCGGTGCCTTCCTTCACCTGCCGGGCTTTCACGTCGTTTCCGCGGTCGAGTACCCGCTCTACGCTCTGCTCGGCATCCTCGCCGCCCTTGCCGGCGTCGCGTTCATGCGCACGCTCTACGGGGCTGAGGACTTCGCCGACGACATCTGGCGTGGCCCGGCCTGGCTGCGGCCGGCCGCCGGCGGGGTCCTGCTCGGTCTCCTGCTGCTGGCTCTGCCGGAGATGTACGGGGTCGGCTATCCGGTGCTGGAAGGCGCGATCGACGGCCGCTACGTGCTCGGCTTGCTGCTGGTCTTCCTGCTCGGCAAGATCGTCGCAACCAGCCTCACCCTGGCGATCGGTGGCTCGGGCGGTGTCTTTGCCCCCTCGCTGTTCATGGGAGCGATGCTCGGCAGCGCTTTCGGCCTCGGCGCACACGACCTGCTGCCGGCGAGCACTGCGGGTGCAGGCGCATACGGCCTCGTCGGAATGGGCGCCCTCTTCGCCGCAACCGGCCGGGCCCCGATCACCGCCGTGCTGATCGTCTTCGAGCTGACCGGGGACTACTCGGTCATCCTGCCGCTGATGCTGGCCGTCGTGGTCGCGACCGCGATCAGCCGCCGCCTCAGCGCCGACTCGATCTACACCCTGAAGCTGCGGCGCCGCGGGATCGACATCGACCGCCCGGCCATCGGCGGCCCACTGGCCGGGCTGCGAATAGGTGAGGCGATGCAGCCGCCGCCCCGGGCCCTCGACCCACACGCCGGCCTCGCCGAGATCACCTCGGCCTTCCTCGCCCAGGGGCGAAGCGTCCTACCCGTGGTCGACGAGAGCGGCCTGCTGCTTGGGGTCCTCGATGCGCGTCAGGTCGAGCGCTTGGCGGCCGGTGCGGAGGAGCCCGACGCCGCGGCACTCGCGCAGGACGTTCCCGAGCTCTTCGCCGGCGAGGACCTCACCGTCGCGGTCTCCTGTCTCGCCGAGGAAGACCGCGAGGCGGTCCCCGTTCTCGCTCCCGGCACGCGCCGGCTCGTCGGCTGGGTCGAACACCGCGATCTCCTCCGCGCCTACACCGAGATGCATGAGCCTGAAGCGCACCCCGGCGGCGGGCGATCAGCGAGGAAGGCCGAGGAATCGCGGCGTGCGGCGCCGGTAGCGCTCGTATCGGGTTCCGAAGATCCCTAAGAGCTGCGATTCCTCGCGGCCGACGTAGGCACGAAAGACCGCCCAGAAACCTAGAGAAAAGATCAAGGCCAAGCCGGAGTCGAGCAGGAGGGAGACCCCGAGCAGAAGCAGGGTCAATCCCACACTCTGTGGATTGCGGCTGAAGCGAAAGGCACCACCACGGATCAGGTGGAGGGGTTGTCCGAGTAAAGGTCGCAGCGAGGCGATCCCCCAAACGGCGAGTGCCAGTCCGGCCACGCTCAAAGACATGCCGCCGATCATCTCGATGCAGTGGGCAGTTCTAGCGACCAGGCCCGGAGGATCGCTGAAAGGCCGACGGCTCCCGCAAGGGCGAAGTAAAGGCACCAGACCCGTACAGGGGGCATCGCACCCATTGAAGCCGGTCGCGCGAGACGGCGACCGATCTATGACCGCCCGTCGTCAGCATTCTGACGACCTGGCCTGTCAGCTCTGGGTGTCGGAGCGCTCGTCCTCGCCGTCCAGCGAGTCTTTGAAGCCCTTGAGGCCCTCCCCGAGCGAGCGACCGAGCTCCGGTAGCCGTTTGGGTCCGAGGACGATCGCGGCGATCACGGCCAGGACCAAGAGATGCATGGGGCTCTCGAGGCCAGAGAACATGAGGGGAGCTTAGATGGGTCGGCGCCGCTACCAGGGCAACTTCTCGCCTGTATGCCTGTTTCGAGGGGAAACGGGCAGAGGGGGGAGATGAGCAAGGCCCGCGTAGTCCAGCTGCTCGAGTGCGATCCGGGGCTTGCCGACGGGCTGGCGCAGGATGAGCGCGCAATTGCCATGAAAGCCCTGCCGGTGCAGGTCGCGGCTTTGAGGAAGGGGCCGTGGTGCCCCGAGGCCAAGGCCCCGGAGTCCGGGCACCTTGGTTACCTGATCGTCAAGGGCCTGCTGGTTCGCCGCATTGAGGTAGCGCAGGGTGCGAGCATCGAGTTGCTGGGACAAGGAGAACTGATCCGGCCCTGGGAGGAAGACACCTCATCTTTCTGCAGGCCATCCTGGGAGGTGGTCGAGGCCACCACCGTGGCCCAGTTGGGCGCCCCGATCGCTCGGTGCCTCGGCCAGTGGCCGCCGCTGGTCTCAAATCTTCTCGGCCGTGGCGTCAGGCGCTCACGGGCACTCGCCGCGGACGTGGCGGCGGCCAACATCGTCGGCCTCGAGGAGAGGCTTCTGACGGCGCTTTGGCAGTTGGCCGAGACCTGGGGCAGCGCTGAGACGGACGGTGTCCATCTTGCGATTCGGCTACCCCACCGTCTGCTTGCCGAGCTGATGGGCGCGAGGCGCCCGTCGGTGACGAGCGCCCTCGCCGGGCTGAAGGGCGACGGCCGGCTGAGTCGGACTCCAGATGGCTTCTGGATCCTCCGCGGCGAACCTCCCCATTGAGTCCATTTCGCCTGATCGCTTATCTCATCCGGGCGTGGCACTGAAGGCAATCCACCTCGATGCGCACATCGGGGCGCGCTTCTCCTTGTCGGTGACGCGCAGCCGACCCCGGATTCGCCCGTTGCTGAGGCGACCGCGAAAGTAGACGCTGTCGGTCTTGCCGAACTGCGATTCGCGGAAGCTGCCGTTCGACTTTGTCTTCGTCCAGAGAAAGCCGCCCTCTTCGAGCAGCAGGGCGCTGCCGTCGTGGCAGCGGAGATCTATCTCGAACACGTGAATTCGAAAGGCGTGCTTCGTGGCCGCGATCTTGATCCGGTGGCCCTGCGAGGTCCTCCCCTTCAACATCTGGGCGTCGGCCGACGTGGCCAGGGCCGTCGCCTCCGTGGTGACCAAGGCGAGCGCCAGCGCGCCGCCGATAACCAGTCGTCTGAGCATTTTCCCTGCCTCCCTCGAGAGATTGATTGCGAGTGGATGTACAGGTCCAACCGGGATCGGGCGACCTTTGATGCGAGCGGTTGTCAGCGGGCTGACATAGCCGGGCGTGCCAACGCAGCGCTGTGGGTGGGGAGGGGTTCTCTCCCCGTGACGATGGGTAGCCGCCATAGCGTGAGCAAGAAGCTGTCACTGACCCTGAGCGCGACGTTGGTCTTCGCCGTCCTGGCGACGGCGGGCCTCGCGGTCGCCGCCAAGCCGACCGTGGTTCGCGCCGGCAACGTCGTGCTCAAGCTCAACGGGAGCGTCACTCCCAAGGCGTTGCCGCGCAATCGCATGGCTCCGATCACCCTGCGCATCGCGGGCGACATCTCGACGACCGATGGCTCGCATCCGCCGGCGGCGCAGCAGGTGATCGCCGATTTCGACAAGCACGGCACGGTGAACGCGCGCGGTCTTCCTACCTGTTCGGCCGGCAAGCTGCAGGCGCGCAACACCCGGGCGGCCAAGCGCGCCTGCTCGAAGGCGATCGTCGGCGCCGGCAAGACCAGGGTCCGGGTCGCCTTCCCCGAACAGGCGCCGTTCTACTCGACCGGCCCGCTGGTCCTCTTCAACGGCGGCGTCAGGGGAGGCGTGACGACGATGTACATCCACGCCTACGTCAACGTTCCGGCGCCGACGGCGATCGTCACGGTGGTGAAGATCAAGCACGTTCACAAGGGGCGCTTTGGCACGCGGGCGATTGCGCGAATCCCCAAGATCGCCGGTGGCTACGGCTCGGTCACCCGCTTCGCGATGGCGATCAAGCGCAACTTCAGCTTCCGCGGCAAGAGGCAGAGCTACGTGCTGGCGCGCTGCGCCAACGGCCGCTTCTTCGCCCACGGCATCGTCTCCTTCTCCGGCGGGCTGCGCATCGGCGGCACGGTTGTGCGCGCCTGCAGGAGCAGGGGCTGAGATGGGGGCGAGGATCGCCAGGGTCGCGGTCGCGGTCGCACTGCTCCTTTGCGCCTGCGCCGCCCCCTCGGCCCGGGCGGATTTCGGCATCGCCAACTGGGAAGCATTGACCTGCGCGGTCGACGCGACACCCGCCGAACCCTGCACCGCCGAAGACGTCTCAGACTTCTACACCCAGGCCGCCGGCCACCCCAACTTCGGCATCACCGCATTCAAACTCAACACCGGTGCATTCGAAGTCCCGGAAGGCAATGTCAAGGACATCAAAGTCGAACTGCCCGAGGGCCTCGGGGTCAACCCCGAGGCGACGGAACAGTGCACGGTGGCAGAGCTGGCGAGCTCGGCCTGTCCGCCCGGGTCGCTGGTCGGCACCAATTACCTGCGGGCGATCGTCGCCGCCGGCCCACCACCGGTCGCGGCGACGATCCCGGTGCCGGTCTATAACGTCGAACCGCCCTTTGGGGTGCCGGCGATGGCCGGGTTCCAGGTGCCGCTGCCCGGGTCAGAACCGACCCTGCTGGTCGGCGACCTGAGCCCCGCCGACCAGCACATCTCCTTCACCATCTCCGACGTCAAGCCGCCCCCCGACGGCCCACCACTGATCGGCTCCCGCCTGATCTTCAACGGCAAGGCCGGCGACGGTTACCTGACGATGCCGAGCGTCTGCGACGGCGGCCAGACCTCGATCCTGCGCGTCGACTCCTACCAGGACCCCGGCGTCTTCGTCAGCGAACCGTTCACGACCGCTGTCGGCGCCGATGGCTGTGAAATCGTCCCCTTCGAACCCGCGGTCGACGTCTCGGTGAACGGCTCGACCGACTCACCCGAACCCGCCGCGATCTCGCTGAAGATCCCCTACAAACCGGGTCCAGAAGAAATCACCAACTCCCACCTGCGCACGGCGCGGGTGACCTTGCCCGAAGGCATGGGTCTCAACCCGTCCGCCGCCCGCACCCTGCGCGGCTGCACCGACGCCCAGTTCGGCAAGGGGACCGGTAATGCGATCCAGTGCCCGGACGAGTCGAAGGTCGGCAGCGTCACGGTGCAGACGCCCTCGCTTCCACCCAACTCGATCGGCGGCACCGTCTACGTCGGCCAGCCGCTCAGCAACGACCCCGGTTCGGGCAACCAGTTCCGCATCTTCATCCACGCGACCTCTCCGCGGTTCGGGGTAGACGTTCGGCTCGTCGGTCATGTCTACCCCGATCCGCGGACAGGGCAGCTGAGCGTGGTTATCGACGAAAACCCGCAAGCGCCCTTCAGTGACTTCACCCTCCACCTCGATGGTGGGCCGCAGGGAGTTCTGACCAGCCCGCCGACCTGCGGCCCGCACTCGACCGCGACCAAGCTCACCCCATGGACGGGCAACAAAGCGGCGACCCCCGGCGACTCGTTCTCCCTCCTGTCGTCGCCCGGGGGTCGCCCTTGCGCCAAGACGCTCGCCGAGCGTCCCTTCGCGCCGACCCTCAGCGCCCGGCCCGACCAGCGGCGCGCCGGCGCCTACAGCCCCTTCCGCTTCCACTTCGCCCGTCCCGACGGGGCGCAGGAGCTGCGCCGGATCGAATTGCAACTGCCGCCCGGCATGGTTGCCAGGCTGCGCGGCGTCGCCTATTGCTCGGAGGCGAGCATCGCCGCCGCTGCCCTGCGCAGCGGGGCAAGCGTCAAGGCGACTGGCGCTTGCCCGCAGAAAAGCTCGCTGGGCTATCTCGACATCGACACTGGCACGGGGCCGAAGCCGCTTGGCGTCCACGGCAAGGTCTACCTCGCCGGTCCATATAAGGGGGCGCCCGTCAGCCTGCTCTTCGTAACCCCCGCCCTTGCCGGCCCGTACGACCTCGGCACCGTCGTGGTTCGGGCGGCGGCATACGTCGATCCCGAAACCGCCGAGCTGAAGGTCGTCTCCGACCCGATCCCCGACGTCTTCGGCGGCGTAAAGCTCGACGTCCGCGCCCTCGACGTGATGATCAGGCGACCGCGCTTCACCGTCAACCCGACCACCTGCCGCGAAGAATTCCCGATCCGCTCGACCGCTTTCGGTGGTGGCGCCAACCCGGCCGCCTGGTTTGGCTTCTCCCACAGCGACGGCTTCCGCGCCAACGATTGCGGCCACCTTCGCTTCCG
>DASZQM010000185.1:0-4019 GCA_035549645.1 Solirubrobacterales bacterium | reverse complement strand
CATCCCCGGCAGGTCCATTTTTTTGTGCGAGGATCAGCAGAGCTTCTTTAGGCCGAAGACGCCTTCCCTCGCAAGCAAGCTCTGCCGAGGACGCTCCTCCCCGGGGGTGGCGCCGGAGGGGGACCCGCCCCTGAGGAAGCTTTAGCTACCGGAAGGGGTGGGGGGTCCTGCGGCGACAGGACCCGCGGGGCCGGAACGCCCGCGTCAAACCTCTACGACCACGGGAATGATCATCGGGCGGCGGCGGAGTTTTTCGTAGACCAAACCTGCCACCGCGTCGTGCAGGTCTTCCTGAATGAGATGGAGCTCGCGCGTACCCGCTTTTGCCGCATCCTCCAGTGAGTCCTCGACCAGGTCGCGCAGGTCCTCGACCAGCGCGTCGGCCTCCTCGAGGAAGGAGACGCCGCGGAAGATGACCTCGGGGTCAGCGACGACGTGGCCGTCCTCGGAGGAGATCGTCGCGACGACGATGAAGATGCCGTCGGCGGAGATCTCGCGGCGGTCGCGCAGGGCGACGTCATCGGGCTCGCCGACGTTGACGCCGTCGACGTAGATCACGCCGGCGTGGATGTCCTCGCCGAAGCGGGCCCCGCGGGCGTCGATCTCCAGCGGCAGGCCGTTGCGGCCCTGGAAGATGCGCTCGGGCTCGATGCCGACCGACTGCGCCAGCTCCGAGTGCAGGCGCAGGCGCTGGTGGTCGCCGTGGACCGGCAGCACGTAGCGCGGTTTGGTCAGGTTGAGCATCAGTTTCAGCTCCTCCTGCCAGCCGTGCCCGGAGGCGTGGATCGGCGCGTCCTTGGCGGTGACGACCTTGGCGCCGATCTCGTAGATGCGGTCGATCGTCTCGTTGACGGCGCGCTCGTTGCCCGGTACCGGCGTCGCCGAGAAGACGACGGTGTCGCCGGAGTGCAGCTCGACGTCACGGTGGTCGTTGTTGGCCATCCGCCGCAGGGCCGAGAGCGGCTCGCCCTGGCTGCCGGTCGAGATCACGATCACCTTCTCGTCGGGAAAGCTCTCGATCTCGCGCGGCTGGATGAAGAGGCCGCTCGGCGCCTCGGCGATGCCGAGGTTGGAGGCGATGTTGAAGTTTTTGCGCATCGAACGGCCGACCAGGGCGACGCGGCGGTCGAGCTTTATCGCGGCGTCGATCACCTGTTGGACGCGGTGGATGTTGGAGGCGAAGGAGGTGACGATGATCCGTCCCTCGCAGTCGGAGAAGGTGTCGAGCAGCGCCGGGCCGACGCTCGACTCCGAGGGGGCGACGCCCGGGCGGTCGGCGTTGGTCGAGTCGCCGCAGAGCAGCAGCAGGCCGTCGCGGCCGACTTCCGCCAAGCGCGAGATGTCGGCTGGGCGGCCGTCGACCGGGGTCTGGTCGAACTTGTAGTCGCCGGTCATCAGCACCGAGCCCAGCTCGGTGCTCAGCAGCACCCCGCGGGCGTCGGGAATCGAGTGCGAGAGGTGGATCAGCTCGAGCTCGAAGGGCCCGGCCTCGACCGTCTCCCCTGCCGGCAGCTCCTGCAGCGGCGCGTCCTTGAGCTTGTGCTCGTCGAGCTTGGAGCGGACCATGCCGACCGTCAGCAGGCCGCCGTAGATCACAGGTGGCATGCCGATTTCACGCAGTACATAGGGCAGGGCGCCGACGTGGTCCTCGTGGCCGTGGGTGAGCACGATCGCCTCGATGTCATCAGCGCGCTCGCGCAGGTAGGAGAAGTCGGGCAGGACGAGGTCGATGCCCAGCATCTCCGCGGTCGGGAACATCAGGCCCGTGTCGACGACGACGATGCGGCCGTCGTACTCGATCACGGTCATGTTCTTGCCGATCTCGCCCAGTCCCCCGAGCGGCAGCACTCGCAGCTTGCTGTTCGGCACTAGCTGCTCACCGGGGTGAGGCCGACGCCTTCGAGCGCGGCCCGCACTGTCGCCCTCTGCGCGTCATCCGCGGGTACGAGGGGGAGTCGCAGCGTTCCCGACGGGATCAAGCCCGTCATCTCCAGAGCCGCCTTGACCGGGATCGGGTTGGTGGTCACGCCCATCGCCGCGTAGACCTCGCGCAGACCAGCGTCGATCTCCCGGGCCCGGTCGAGGTCGCCGGCCTGCGCCGCATCCCAGATTTCACGCATCTGCGGACCGACCAGGTGCGAAGCGACGCAGATACCGCCCGCGCCGCCGATCTCCAGGGTCTTGAAGAAGATGTCGTCGTTGCCGGCAAGGATGTCGAGGCCCTCGATTGGCTGCAGGTCATCGTTGTTGGCCTGCTTGACAGCCACCACGTTCTCGATCTTGGCGATCTCGGCCAGCTGCGCGGGCGGCACGTTGACCACGACCCGCGAAGGGATGTTGTAGGCGATCAGCGGCAGGTCCGGCACCGCGGCGGCGATCGCTTCGAAATGAGCGAGGATCCCCGCCGGGTTGGGCTTGTTGTAGTAGGGCGTGACGATCAGCGCGGCATCGGCGCCGGCCTCGGCCGCGCCCTGTGTCAGCTCGATCGAGTGCGCGGTGTAGTTGGTGCCGGTACCGCAGACGAGCAGCACGTCATCGCCGACCTCGCGGCGAACGGCCCTGGTCAGATCTAGCGCCTCCTCGTCGGTCAGCGTCGGCGCCTCGCCGGTCGAGCCGGAGATCACCAGCCCGTGCGAACCGTGCTCCAGCAGGTAGGTCGCGAGTTTGAGCGCGGCGGCCTCGTCGACTTGCCCGTTCTCGTCGAACGGCGTGGCCATTGCCGTGATTACTCCGCGAATTCGCTTCATAGCGCCAGGGTATCGCGGCCCGAACTAGAGCAGCTTCTCCAGCCCGACCGTGAAGCGGTCGGGCAGGCCGGCGATCTTCTGCACCGCCAAAAGCACGCCGGGCATGAAGGAGTGGCGGTCGATCGAGTCGTGGCGGAGGCTGAGGGTCTGGCCCTGGCCGCCGAAGACGACTTCCTGGTGGGCGACCAGGCCGGGCAGGCGCACCGAGTGGATCGGCTCGTGGACGTTGCCGCCGGCGGCCGCGATCAACTCGGCGGTGCGCTTTGCGGTGCCCGAGGGTGCATCCAGCTTCTGGTCGTGATGGAGCTCGATGATCTCGCACTCGGGCATGTGCGGGGCGATCCTCTGCGCCACCTCCATCAGCAGCACTGCGCCGATCGCGAAGTTGGGCGCGACGAAAGCGTTGGCTTCGGATGCCTCAGCGGCCTTCTTGAGCGCGTCCAGGTCGAAGCCGGTGGTCCCGACCACGACGTGGACGCCGGCGGCGAGACAGGCTTCGGCGTTGGCCAGGGCCGTATCGGGACGGGTGAAGTCGACGACGACGTCGGCGTCGGCGAGCACCTCGCCGAGCTCGGTGCCCAGCGCCGGATCGGCCTTGCCGGTCAGCTCCGTGTCACCGGCCTCTTCGACCGTTTCGCAGACGGCCTGGCCCATCCGACCGGCCGCTCCCGATACCGCGACCCGGATCACGCCGCGACCAGCGACTCGCTGACCGGGCCGAGCGCCTCGCGAAAGCGCGACTCGTCGCGACCGACGCAGGCAGCCGAGAGCCGCTCCGGACCGTAGAGCTCCTCGGCCAGCGCAGTCAGATCGTCGACCGTGACCGCGTCGACCTTGGCCAACATCTCGTCGAGGCTGTCGATCGGCAGGCCGAAGAGGGTGGCGCGGGAGATGCGGGACATCCGCGCGGCCGTCGACTCCGAGGAGAGCACGAGCCTGCCCTTGACGCTCTCCTTGCCGCGCGAGAGCTCCTCGGCGCTGACCGGCTCGGAGCGCAGGCGGGCGAGCTCGGCGCCGATGATCGCGCAGGCCTCCTCGACGTTGTCCTCGCGGGTGCCGACGTAGCTGGCGACGAGGCCGGAGTCGGTGTACTGCTCGTTGTAGGAGCCGACCGCGTATGCGAGGCCGCGCTTCTCGCGGACCTCACGAAAGAGGCGCGAGGAGCTGGAGCCACCGAAGATCGAGTCGAGCACGGCGAGCGCGTAGCGGCGGTCGTCGTCGCGGGTGATGCCGGGCGCGCCGAAGCAGATGTGGTACTGCTCGGTGTCCTTC